>JAZKSP010000093.1:0-6278 GCA_036626005.1 Thermoplasmatota archaeon | reverse complement strand
AGTAAATCTATGATTTACGAGTTGTTGGAATCTGTGATTCCGACTCAAATCCGGGTGTCGGGACTTTCTCTTCTTTTTTAGGATTTGAACCCCGGTTCACGAGTAAATCTATGATTTACGAGTTGTTGGAATCTGTGATTCCGACTCAAATCCGGGAGTCGGAACTTGCTTTTCCCTCTTTTATAATCGAATACAGGATAACAGAACTTACAATCGCGGGAACACCTATCATCACATCAAATCCAGGGATCAGCCAACCATCCTCAGGAACCACCTTCCCTTCAGTTTCCATTTTAATATCTTCAAAATTATCTTCCATTTCAAGATCGTCCTGTTGTCCTTTCCATCTTATATAATAATAAAAATCTTCAAGATGATCCTTACTACCATCATCTACCCACGTTGTAAACCGTAAAGCGTCTCTAAAATAAAATTGGTCGTTCACCGGATCGATATTGACCCATTCACCAGTTCCGTCCTCCGAAACAAATCTTGTTCTTATCCAGCCGTGACCACCCCACCTTTGACCGGCACGATCATATAGAACACCGAGTTCCATCCAGGTAGGTATCTCAACTGCTCTAGAAAGTGAAGCGTATAAGAACGATTGTTCATCACAATCTCCAGTTCCACTCTCTAGAGCCCAAACCGCATGTTTAGGCAAAAGACCTGATCTCCCTATTTCATACTCGATATTCTCATCGATCCAATCATATATAGCTCTAGATTTATCGTATACGTTATCTTCGTCTTTCACTATTTCTTCCGCTAAACTTTGTATCTCAGTATGATTCGGCTGTATCATCCAATCGTTCTGACTGTCATTATTCCGATCTCTGTCAAGCTGCCACTGGTTCTTATTATACTGTTCTTTCAAATCCCCTGGGATATCATCGATAGTTCCCGATTCTTCTCCTGAATAATCCCAAGAAACGGTGGTAGTTCTCACATCATACTCTATTTCTATGTCTTCCGACTCTTGGAAATCTATTTCCCGGTCCCACGATTTCCATTCGGAACCATATTTCTGATGGAACTCAGGATCGGGATCCAAATTCATATCATCTATATACTGGATATCATTTTCCGAAATGTTATAAGGTGAAGCCAATGTGAGATTATAATCTAGTGAACCTCCACCTACGTTATCGATATTTATACTCCTGCGGATAGTGTAATCCGCTTCTTGCGGATATACCTGTCCGATTCCCCATGGACCGGAAAAGAAATCCATGATAGGTCCAAAAAATAATGCGGCTAGAAGCAGGAAAACTATCAATAATACAATCACTCTCTGTAATGGAGAACTGCCCTTTTTCCCCACCCTTTTCTTAGAAGAGTTTTTCTCAGTCACGGTTTTACCGTTATGGTAATCTTCACAGTTTCTTTTACCCATCGCACAAAATAGCATATCGGTTTTATATAATTATTAGGTGGACTTACTCTCTTGTGCCTCGATCTCTTCCATCTTATCAGATATTACTTTAGGGAAGATCTCGTTGTAGAGATAAAGGACTAAAAAAGTCCCATAAACAGCTCCTATTACCAAAACAGCAAAGTCACCAATCAAACTAAGTCTCCCTTCCCAAAAAAATGTCATTAGGGAGACATGAAGACCACTAATGAGAACTGCCCTCAAAAGAAATATCCAGAAATCACCCTTACTGCTTCCATATCCTATGAGACCTCCAGTTGAGGCATGGACCAAAGTATAATTATAAGATATCAAGAAAATGGAAAACATCTCGATCGGTTCTGAAGAGAATAATCTAAATCCATAGACTAATGTGAAGACCATCATCGCTCCGATTCCGGCCCCAAAGCCGAATCCATAGAAAGGAGTATCGTAGTTCATCCGGAACGGTTTCTGCATCATCACCAATAATTTTATTATCTCCACTAAAATTATCAGTAAAAGCGCTAAAACAATACCCTGCAAGAAAAAAGACAAGGAAAAGTATCCCGTTCCCATCCCAACCGCAAGACCTGCAAGGATCAAGAACAAAGCTTTGTTAGCTTTGAAATATCTCTCGTACTCTCCGAGAAAGTAGTAAAGCACGATCACTGCGGGAAGAAATACGGCTATCCCTAATATGGTGGTTGGATTAATCATGAATATGATATAAACCTCGATTAAACAGGTATCTCCTCAACAACGTGATATTCAGGACCCGTTTTCTTTAAAATGCTTTTCTTCAAGGTCAGCTTCTCCACTTTCCAGGTCGTAAATTCCTCATCCTCGTATTTCTCTATCGTGCTTTTAAGTTTTTCTTTATTCTTTCCACCTTTTACTCTAGCCACGGTGAAGTGGGGGGAAAATTCTCTATCGTCTCTTCCGAATCCCAATGGAACGAGTTCTTCTTCCACTCTATGAGCAATATCAGAAAGAAGATCGAATTCTTCGTTTTTTGAGGTTTGAGTCTCTTCAGAAGATACTTCCGACCCAATCCAAACTACCTTCATGAAACCTAGGTGAGGGAAGGCGCCTGTACCTTTTAGATCGATCTTGAAAGGATTATAGGGTTCTAGTGCAAAATCAGTCTTCTCAACGATCTCATCGACCATATCCTCCTCAGTATCGCCTAGAAATTTGACGGTCATGTGTAATTGACTGGGATCTACCATATTGAGAGGAGCACCCGTTCTCTCCAACTCGTCCATGAACTCGTGCATCTTATCCGTGGGTTCTACATCTATCGAGATGAATCCTCTAAATGTCATGGACTCCTATCAAAAAGGCCTTTCTTAATTCTTTCGGGGATTTTAGATTCTACCTTCTCTCCCTAAAGCAGGTTATAACTCCACCTAACATTTATATCTTAAACGTACTTCAAGTGACTAAAAGGTGTCTAAGATGGCAAGAGGAGACAGAGCGAATGATGAACTACGTGAGACCTCCATAAAACCTAACTATCTCGAAAATCCAAAGGGATCGGCGCTTATAGAGACCGGTAAGACCAAAGTTATCTGTACAGTTATGGTCGAAGAGTCACTTCCACCTTGGATCAACGAAGAAGAGGCGGACCATGGATGGCTTACCGCAAAGTACGGCATGCTTCCTGGTAGTGGAGAGGAACGGATAAGAAGAGAGAGAAAAGGAGCTAAAGGGAGGACCAAAGAGATCCAGCGTTTGATAGGAAGAAGTCTGAGAGCGGGGATAGACTTGGAGAAGGTTGGGCCAAGGACTCTCTGGATAGATTGTGACGTTCTTCAGGCTGACGGAGGTACTAGAACTGCCTCTATCACTGGTGCCTGGGTCGCATTAAAAATTGCTGTACAAAAGATGATGGAAGACGAAGATATCGAAGAAGATCCGATGAAGAGACAGGTGGCCGCGACCAGTGTCGGTGTGATAGCGGATGAAGAGAGGCTCGACCTCTGTTACGAGGACGACTTTAATGCGGATGTTGATATGAACGTAGTGATGGACCAAGAAGGGAATTTTATAGAAGTCCAGGCTACTGGAGAAGAGGCCGTATTCTCAAGAGAACAGCACGATAAACTTCTCGATCTTGCCGAAAAGGGGATCGAAGAACTGATGAAGATCCAGAAAAAAGCTCTTGGATGAAGAGTCAAATAGACACTTCAAAACTTTTACCTTCTTTTTCTATATAATCGAATAGTTTATCATAGACTTCATTAGAGGAGAGGGTTTCGGTATCGCCCAACACTATCAGTTTTCTTTTAGCCCTAGTCAAACTGACATTCAATCTTCTTAAGTCTCTCAAAAATCCTATAACTCCTCTTTCGTTACTTCTTGTCAGGGATAATATGATGACCTCTTTCTCTCTTCCCTGAAAACCATCTACAGTATCCACTTCTAAATTTTCCTCTTCAACTTTGTCCTTTATCAGGTCTGCCTGATCTTTATATGGGGTTATTATCCCTATATCGATAGGGTCTAGTCCGTTCTCCATGTATCTGGAGGCGAACTCTTCTGCGAGAAGCGCCTCTCCTGGATTTTCCTTCGAGGGGGAACCAGCTCTAGTCTTTTCTGGCATCTCCCCATGGGTGTCCACTAACACTATGGGTTCTTCAGTATCGAGTACTTCTTCGAACTTCCCTACTTGTTTTTTTTCGATCAGATCTTCCAAAGTGTGTCTCTGTACTGAAGAATCTGCGATCAATTCTCCGTCGTAAAATTCATCGGCGGAAAATCGCATTATCTTTTCATGCATCCTATACTGGACCGTGAGTAAGCTTTTAGCTTCCTCCCCGTAGAGAGCTATCAACCTTTCGAACATGGTCTCATCTAAACCATCTTCCTTGGCTTTTTCATTCAAAATAGTCGGAGGAAGCTGTTTATGATCTCCCGCCATCACGAGTTTTTCCGCTTTAATCGCCGGAATCAAACAAGAGGGTTCAGTAGCTTGAGTAGCTTCGTCTATAACGCAGATATCAAAATCTTCGTCCTCTAAAGCCTGAGATGCAGCTGAAGAATTAGTAGTACAGACAACGTCCGCTCTATCTAAAACCTCTCCAACGGCTTTGTTTTCAAGCTTTTCTATTTTTTCGAAGAGTTCATCTACTTCCTCCTGTATCTCTAGTGATTTAGCCATCTCTTTGATTTTGTTAGGAGGTATCCCTCTACTACCCTTTCCTTTATTAGCCAAGCTTTTTATAGCCTCATCGCTGAGGCCTCTCCTCCAACGACCACTAGGATAGGTGTATTTATCCTGCTCATCTTTCAAATCCAATGCTCTCTGTCTAAGTTCCTGTGCCTTTTGATAGGTATCGTTCTTTTCTAGAATGTAATCTAAAGTATGCTCTCGAAGAATAGGAGTCACTCTAGCGGGATGACCTACTCTGACCACTTCTCTACCTCTCGAGTCTAGGTGCTCCACGAGATTATCGACGGCCACATTAGAATCGGCACAAGCTAATATGTCCTTTTCTCTTTCTATTGCCTGTTCTATTATCTCCACGGAAGTGACCGTTTTTCCCGTTCCGGGAGGACCATGTACCAAATGAAATTCTTTTGACCTAAGAGCTTTTTTAACCGCCTCTTTCTGACTTTCATTTAACTCTCTATTACAGAAATAGACTTCCTCTACGGGATCGAATCGCCTGTCTTTTCCTTGTAACAGAGTATCTATCAATTTCCTTTTCTTCCCTTCTAAATCATCTATTTTTTCAAGGGCATCTAACATCCTCTGATAAGTGATATCGTTCACATAAAGGTCCACCCGAACCTTGTCATACATCCAGTCGGGAGGACGATCATCAAAGGCAGCTTTTAAAGAATATCCGGTCCTTTCAGTGACAGTTCCGGAAGGATTATCATCTGATAAAGGTTCGTTTTTACTGACTCGAACCAGATCACCTACACTTATCTCGATCTCTGGAAGGCCGTCCTTTCTAACAAATTTCACCAAAAATTTACCTCCCAACCCTGTGCCCTCGTCTCTAGCACGGGAGTTCAAGATCGCTCTTCCTTCATTCTGCCTCTCCCATCCAGATAATTGTCTCATCTCCCTCTCGTGTCTTTCCATCTCTTCCTGTCTCTCAAGTTCTACTAGTTCGGTGAAGTGTTCGATATAATCTTCTATCGAGTATTCCTTTTGACTTATCGACTCGGGACTTCCGGGTTCTACTATACTCAGATCTTCTGGTCTCGACATGATATGCTCTCAATCAAACATTGTAATTTAACTCTTATCCTTCCTTCTAGATGAATAATTATGTTGTAAATACCAAAAATTATTTTAGAAAATTCATCACTCCATTTATGATGAAAAAATCCGATATAGGAAAATTCCTTTTGGGGATCGGCAGTTCCGTGATAGGTTTCGAGATAGTTTTATTTTGGAATCTAATTTATTTTTTCGGAGGAGTAGGTCTGCTCCTGATAGGGATATATCTCATCTCGATTTCTAAAAAAGCGTGGAAAGATTCAGTGAAGAATATACTCCCCTTCAGACCGGGAAATCTATTTAGATTCCCTAGATTGCCTTACTTTCAAACGAGTATAATGTTCTTGCTTCTTATAGCGACAATCTTCTTGATACTCCCTTTCGGTTATGAATTATTTATAATAGTATTGCTCGGCCTAGCTATCCCCCAAACTATACTCATAATCTCAGAAGAGAATATTAAAGATGAATTCAAAATATTGACGATCATGCAGTTCCAACTTTTCATATTTTTCTCCACTTTCATCTATGTGAATTTTGATAGATTTTATTTATTTAGCCAGGGACCCGAATATATATCATCTCTCTTTTTATACGTAGCTTGGTTGTTCCAATTCATATATATGTATTTTAAAATCTTAAAAT
>JAZKSP010000092.1:0-6293 GCA_036626005.1 Thermoplasmatota archaeon | reverse complement strand
TTCGTGGAATTAGCTAACGAATACGGCGTAGAATTAGAAGATATAAGAAAATCTCCTCCACTCGATGAACTTCATTATTTCAAGAATAGAAAAGAACAGATCGACGCCCTGACAATACCTTTCCTGGGAACCGATAGTTCTGTAGGGAAAAGGACGGCGCTTTTAGAGACCTACGAAGCCATGAAGGAGAGAGGCGCCAAGGTAGAGTGGATAGCTACAGGACAGACAGGGCTTCTGCAGGGCTCCGAGTATGGCCTACCGCTCGATTCTATCAAGGGGGACTACATGGTCGGTGAACTGGAATATCAGATATGGAAAGCTTGGAAAGACAAAAAACCGGATTACATCCTGATAGAGGGTCAAGGGAGTATCTCTCATCCCGCATATGTCTGCGGCTCTAGAGCTGTCCTGGCTGGAAGTCAACCAGACGCGGTGGTCTTACAGCACGCTCCAGCTAGAAAATATCGTCATTATCAATCTGAAGATATCCAGTGGCCGATGCCTAACCTAGAAGACGAAATACATTTGATAAGGTCTTATTCCGGAGCAGATGTTATAGCGATCACGATCAATCCAGAAGACCTTACAGAGGAAGAAAAGAAAAGATACGCGGTAGAGTATGAACAGAGATTCAACATCCCGTCAACGGATGCTCTAGAAAGTCCCGAAAAGATAGCTGAAAGGATAGAGCTCCAGAAAGATCTGCAGGAATGATCTGTTCAATCTTTTACAATAACACCTTCATTATTCGGTTCTCCGATCCACACTCTATAATTTTCTTCCTTTTTTCCTTCTAAGACTTTGTTTTTCAGTCCATCTAAGTCCTTCTCTCTGACCAGACCGTATGCTGTTGGCCCCCAAGAACTTTGTCCTCCTCCATAAGTGCTATCGATGAGAGATTTTACTATGTCACTGATCACGGGATGGTAGATACCCTCCTGATAATCAGAAAAAGATTCGCCGACTAGCTCCTGTATTTTGGTGAGATGCTCACCAAAAGATTCTATATCCTCTCCCTCCAAAGAAGGCAAGACTCCCATCAGTAGATTGTGACATATCTTTTCTGGATATTTTCTATTTACAGTCAGATCTTCCATTATGGGTTTCTCTTCCTTCTCATCGTATCCTTTTTCCTGTTCTGGACAGATGATCAAGAAACGCCAATCTTCTGGAACATCCTTTCTCTTCAGCATAGGCGAGATATCTTTTTCCTTTACTTTACCCCCTTCGAGGATGAAGCCACCGTTTTCGAAACCGTGTGTCCCGATCGCTGAAAAACGTCCTCTCCCCAGCATCTTCGCTAATTTTTTGATAGAAATTTCTTCGCCGCATTCTTTCAAAATCCCGTAGCCGGTTCCGAGAGTGAACTGCGTGGTCGAGCCTAAGCCAACATGGTTTGGTATACTTTCATTCACTACTATCTCGAATCCATCAGCTATATCGAACTTTTCTCTCAATCTTCTATGGACCTTCTTCGCTATCTTTTTTTCTCTTTCACTACCTTCTACATGAATACCGTCTTCGATGGGTTCCATCTCTATTTCATAACCATCTCTTAGTGTTATACCGAAGGCACCGTACTTTCTACTAAACTCTCTACTCAGATCGATAATTCCGAAATGAAGTCTAGAAGGTGTCTTGATCTTCATGATTCACCCTTCAAGTCGATCCTATATTTTTCTAATTTTTTCTCATCGACTTTCATCCCTAAACCCGGATCATCGGAAGTCCAAAGTTTACCATCGGTGAACTCGAGTCCACTAGCGATATTGTCTGAAAGCATAAAATGGCTGTCTAGATCCGCATATTTTAGGTTTGGAGTGGAATTGAAAAGGTGAGCTCCCGCCGCTATAGAAACACTAGTCTCTCCCATACAGCCGACCATTCCATCAACATCGTATTCTTCCATAATCTCTACGATCTTTCTTCCGCCTGTCAGACCACCACATTTGGCCAATTTGATATTTATCATGTCGGCTATCTCTTCTTCACAGATCTTCCTAGCTATCTCAGGGCCTTTTATCGTTTCATCCGCCATTATCGGGATATCGGTCTCTTCAGTAACTTTTTTTAGCCCCTCTAGATCGTTAACCCTTACAGGCTGCTCGACGAATTTTAGGTCCGAATCTTCTAATTTCTGACAGAGTGTTATGGACTCTTCGGCTGTGAAAGCCTGGTTGGCGTCCACCCAAATATCGATATCGTCTCCCACTTCTTCTCTAACCGCTTTGACCCTCTTCACGTCTTCCATCAAACCGAGTCCTATCTTGATCTTTAAGGCTCTAAAACCTTTATCAACGAATTCCCTAGCGTGCTCGACCGTTTCACTTTTGGTCATATGCCCGATAGTCCTGTCAGTAAGGATCCCTTCATTTTTTCCTTCATAGAAATCTAAAACGCTCTTATTCTTCAATTTTCCTTTCAAATCATGTAAAGCTATATCTAATCCTGCTAAAGCGGAGGGGTCCTTAGGCAATTCTTCGTTCCACGCTTTCCAATTATTTTCTATGTCTACTTCTTCATCTTCGATTCTAGAGCTAAAATTTTTCAACGCTTTCAAAATAGATTCTGTTGTTTCTTCAGTTACGCTGTTAGCGCTTGCGTTACCCCATCCGATCAAATCGTCAGCTTCGAGCTTTATGATAACATTTTCTGCTGTCAGCGAAGAACCAGTGGAGATCTTGAAGACCTCGTTTCTATCTATCCCTATCGGTATCGTTTCCAACCTATCTATCTTCATCCATATACACCTCCTTATAGTATTCACACATCTCTGTCAAAGGGCATCTCTCACATTTAGGCTCTCTAGGTTTACATATGTTTTTACCGAAGACGACCATCAATCTATTTATCTCGATCCAGTATTTCTTAGGCATCTCTTCTTCAAGCACCTTTTCAGTTTCTTCTGGATCATCCGTATCGGCTATACCCAACCTATTGCTGATCCTATGTACGTGAGTATCCACAGGGACCGCTGGTTCCCCGAAACCATAAACCATGACGCAGTTCGCTGTTTTTCTTCCAACGCCCTTAAAATCGAGCAGTTTGTCCAAGTCGTCGGGCACCTCGTCGTCGTATTCTTCGTGTATCCTTTTCGCAATCCGTTTTACCCTTTCTCCTTTCACATTGTAAAATCCAGACGGTTTTATCAGCTCTTTTACGTGATCGAGGGGCGCCTCCGCTAACGCTTTAGGAGTAGGATAGCTAGAAAATAAAGCTTCCGATGCTTTATGAGTATTGACGTCCTTGGTACGCTGAGATAATACCGTAGATATCAATACTTCGAATGGAGATCTATCTGGTGTTTCGTTATCATCAGGGTTCTTGCCCGGAAAGGCTCCGACGTCGAATTCTTCTTTCAACCGCTTTATCATCTCTCCGAAATCCATCTTATCATCTCAACTCCTTCAAAATATCCCCTAGTAGATACATCGAACCCGTAACTACGATCAAATCACCTTCACTCCACTCTTCTTCCGCTTTTTCTAGTGCTTCGATACCGTGTTCGTAGTCCTCAGCAGGGCAGTGATCTTTGAAATCCTGAGAGAGGACTTGGCTATCTAGTTTTCTTTCACTCACGGGTTCAGCGGTATAGACAAGATCGGAAAGAGGTCCAAGAATTTTCACCATATCACTATGATCCTTATCTTCCAAGATGCCAGTCACAAGTAGTAACCTGTTGTAGTCGATAAGTTCTAATCCGATCTTGAGAGCCTCAAAGCCAGTTTTGTTGTGGGCAGAATCTATCATTACTCTCGGTTCCTTTTTGACGAATTCCATCTTCCCGGGCAGTCTAGTGTTTTCTATTCCCTTAACTATGTCACTTTCACTTAGTTCGTAATTTCGCTCCTTCAATCCTTCCGCTACTTTGAGTGATATAAGTGCGTTTTCTGCCTGCCATGGGGTCAAACCCTGTATATCTATTTCTCCATAAGGTCCTGTTATAACTTTTAGCGGATCATAAGATATCTGGTAATCTCTGTCAAAGGCGTAATTGAAATCAGCATTCTTTTCTTCACAGAGCTCCTTGAAATACTCCCTTATCTCTTTCTTCTTCTCTCCTGTTACAAAGTGATTACCTTCATCTATTATGCCACCCATTTCGTAGGCCCTTTTCGTCTTGGAGTCACCGAGATGTTTAGCGTGGTCATAACCCACGTAGGTGACAACGGAAAGGCCATGTGGGGACACATTGGTAGCGTCGAGTCTTCCTCCCATCCCGACTTCTAGAACCGCAACATCTACGTCATGATTTGAAAAAGATAAAAATGCTAATGTTGCCAGAACTTCGAAAAAACTAGGTCTTTTTTCAGGGTCTTCTTCTTCGATTTTCTTAACCACTGGATGGACTTTCTCGATCAAATTCCAGAGTTCTTCCTCCCCTATATTTTTCCCGTTTATCTGGATTCTTTCTTCGAAATCGATCAGATGAGGAGATATAAAAAGTCCAGTCGTGTAACCTCCTTCTTCTAGAATATTGATTAATGTTCTGCAGACCGATCCTTTTCCGTTTGTACCTCCCACAACTATTGCTTGGAAATCGTTCTGTGGGTTATCAAATCTTGAAAGGAAATCTTCTATCTTGTCCAAACCGAGTTTTACTCCGATCCTTTCTAATGAATAAAGATAATCTTCAGGATGGTCAAACTTCTTTTTAGGATTTTCAGATCTCTTTTCTTTTCCCTCTTCTTTTTTCATACGATCACTCAATGTTTGAAAACTCTTTGACCGGTGAAGACCATGCTCATCCCATGTTCGTTGACCGCCTCGATGACCTCATCATCTCTTATCGATCCCCCAGGTTGGATGACTGATTCTATACCCGCTTCGGCAGCTTCATCGATACCGTCACGGAATGGGAAGAAAGCATCCGAAGCCATTGTACATCCCTGGGTATCAGATCTAGATTTCATCTTGGCTATCTTGACAGCGTCGACACGGCTCATCTGACCTGCACCTATACCCACCGTGTGGTCCTTTCTAGTGAATATGATAGAGTTAGATTTGACGTGTTTGATGACTTTCCATGCAAATTCCATAGCCTCTAATTCTTTGTCTGTGGGTTGTCTTTTGCTTTTAACTTCCATCTCCTCTTTACTAACTTTATTTCTATTTCTATCCTGCACAAGCAGTCCTTCCGCTATCTTAGCGAATTCGACCCCTTCTCTTTGTGAATTCCATTCAGGCAGTTCCATTATCCTTATATTTTTGCTGTTTTTCAGAACATCGATGGCTCCTTCTTCGTATCCGGGTGCAATACTAGCTTCGACGAATATCTCGTCCATCTTTTCTGCCATCTCCACCGTTATAGGTCTGTTCGCACTGATGATACTCCCATATATGGACTGAGGATCACATTCGTAAGCGAGTTGATAGGCTTCCGCAAGGTCATCTTTTGTAGCTACGCCAGTAGGATTAGTATGTTTGATGGCTGCGACCGCGGGTTTTTCAAATTCTTTCACGATCTCCAGCGACGCTTCTAGGTCCCTTATGTTGTTATAAGAGAGAGACTTACCGTGGAGTTTTTCTGCCTTCAAAACGGAACTTTCCTGAGTGTATTCAGTTCGATAAAACGCTGCGTCTTGATTTGGATTTTCTCCGTATCTAAGATCTTTGACCTTCTTTCCGGAGATGTTATAAGTTTCTGGGAATTTTTCCATTTTGAATTCTTTCTGTAGGTAGTCGGATATCACCGAGTCGTATCTTGAGGTTCGCTGAAAAGCCTTGAGAGCTAGTTCTTTTCTTGTTTTTTCACTTATATCTCCATCTTTAGAGTCCACCTCTTTCAGAATCACGTCGTAATCTTTTTCATCTGTCACGACTGCTACTCTTTCGTGATTTTTTGCTGCCGCTCTCAATAAAGCTACACCGCCGATATCTATGTTTTCAATTGCCTCCTCTACGTCGTGATCTTCCTGTATAACATTTTCAAAAGGATAAAGATTCACAACAACGAGATCTAGTTGAGGTAGAGCATGCTCTTCGATATCCTCTTCATGCTTTCCCTTTTGATACAGAATACCGCCGTGTATCTTCGGGTGGAGTGTTTTCACTCGTCCGTCTAATATCTCAGGAAAATCTGTCACTTCACTCACTTCGGTGACTTCCAACCCCGCCTCTTTTAGAACAGAGGCCGTCCCACCTGAAGAGATGATCTCAAAACCGTGCTCTCTCAATCCTTTGGCAAATTCGACTATACCGGTTTTATCGGATACGCTTAACAGTGCCTTCTGCGGCAATTATAACACCGATTCAAACGAAAAACTTCGCTGTTTGATAAGTTTTTCTATAAT
>JAZKSP010000091.1:0-6354 GCA_036626005.1 Thermoplasmatota archaeon | reverse complement strand
ATTATAACACCGATTCAAACGAAAAACTTCGCTGTTTGATAAGTTTTTCTATAATTTAGAATCTTTCGACATCGGCACAATCATTTTAAATTACTCTCCCTTTATCAACCGATATGAAATCCGACGTCAAGATAGCACAGGAAGCCGAGTTAGAACCGATAAGCGATATCGCGGAGAAGATAGGATTGAGTGAAGACGATATAGAACCTAGAGGTGATTATGAGGCGAAATTATCTTTAGACACCATCAAAGAGTACAAAGATAAAGAACCCGGGAATCTGATCCTCGTAACTACTATGACGCCCACTCGAAGCGGTGAGGGTAAAACCACTACGAGCATAGGTTTAACTCAGGCATTTTGGAAGATGGGTGAAAAAGCCACATTAGGTATCAGAGAACCTTCGATAGGTCCTACCATGGGGATCAAGGGAGGTGCAGCGGGAGGAGGTTATTCGCAGGTACTTCCTATGGAGGATATAAATCTTCATTTTACTGGGGATATGCACGCTATAGGTATAGCACATAACTTGCTTTCAGCGATGATCAACAATCACATGCATCGAGGCAATGAGATGAATCTAGATACTAGAAAGATAGTTTGGCCGAGAGTCCTCGATATGAATGACCGGGCTTTAAGAAATATAGTAGCGGGTTTGGGAGGTACATCTGACGGTATGCCTAATGAGAGCACTTTCGGGATCACCGCTAGTTCTGAAGTCATGGCTATTTTGTGTCTAGCTGATGGTATCGAAGATCTGAAAGATAGGTTGTCTGATATAATAATAGGCTACACTCACGACAGAGAACCGGTGACTGCCGGTGAATTCGGAGGTGTTGGTGCCATGGCTGCTCTTTTGAAACATGCGATAAAACCGAACCTCGTTCAGACGATCGAAGGCGTACCCGCCTTCATCCATGGAGGTCCCTTCGCTAACATAGCTCACGGTACGAGTAGCTTGGTATCTACTAAATTGGGTTTAGGTCTTTCCGATTATTTTGTTACTGAGGCGGGTTTCGGTTCGGACCTCGGTGCAGAAAAATTCTTCAACATCGTTTGTCGGGAAGGAGACCTTGAACCTGACGTTGCGGTGATGGTCGCTACTGTTAGAGCTTTAAAAAGACAAGGCGGAGTTTCTAGGAAAGATCTAGAAGAGGAAAATCTAGAGGCGATGAAAAAGGGACTCCCCAATCTTGATAAACATTTGAAAAACATCCAGATGTTCGGGGTACCTGTTGTCGTTGCGATAAATAGGTTCCCTTCGGATACTCAGGAAGAAATAGATTATCTGAAGGAATTATGTGAGAATATAGAAGTCCCTTACGCCGTAACGGAAATTTACCAAGAGGGCGGAGACGGTGGGATCGAACTAGCTGAAGAGGTGAAAGAGATCTGCGATGAGAAGGAAAGCGACTTCAGACCTCTTTACTCTCTCAAAGAAGAGCCTGAAGAAAAGATCAGGGATATAGCGACAAAAATTTATGGGGCAAACGACGTTGTCTTTACCCCGCAGGCTAAAAAGGATCTTCAAAGGATAAAAAAAGACGACCTAGCCGATTTACCAATCTGCATGTCGAAGACCCATTATTCCTTATCTGACGACAGAAAGCTGAGAGGAAGACCGAAAGATTTCAAGGTGAAGGTAAGGAAGGTCAGAGTGAATGCGGGAGCAGGATTCTTGATACCTATGGCTGGAGACATAACGACGATGCCTGGACTTCCTTCCCATCCTGCAGCTAAGGACATCGATATAGATGAAGATGGAAAGATATCTGGATTGTTCTGAGGTGTACCATGAAGGTAGAACTGATAAATCATACTCCGGAACCTGATCGTAGCGCTGCACACGCCGCATTAACCTGCTATAACGAGGATCTCCCGGATAAAGAGGAGATGACCGATGAAAAGATAGAAGAGATACTCGGCAAGATAAAGGAGAGCGGACACCACAGCGTGATAGAACACGCTTCCTTCACTTTTGCTATCAAGGATGTTTCACGCACTCTCACCCATCAACTGGTGAGGCACCGCCTCGCTTCCTACAGCCAGCAGAGTCAGAGGTATGTGAATATAGAAGATTTCGATCCTGTTGTTCCCGATTCTATAAAAGACAATGAAAGAGCTAAAGAACGATTCGATGGATTGATGGAAGATGTGAAGGATACCTACAGCGAGCTGAAAGACATGGATGAAGTTCCGTTGGAAGATGCAAGGTTCGTGCTTCCAAACGCTACCAAGAGCAATATAATAGTCACCATGAACGCTAGAGAACTGTGGCATTTCTTCTCTTTACGATGCTGCAAAAGAGCACAGTGGGAAATTAGGGATTTAGCTAACAGGATGTTAGAACTAGTAAGAGAAAAGGCCCCGATTATCTTCGAGGAGGCGGGAGCGCCTTGTGTAAGAGGGCCCTGCCCTGAGAGCGAAGAGTTCTTCTGTGGAGAGCCTATAAAAGAAGATGAGTGAAAACTATCATTGACTTCAATCATTCACGGTTTCAACGCACCATTCGCCGCTGTCTTCCTCTATCACTTTTAATTTAATCCCATCTTTGTTTTCAAAATAATCATCTAGATATAGCCCCATGTTTTTGAATACTGTAGGAGACGCGGTATAGCCCTCTACAAGATTCATCTTGTCGGGTCTCAGCTTGACCATATTATCTTATTTTGTATCTACTTCAACCTCTATATGTCTTTCCATCTGGTCGTCTTTATCGCGAGTATGATGAATATCAGGGCGAAAATACCTACGACAAGATAAGCAAGCAGGGCGTCTGAAGGATTCTGTAAGATCATGATCTCTCGAAGCCCCTGATGGAAATAATAGAGTGGTAGGAATTTAGCAACAGTCTGCAGGTAATCGGGGAAGCTCTCCACTGGTATGAAAGCTCCAGATAGGAACATCATCGGAAAAGCAATCGCATTTCCAGCGCCACTGGCGGCTTCAACATCTTTTATGAGACCGCCCAAAACGATCCCTACGGAACAGAAGGCAACAGCTCCCAGGAATATCAACCCTATAGCATAAGGCCCTGGATAGGCCTGAGCGCCAAATACTAGTACCGCTATCAAAATCATAACGGCGGTAAGAGCGAAGGCAAGCACAGTTTGCTGTCCCACATTAGCTAGTATCCAATCTCTTTTCTTTAAAGGGGTAGCGGTCAATCTTTTAAGAATTCCATTTCTCTTGAACTCAGAGATGTTAGAGGTCACACCTATGATCCCGTTACTCATTATGAAAGCCGCTATGAATCCGGGTAGGTAATAATCGACAGGTTGTAATCCTCTTTCTCCTTGTGATTCCTCGGTGATGTTTACTGTCGTATCACTTTCATTCAAACCTAACATGCGGGAATTGAATGAATCTACCACGCCGTAGACCGTTCCTCTGACAATCGGCGCCGCTTGATCGTCATCACTGAGCATCAAAACGATCTCGGCGCTTTCCGCTGAAAAATTTCCCATATTAGGTACTTCTTGATCTGAGACGTTCATATATTTAGTAGTATTTTTTATAACTTTCATTTTCAATTCTATGCTTTTGTTCATAGCGCTTTCGTTGAAACCATCTTTTATCCGCAAAGCTCTGTAACTTCCGAAAGCTCTGTTCTCTCTATGTTCACTGACATTGTCGACCTCTTGTACATCTACTGATTCTGAAGAATCCAAAGCGTCGATAAAGACTCTAGATAATTCAGTTTCATTACCGTCTACCATATCATCGTTCTGCACATAAAGGTCGTACTCGGTGGCTTGTTGACCACCGAAGACGCTGCTAAATATAAGCAAAAGCATTATAGGAAATAGAATCGAAAAGAAAACGCCGGTTTTACTACGCATCCAATTTTTGATCAAAGAGATGAACAATGAAAATGCACGTTTCATACTAGTTCACCTCCTTCGTCAATCTTACCCCCGGTCAATCTGAGAAATACTTCATCCATACCCGCTTCTTCGACTTCAACCTCAGAGTCGATCTGGAATAGTTTTATCAATGCCTGCCTAGCTTCTTTTTTATTATCGAAAATACCGGTCAAAGTTCCTTCCTCTCCGCTCAATACTTCGTCGGCTCTATCATTTATGATATTCACAGCTTCACCGTCTTCCAACACTTTTACCTTCATTCCGCCCCCGTGCCTTTCTATCAGATTCTCTATTGAATCTATCACTTCGATACTGCCGTCGATCAATATACCAGCTCTATCGCTGAGAAACTCGACTTCTTCCATATAGTGGGTAGTCAAGAATACGGTCTTACCCATCTTTTTCAGATCTTTGATAAGATTCCAAGTCTCTCTTCGAGCGTGTGGATCCAAACCAGTGGTGGGTTCGTCCAAAAACAGAAGATCGGCATCGGATATTAGGGTCATGCCTATACCGACCTTAGTCTTCATTCCTCCAGAAAGATCGGCGAACTTTTTGTCCTTGAATTCATACACCCCGACTTTTTTCATTATTTGATCTGTTTTGTTCGATCCGTATAGGTCACCCATAAGATTGATGTTCTCCTTTGCAGTCAACCTTTCGAAGGTGTTGAAGTCCTGTGGCATCACACCTATTTTCTTCTTAATCTTATCGTCTTCTCTTCTCACGTCATGACCTAGCACTCTAGCATTTCCAGAAGTGGGTTTCTTCAAGCATTCTAATATTTCTACCGTAGTGGTTTTCCCTGCCCCATTCGGACCCACTAAAGAAAAAATTTCTCCCTCTTGTACTTTGAATGAAATCGAATCTACAGCGATCAAATCATCGTATTTTTTGGTGATTTCTTTTACTTCTATGATATTCCTCGTCATTGAGCAATACCAATCTATTTCTGTTTATATAGTTTATCCAGGGTAGACGGTTCATTTCTGCCTTTATCTAGAAGACAGCCCTATCACGAGTTCAGGTTACTAGTTTTTCATCCCTTTTCTTGTAACTTTGGTGTTCCTCGTTATCGATAATTTCTTTTATAGCCATCACGGTCAACCAGGCTTCGTGGTAGGTATTGTATAGAGGGGAGAAAGCTAGGCGGATAACATTTGGAGGCCTGAAGTCTGTGATAAACCCCTTCTCTCTCAATAAACTGCTGATAGCGTCTGCATTTTCATGTTGTATGGCAACATGGCTGCTCCTTTCCTCTGCCTTTTCCGGTGAAAGTATTTTCACGTCATAGGAGTTTTCTTTCAATACACCCTTTACCAGATCGATAAAATAATCGTTGATATCTTTGGATTTTTTCCGTATATTCTTCAATCCAGCTTCCTTAATGATCTCTAATGAGCCAAGTAGAGGCGCGCTACCTAGAATAGAAGGTGAAGAAATCTGCCAACCACCTGCGCTTTTTTCGTGGATGAAATCAAGAGAAAGATCGAATTGTTTGTCTTTCTCATAACCGAACCAACCTTTCAGTTTCGGTTCTTTTTCAAAATGCCTTTCGTTGAGGTACAGAAAGGCGGTGCTTCCTGGTCCTCCATTAAGGTACTTATAACCGCACCACATCGCGTAATCTACGCCCCATTCGTGAAGTTCATGAGGAATCACTCCAACAGAGTGGCTGCAGTCGAAACCGATGATGATATCCCTTTCATGGGCTTTTTCCGTGAGATACTCCATATCCAACAATTGACCACTGCGGTATAGTACGGAGGGTAGATGAACAAGAGCTACATCGTCGGTCATCATCTCCACTATTCTCTCTTCATCAAGTAGATGTCCGTCAGAGCTGGGGACCAATTTGAGCTTCTTTTCAGGATTAAGACCCTTCAATTCTAGAATTCCCTCAAGGGCATATATGTCGGTAGGAAAGTTCAGTTCATCCGCCAGTATCTTGTCTTTTCCTCCTTCGGGATCGAAAAGAGTGGAAACCAGTGCGTGGATGTTCACAGTGGTGGTACCGGTACCTACCACTTCCCTCGGCTTCGCTCCTACCATATCTGATATCACCTCACCGAGTGTCTCCGCCATGAAGAACCATGGGGTCTCTCCCTCCATCCACCCTTGTATGGCTAATTCCTTCCACTCCTCTTGGACTTTCTTGATCGAATCCTCAGCCTTTTTAGAAAACAAACCTAAAGAATTTCCATTCAGATAAACAGTGTCTTCGGGGATGTAAAAATCATCTCTGTACTTTGATGAAGGATCTTCATCATCCAACTTCAGAGCGTAGTCTTCAGATGTTTCTATACTTTTCGTCATGGTAATTATAGAAGTCAATATTCCTAATCAATCTTGTGCTGTCATCGACTGGAAACACTTCAAGTTAAGATCTTCTCGAACGAGGAACGAGATGTCGAGATTCATCGATTTTCAATCTTTCTTCAACTAGCTTAAGGATATGATCCCTTTCTTCCGGTAACTTGTAACCTTCGT
>JAZKSP010000007.1:0-29198 GCA_036626005.1 Thermoplasmatota archaeon | reverse complement strand
CCGGTATGGCCCTCGATGAGAGGTTCAAAGTATTTCCTCAAAGCCCTAGTGAATCCCCAGAACAGATTATCTCCTCCAACATGTATATCTCCAGCTCTCTTCGGAGGTCTATTACCAGATATGAATGGTTCTCCCTTATGTTCAGTTTCTTCAAATTCTGATTGTCCCATCCTATAAAATAGATAGGCAACCAAAGTTGTCAATATTATCACTAATATCAATACAATAGGGCTCCAAAATACTTCACTCAATACTATATCGATCATGCTATCATCCCCGCTGAAATTCCTTCGGCCAATTCTCGAGTCAGCGCCTTAACCGCTGGTGAGATAAGCTCGGAGACAACATAATTCGGGAACAAAGTAAAGCCTATCAGTACTACCAGTAGAATACCAGTAGCGAACAACATGCTTTTAGGCACTTCTCCGTCGGCCATTCCCTGATCAGGGCCTAAGAATACATTGAAGAACGCTTTTCCTATAACGGCTAAGGTGATTATACTGACCACTAAAGCTATGACGGCCAAGATCGGATTGTATAGGTATACGGATTCATATATCATCAATTTTGAACTGAAGCCCGAAAGTGGAGGAACACCGGCTATGAAGAGTCCACCTATCAAGAACAGTACTGTAGTATAGGGCATCTTATGGGCGAGTCCACCCAGTTTATTTAGATCTCTTTTGCCGGTAGCGTGAACAACCGCTACAGCAGACAAGAACAAAAGCGCCTTGTAAACGCCGTCATTCAACATGTGGAACAATCCACCTTTCATCGCGAGTTTTCCAAACTCGCTGAATTCTGCAGTTTGCCAAGTGGCAAACCCGACTCCGACCGCCATAAGCATATAACCTATCTGCGAGACCGAAAGATAAGCGATCAATCTCTTGAGATCACTCTGTACAAGAGCCATCGATACGCCGATAAACATCGACAGAACGCCCAGTATTATGAGTATATTTCCGCCTACAGTGGGATCCAGGTGGAAACTGAACACGTCGAAAAATAATCTGAAAAGTACGAACAAAGAGCCCATACTGGTTATAGCTATGAAGGGTGTCATCGAACCGGGAGCTTCAGAATACGCATCTGGTGCCCACATATGCATGGGCACGCTACTTGCCTTCATAGCGAAAATAACTGTCAATAATCCGAGAGCTAGTTTGTTAGCAAATACTGCCGGATTCTGGGCTATAGCTCTATTTAACAATACGTAATTTAAAACTCCGTACTCCCCATAAAGCAAACCTATCGAAAAAAGAACCAAAAGACCTCCTATCGTGCTCAAAATCATGTACTTTAAGGCTGCCTCGATCGATTCTCCTCTGGAATTTCTAAAGGCGATCAATGCACATGAAGCCACGGAAGTTACTTCGAACCATACAAATAGATTGAAAAGATCTCCGGTGAGAACCATTCCGTTTACTCCACCTAGGGTTAAGAAGAATAGGGTGTAGAACTTGCCCAAACCGGAATATCCTTCCATAAATTTAAATGAATGTATTCCGGCAGCTAGAGCTGTTATAGCAATAGTTATCGTGGCGAGTACCGAGAACGAATCCGCTATAAATGTAATCCTAAAGAAAGCCGGACGAATAGATCCTGGTTTAGGACTGTCAGCTCCAAAGACATAGAACCAACTCCCGTCAGTTAAAACCTGGTAACTCATGATCCCAACGAAAGATACGGTTAGAATCAATCCCACCAGGAAAAGGACATTCCGCATCTTTTTAGAAATTTTATTGACCAAAGGGGTCAAAAAAGCGAACAAGAGTGGTATGGCTAGTATAAATATAGGAGAATGAGTCAGCAAGTCTATACTCATTCTTTACACCTCCTTATATCATCCGTATTAATGCTTCCATAGTGTTTTTTAATCATTATAGCGAAGGAAAGTAGTAGAGCAGTGGTCGCCAATCCAATTACAATACTAGTCAGTGTCAACGCATGCGTTGTTGGCATAACCATTTCCTCAGATTCAGCACTCGTGAATATAGGGGCATAATTTCCGTTCCTATATGCAAGCGAGACCAGAAAAAGGTTAGCAGCATTCTGGATTAAAGTAATACCCATGATGATCTTGATCAAGTTCTTTTTGAATAGAACAGTGACTAGGCCAAAAGCAATCAGAACGACGACTGTGATATAGGGCATTGTCATCAGTATACTTTCTAAACTCACATTTCCACCTCCTCCTCAGTCTCAGAAGAGGGTTTTTCAGGTTCCATCATACCACTTTTCTTGGACATCATCCAAATTATTAAACTCAAAGCCGCCGAAACTTCTAAACCGACCATCAGATTCATAAGCGTAACTGTACCACCGGTATTGATGTATCCAGGATTAATACCAAGGGGTACTGTACCTCCAAACATTCCGCCGGTCCCCGCAAGATAATTATAAAACATGGTAGAGCCTATACCGAACAGAGCCAACAGAATGAATAAAGTGAGACCTATAGCTTCGACAGACGAGAATTCTTTTTTGTATTTACCCAAAGATCCGTAAGCTATTATTAGTAATGCAGTAGCGGAGGCTATCACAGCTCCGCCCTGAAATCCTCCTCCAGGGGTCAAATGACCGTGGGTGATCAAGTAAATCCCAAATACAACTATAGGAACGACAAGAACATCGGCTACGGTCCTAACGATCCTAGACATCTCCCAATTCATCCGCAGATCACCTTCTTTTTGATCGAGGATGCGGGGAATAGATTCCCCTCATCCCCTCGTTTGGTGAACCTCGGGACTAGAAGGATGGTAATCCTGCTCATCATTTAGCCTCCTTTTTCTTCTTGACTTCACGCAGTACTGTTAGAACTCCTGATACCGCTGAGAAAAGGATAGTAGCTTCTCCTAATGTATCTAAACCCCTATAATCGAAAAGTACTGCAGTCACTACGTTGTTGACTTGATTGCGCGCTTGACTACCGTCATCTTCGTCATATAAAAAGTGTTCGTCCATCTCTGTTTGATCAGGTTCTCCGAATGTCCTCATCTGAAGAGCCCCCATCGCTAGGAAAATCAGAACGATGAACAATACTACAAGAGCTATAGATCTTTTCATTCGTATCCCTCCTTTCTCTCAGTAGACTTGATAGCGAATATGAATATCGCAGTCGTGAGTGCAGCACCTACTGCGGCTTCAGCGATAGCTACGTCCGGAGCACGGAGTATGAAAAACTGCAAAGATAACAGTAAACTGCTCGCACCAAGAGCGATCGCAGCCGAAATAAGATCCTTGAAAATTACGACTGCGGAAGCTGTTAAGATCAAGCCTACCAAAACCAAAAATTGAATTATCTGAACTGCAAGGGTCATCTAATTCACCTCCGTATTCTCAATATCTTCATTCTCCGATTTCTTTCTCTGGTGAAGGTCTGCTCCTTTTAGATCATCCTTAACTGCCTGTTCTGGCTTCACGCCCATTTTGTGGGCAGCTCTGGCGACTGCATGAGCTCCAGTAGGGTTTGTAACTAAAAGTGCGATAAGTGCCAGGAGCGTATGGATGGCCATATTGAGGAATTTTGCCTCTTCAGTGATCACATAAAGCCTTGTGCCGTGGGCTATGATTGTAAATGTCATAAATATAGTACCAAAGGTGGTACATTTAGTTGCGGCGTGAAGTCTGGTATACACGTCGGGAAAGCGGTGAAGGCCTATAGTTCCTAGAGCATTGAATGTGATCGATATCGCCAACAGAATCAATATCAGGATCATGGGCCAAGTCATCTCACTCAGCACCTCCTTCAAGATATTTCGATATGAAAAGCGTCGTTATAAATGACAAGATAGCGTAAACGATGGCTATATCTATGAAAAGAGTTTCGACCATCGCCGCACCTAAACCTATCATTCCTGCTATGACCAAAGTGTTTATTGTATCTAAAGCAACGGCCCTATCCGCTGCAGTTGGACCTAAGAAAATCCTAAAAGCGCATATGATTATAAACAAACCGACACCGCCGACCGCGGCATAAAAAGCATCTACAATCTCGATCATTCGGCAAACCTCCTAATCCAACTAACGAATCTTCCCGCTATATTTTCTGTAGGGTCTTCACCTATCTTTATCCAGTGTATATACATTTCACTTTCCTCGTCATCTACATCCACTGTAAGGGTACCCGGAGTAAGGGTTATCGAATTAGCTAAGAAGGTGATCCCAAGGTCCGTTTTCAAATCCGGATCGATCTTCACAATAGCGGGCTCTATCTTCCCCGTTATCACGCGGTAAGCAACATCTAGATTAGCTTTAGCCATCTCGATGAAAAGAGGGACGCTGTATATCAGCATGATTATCCACCTCAGCGGATTCATCATCCTGTAATCCTCTTTCCTACAAAGAACGTGATCCACTAGAGAAGCGACTATCAAAGCGATAGCTATACCGAAGACAAATTCCTCAAAACTCCAGATTATCTGGCTCCAGGGTTCCGCCTGAGCGAGGGACTGGCCAGCCGCTAGGGTCAATAGTAGATAAGTAAAAAGCGCCAATAAAAATGCGGAAAGGAATGCTTTACCTCTATCCATCATAAACCTCCTATTTGGCAAATTTTTTCTTTTTTATCCTGATTTCCATCATACCAACTGGATGAAATGTCCATGACAGTTGTAGTGAAGAATCATAGATATATAATGTTTTTGTTTAATTTAGGGTCAAGACCTAGACATCGACAATATTAAATAGGCTTTCTTTTCTACAAATCTTGATTGTCATGAAAGAAGATTACAACTGCACTTCCTGCGGTGTAACGCTGGTAGGTCTGAAGAACACGGTATTTCCCTGCCCAGAATGCGGAGAAGCAAAGATAGGCCGATGTGAAAAATGTAGAGATCAAGCAGAAGAGTATGAATGTCCAGAATGCGGTTTCAGGGGGCCATAATATGGGAAACGTAATGATCACCTATAAAATAATGCCAGAAGGTACCGAATCAGATTTAGAAAGGATAAAGGAGGAGATCGAGACCATCGTAGAGGAACACGGGACTTTCAAAGGCTCAAACGAAGAAAAAGTGGCTTTCGGTCTTAAAGCGATAATCGCAAAGATCGTAATTCCCGACGAAGGAGGAATCGTTGATAAAATAGAAGAAAAATTGGAAAAAATAGAAGATGTTCAGAGTGTTAAATCAGAAGATATTACCTTGATCGATTGATCAGGTACCCTCTTTCCAATTTTCTATATATCTCTTTTGTTCTTCAGAAAGTTCATCGATTTCAATCCCGTCGGATCCTAACTTGAGAGATGCTACTTTTTCGTCTATATCTCTCGGTATAGAATGGACTTTAGGTTCTAGACCCTCATTTTTGACAACATATTCCGCAGACATCATCTGAAGAGCAAAGCTCATATCCATTATTTCGGCTGGATGTCCCTGGCCTGCGGCCAAGTTGACCAACCTTCCCTCAGATAGAAGATACAGTGTTCGACCGTCCTCCATCGTATATTCCATAATATCTTCTCTGACTTTTCTTTTAGAGGTAGAAAGTTGCCTGAGTGTATCTTTCGATATCTCATTATCAAAATGTCCTGAATTTGCTAGTACACAACCATCCTTCGCTTTCCTTATACCTTCTTCATCTACGGCGTCTTTACAACCGGTCACGGTCACTACGAAATCAGCCCTTTCTATACCTTTTTTGGTAGGAAGGACTTCGAAACCGTCCATCCTAGCCTCGACGGCTTTAACTGGATCGACTTCTGAAACCATGACAGAGGCCCCCATACCTTTAGCTCTCATGGCAATACCTCTGCCGCACCATCCATATCCAACTACCAAAAAGTTCTTTCCGCTGATCTGTAAATTGGTGGCGTTCATAATACCGTCCATCGTGGACTGTCCTGTTCCATAACGATTATCGAAAAGATGTTTCATAAGAGCATCGTTCACCGACATGACTGGAAAACGGAGCGCTCCGTCTTTTTCCATAGCTCTCAATCTTACCACTCCAGTAGTTGTTTCTTCTGCACCTCCGGCTATACCATCTAAGAGAGACTCTCTTTCTCTATGGATCAAAGATATCAGATCGGCCCCATCATCTATCACAACGTCAGGATCATGTTTCAAAGTATTGTTCAAATTCTCATAATACTCCTCATCACTTTGACCCCGCTCAGCATACACATCCATTCCATATTCTTCTCTCAATGCCTCAGCGACTGAATCGTCCGTGGAAAGTGGATTGCAGGAAGCCATCTTCACATTAGCTCCTGCTTCTCTAAGAGAAAGCGCAAGAATACCCGTTTTTGCTTCAACATGTAAAGCCATCGAGATGTTCTTATCATCGAGATATCCGGAATCCGATATCTCTTGTTTCACTCTTTCTATCACTGGCATGTGAGAACGAGCCCAATCCAAACGTTTCTTTCCTTTCTCTACCAAATCATTCATGATATCAAACATCGCAGATAAGGCAGGAGGTTCTTATATTTCTTCGGATAAGTTTTTCAATCGCTCCGACATGAAATGCAGGGTTTCCTTCAAGTTTTCTTCGTTATCGAAATCCTCATAAAGTGGTTCAGATTCTATCATATTTGGTACGGCTCTGCTTATATTATCTACAATCGTGATATCAGCCGTCTTAGATGTTCTTGATAGTGGATTTAGATCGATAGTAATCACTTTTTTTCCCATCTCCTTTAGAGCCTGAGATCGATCCCCGTCTTCTAGAGGAACAAGTACAACATCCGAGGTATAGATGCCATCATGTGAACACAATGCTCTTTTATGATCTAGGCCAGGTATCTCCTCATCGGGATCTAAGCCATATACTTTTTCTGCACCGTGTTTCTCCAATGACTTTTTGATCTTGTTTATTCTATCATCCGTTCGGTGAAAAAGATTGACCTCTAGTTTCGCATTCAATCTTTCTCCAAGTTCCACTATTTCCTCCGGGACAAGAGCGGCCACATTCCCATTGATAGAGATGACGGGGTTCTCCGCCTCTAGCATCTCGGCGATCGCTTTCCTCTCGGCAAGTTTAGCTGTCTTTATGGTCTCTTCTCCTATTAAATAATCGAACATCTCTCCTCTCCCGTGTGCGATCAACCCGGCCTTTGAAGTTATACCCTCTTCAACTCCTTTCACCAGAGATTCTCTCATCTTTAAAGAAAGATACCTAGGGTGAGATTTTGGTATATCAGTCATATTATAAGTAGTTTAAAATGAGAACAATATTTATACCATTCGATTGAGATTACAAAAAATAGAGTTAAAAAACGTCTTGAAGGGAAAAATATGAGGAATAAAGGGTATAAAGAAAAACGTGATGACCTGGTAGATAGCCTCATCAGAAAAGGATATGTTGAAAGCGATACTGTTGAAAAGGCGATGAGAAAGGTTCCTCGACATAAATTTGTTCCTAAAAGGGTCAGAGGAAATGCCTATAAAGACTCACCACAGCCCATCGGTGAAGGACAGACTATCTCGGCCCCCCATATGGTCGCGATGATGGTCGAAAATCTAGACCTTAAGGAAGGACAAAAAGTCCTAGAGGTGGGAGGAGGGATGGGTTATCATGCCGCTGTGATCGCCGAGGTAGTTGGAGAAGAAGGAAGAGTCTATTCTATAGAATATGTTTCTAGTCTAGCCAAGTCAGCACAAAAAAGGATAAAAGATGCAGGATATCACAATATCAAAATAATCCAGGGAGACGGATCCTCCGGATATGATGATGATGCTCCCTACCATAGAATTTCCGTAGCATGTGGTGCACCTAGCATTCCATCCCCACTGATAGATCAATTGGTCCTTGAAGGAGAGATATTGATTCCGATAGGAAGTAAATTCTTTCAAAAATTGATAAAAGCGACTAAGAAAAAAGAAAAAGAGATAGAAAAAGAAAATTTAGGCGGGGTGAGGTTCGTCCCCCTAAAGGGAAAGTACGGGTTCTAGACTATCTGCTTAAGCTGTATGTATGGTGAACCCTTTTCTTTATCCGTGACTATCGCATACAGTCCCGTCTTTGGTTTAACTCCATAGATACACGGCGTTTTATTCATGCTGAGAAGAACGAAATAGTTATCCGCCATATTCTTTATCTCTTTTGAAAGGTTCAGCCCGGGTTTGAGTATTCCTATACCAAGATCATTAGAGTTCTTCGTGTTGGCCACACCGCTGAGTAGCTCTTGTAATGCCATCTCGCCGCCTCGCATGTATTCAAGCGTATCTAGAGCATGGTAATCTAATATTCCAAGGTCTTCTTTCCCTCTTAATTCTTTCATACTTTGGTTATAGATCTTCCTGTACTGCTTTTGATTTTTACCTGCTAGAGCCAGCTTGTAAGGTTTATCCGATTGAGAGGTGAGATGATCTACTATTCTGAACTTCTGATTAAATAATTCCTCTGGTACGAATCGTATGAGATCATCTCTGAGGTTCTCTGGGTGAGTTCCGCCCGAAAGAACAGAAATCACACCTCTCTTTTGAGCTATAAAATTCAGGAAAAGCGGTCTAATCACTGAGAAAAATTCTTCATTACTGACATTTTCTTCGATCTCGAAAACATTATAGCTCCCGGCATCGAATCCGCCTCCTAATAATTCGTCCATATCTTCGATGCCCGTACTATATTTGCCTTCCGGAGCCTCTAACGGTTTCCACTCGTTTCCGCCAGACATCTGAAGTTCATAAGGCTCAAAACATTTGAACCGACCGCCTTTAAGGGACATAAGATAAGATGGTTGGTTCAATTCTACTGCTCTTAATTTTTTGAGCATGATCTCTCTTACATCTCTACCCTCAAGTTGATTACGTCGAAGCTGAACAACACCATCTGCTAAGTATTCCAATTCCGGCATTGACTCCTTTTCTAGTATCATCACGAGGTTGGTATTTGAGTTCTCCACTAGATCCTTCTGCAGGGTCATAACAAAGGTTTCTATATCTAGGCCGAATTTGTTTGTGATTCCCTCGATACTGTCTATTACTAACAAAGACCTTTCGGGAAGCACCTCATTTATCCTGTCATATATCCTATTCAAGCTGGGTATATCTCGGTCTAATTGCTGAAGACGTGTCCTGTCCGCTTCCTCTGGAGGACCTTCTTTTCTTATAGTACTCAAGAATTCTCTAGCACCTTCTATTTTTTTCTTTTCTTTTTCAGGGATGCTTTTCTCATCTTCCTCTTTTCCCTCCTCGTAAACGGCCTGAAGGAATACCTTGCTGGCATCCATTATCTGGGATCGCATCTCTTTTTCTTCCAGCCAAGGAAATTGATTGTAAAGAGCCTCATCTGAAACTCTAGTCGATAAGTAAAAGCTCTTATCCTGATCGGCCATCTCTTCGATTATTTGAAGGCCTAAAGTCGTTTTCCCCGTGCCTGTATCACCTTCTAAAAATATAGAAGAACCTCCATCCTTTTCTAAGAATTCTTTGATTTCTGTAGGAATGCTTTTTATGACCTTCATTTCTATACACCCTCTATTTCAAAAGTTTCTGAAAGTTCATTCATTTTAGATACCAACTCATCCATATCTTTCTTCAACTTCTCTTCTTTATCGGAATCACCTAAGAGGGATAAAGCCATGTCAGTATCGACACCCTTTATTAGTAGCAATGAGTTGGCAGAATGTCCAACTATGACTTCAGGATTTTCCTTTTCAAGTCCTGAGAAGATCACTTCGCCAGCTCCTAATATAGTAGCAGAAAGGGTGCTAAAACTCTCGTTTTCTTTCTCATTTTCAAGATGAGAAGCTATCGGGATACCATTTTTAGAGGTGAGAGCGATAGCATCAATCTCTGTTTTAGAACCATATTCCCTCAAGATTTCTTCAATTTCATCTTTTGATTTGATATTTACACACTCCTTTTGTTGAGAACTAATGGGTTTTAATGAGTTTATCTTTCTTTACATATTTAGTTTTTTACTTATAATTCTTCAAAAATGTCAGTAGCTTTTTTAACTTTCATCTCTTTTTTCATGTCTGAGACCAAAGATTCATAATATGAAAGATGTTCTCTGATCCTCTCTAATTCATCTTTCAAGTCTTCTTCTCGTTCTTCCAATTCTTTTATCCTTCCTTTTATCTCCCAATATTTTTCCATATGGTTCCTGATTTCATTTCTCAGGTTTTTTATCTCATCTCTTTTCGCCATACTTCGCACCTACATCCTTTTCATCTCTTCCGATAAGTTTAGATGAATTTCAGAATTATCTGTATCAGGCACATCGATCGAACGGAGGGCGCTTTCGCAATCGCTGATCCTTTTTTTTATTTTCTTGCCTTTCTTCTTAAGTTCTTTCTTTTTTTCCCTTACCTGCCTTAATTCATCTAAAATTTCTTTTTCTCTATCTTCCCATTTCTCCTTTTCTTCAATCGCCATCAAGGCCTTTTCGATATCGACCAATTTCGATCACCTTCAATTTATTGATCTTTTCTCTTCAATTTTATTTTACCATATGCCTTGGATATCTTTCTATCTTCGTATATATCACATCGAGGGCAATACAATTTATTCTTTTTATATTTCATATCTTTTCTACATTGCGAACAATAACCCTTTACGATGCCATATTTGCTCCCGATTGTTGATAACCTGATAGTAGGTTCCGCCTGAACGACTTTAGCTCGGACTATGTCACCCACTAAATATTTATCCTCTAATTCTTCAGTATAATCGTCAGATACTTTTGAGATATGGATAGAGGCCTCTATATCTTCTTTTACCCCTCTTGAGGACCCTTCAACCATATCTATGCTGATCACTACCATAGAATTTTTCCTAGCTTCCACTTCACCATAGATTATATCCCCCTCTTCGACTTCTACGATAGAATTTATTGCTTCAACTTTAGCCTCTAGGTCCTCTTCGTCATATTTTACAATGCCAAAATGGGCCGCATGAATCTTACCTTCGTCTTCATAGGTGCCTTCACCCGATAACCATTCCTCTGCCATTCCTACTTCGTCTCCTGGAAACACGAGTCTTTCTTCATTTTCTACCATATTAATCCCTCTTAACATCTATTCCGTACGATATAACTTCAAAACTTTTTTTCTCTTTCTCGTGAAATTCAAACATATTAGCTATTTCGAACATATATCTTTTTTCCCAAAACAGATTGTGTCCTCTCTCTTTAATAAAGTTTTCCAAAAATCCTCGCGTCTCGGCGTTATGGATCGTATAGACCACCTCGGAAATCTCGAAAGCTTTCTTTAGAAAGGGTAAGTCAGCTCCTCGCTTTTGTGAACCAAAGGGCGGATTCATTATCACGGTATCCACCTTCGTTTCAAATTCCCTAACATCCTCCACTTTAAAATCGATGATCTCTAAAAGGGACCATTCCTCAGCTTCTTTTTTCGCAATTTGAATAACCTCCTCATCGATATCGATTGCTTGGACTGATTTAGCACCTAGATGAGCAGAACCTATCGAAAAAATCCCCGTTCCAGAACCAAGATCGGCTATTTTTTTACCTTTAATATGCCCATTAGCATAAGCCCTGAAAAGAAGAGCCGAAGCGATAGAAGAGGGGGTTGAGTATTGCTCCAAATCTGCTTGTGGGTTCGGATGAGAGGGTATCTTTTCCAATTTTATTTCCAAATCTTTCTTTTTTATTCCATCCATCTCAATCAACCTTGATACCCTTTCCATCACATGTATCACAGGTGCCACTCCCCTGACATCTTTCACAATTCCCGTTTCCCTCACAGCTTTGACAATCTCCCGTCCCTTCACAGGTGATACAATGCCCATATCCCTCACAAGTTTGACAGTCACCCGTACCTGAACAGACCTCACATTTGCTAAACCAGCCTGTCTTGCCTTTGCCATCACAGTTATGACAATCACCAGAGCCTCCGCAATCGAAACATCTTGCGGTCCCGTCACAATCTGGACAATCACCCTTACCTTCACAGTTTAAGCAGTCACCCGTACCACCACAGTTCGAACAAATTCCATCTCCCCCGCAATCAGGACAGTCTAACGCCTGGTTAGATAACTCTCTATAATCTTCTAATTTATCAGAGATCCGATCATCGTCGATATAGTTCAACGCTTTTTCCATTGTCTTTTTCGCCTTTTTCTCTTCATTGATTTCCCAATAACATTCTGCTTTACCAAGCCAAGCATCTGTAACTTTTTTATTCAAATTTAAAATCTTATCGTAGATCTCTGGAATCAACTTCTTTTCTGCCTTCTCCATCAGTTCATCTATTTTTTGTTCCTTGTGTTCGATATCTGGGTTCCGTTCTTCAACATCTTCATAAAGCTCCTCCGCTTCCTCTATTCTATCGAGTTCCACAAGCAGGTCCGCTTTTTCAGCCAGCATCTCCGCATTTTCCTCAATCTCTAGAACCCTATCGAGAGCATCTAAAGCTCTATCTAACATGTCTCTATCTTTTAGCGCCTGGTATTTGTATTGGTAAACTATCCCTCTCTCATCATATTTCAGCGCCTCATCATATTCACCTATCGCTCCCTTGTTATCGTTCTTTTCCTGAAGTATTCGGCCTTTCACCAAAAATCCAAGAAAGCTATTTTTCAGTTGTAGACTCTTTTTAACCCATGTTTCCGCCCTATTCAATTTTTTATTTGAAAAACATATCAATGATAATTTGAGATATATATTTGGATCGTCTAAAGCCAATTTATAGGACTTATCTGCCTTTTCGAGCTGGTCCATCAATTCCTTAATATCTTCAGTGATTTCAAAATCTTCGAAAAGAGATTCAACTTTGATTTCCACATCAGAAAGCAATTCCTCGGCTTTTTCTCTAATATCTTCCATCTTATCAAACATCCTATTAGAAAAGTCACATATAAATCATGATTGGATTTTTAGGTACTCCCTCTCTCCCAAACCTCGTCGGATAGTTCATCGTAGATCGTCTTTTTCTCTGTGCTCTCTACTTCTTCACCTTCCTGTTCTTTTTCCAATAGTTTTCTTATCTTGCTTTCATTTAAGACCCAATAATGTATTCTCCATTTCTTCCCACTAGGTAGATTTGTGGTTTCTTCCTCCGTAAACAATATATCGAGGTCCTCTAACTTATAAAAAATATCTCTCTCTTCAGGGGAGAGAAGATTATCAGTGATAGTCTTATCATAGCCGAACAGATTCATGACTTTTTCCGCCATATCTTTAGCCATCTCTGGCTCCATATCGTTCTCATCTAAGACTATTTTGATGGCTTTTTCAAGATCCTCAAAGGTTATTCTGTTCACGATATATCACATTCTTTATAGGTTAGCTCGTGGATGCCGAGGTTCCAATCCCACCTTTTCCCTCGGGTGATTCTTTATCTAATTAACACTATTATAAATAAATCTTCCCCTAGAACATTCCAAGAGATTATTCTGGTATTGAATATTATCTATATTTGGTCTCAAAAAATTCAAACTTTTTGGATAGTAATATCTAGATTATTTATCAACTTTTTAGCCCATCTCAATTTCTTAAGTTTTTCAGAATTGTCTGATTCAAAGGGGTGATCGAAATCCCAGCCATTCAATACCACCTTCTCAGCACCAAAGTGTTCTGCGATAAAGCATGCTCTATCACCGTCAGTAAAACCTCCAAAGTTGTAAATTCCCTTCTCCGGCGGATTACACTGGCATGTAGATACCACGCGACCTTCAAATTTCTCGGCCCAATTCTTGATCTTTTTGATATTATCTCCGTGGGCATGGATAACGGCGGGTACACCCTTCAAATTCAAATCTCTTTGGAGTTCAATATCTCCGTCTAGGTCTGTAACCATAAGGTCTGGTTCGACTCCTTTATCGAGTATTTGGCTAACAGATGCACCAGCTGCAATAGTGATCCCCAGATCGCTCTTAGAAAAATAAGGACCACCTATTTCTACTGTTTTATTTTTCAATCCCCTCAGTGGAGACAAGTCGTCGGTCCCTCTAGCCTCGACCAAAATCTCTGCGGATTTCCTGTCCTCTCCTTTAGAATAACCGAAATCCGAGACTATCTCCTCGTAGAGCGGTTTCCAGATCGTGAACTTCAAATATTTCACCTTCTCAATCTTTAAATATTCTCTGTAAAGACATCTCTACAATCATTCGTTTCCATTTTCTTCATTTTCTCCTTTTTCTCCCTGTTCTTGTCGCTCTCTGAAGCTCCTTTGAGTAAGTCCAGCTAAGACACCTATCAACAGACCTAAGGTAATATTTATGGCAACCATCGGAAAGACGGGTCCCCCTCCCATGCCAACTATGCCTCTTATGTAATCCAATGCACCCCAGAAAATGAATGTGAGGGCGAACAGTGTCAAGAAAACTGCCCAGAAGGACCATTTTACTCGTCCTTTTTTGATGTATGTATCGATCAATCTTCCAAGTTCATGCAAGAATACCGCTCCGATCCACCACCATATAACGGTAGAAGAAAAACTCAGCGCCATCTTTAGTGGCGAAGTTATATTCTCATCGACCACCACATTCCAACCCTGAAGAGCACTCCCTATTACGACCAAGACGGAAACGGCCGTGAATGGTAACCAAACAGAACCACTAGTCACGGCTTCCTTTAGTTTATTATGAGTCTCTAAAGCTTTCTTATCCAATTCAAATATCCTCGTGAATATATAGGCACCTATAACGAAGAAAATTATTCCTATTCCAAATCCCGGAAGACCCGTAAGTGCACCTACGCCCTCGATAAACAGGTTACTCAATAGCGCTATGATTCTAAAGGACCCATAAACAAGTAGAGCTAAAGAAATCGGAAGTAGAAATTTTCTTTTAGATCTTTCCTCTTGAAAAGTTTTAACAAAGAGATAATAGAGATTTTCTACACTTTCACTTTGTTTTACATATACCGTCCTTATATGAGATATATCTATTTTAGAGGAGACTATAGGACTTATATACTCATCTTCCGCTCCATCAGTTACTAATACCGCAGAGTCTGCCTTAGTTTCTTCCAAAACTTGGTCCAATTCATCTCCAAGGGCCGTATCCGACGCGTAACCTATCGATGAAGCTCCACATATAGTTGCTATCTCTACGTCTTCACCATTTTCTTTAAGATCATCATACATTGAAATAGCGGATAATATCGAGTTGGTATCTGAATCCTCCGGATCTTTCAAACCGAGCTGTACAGCTGCTTGCAGATTTTCTTCTCTTCCGATTATTGGAGTTTCTAACCCTGTTTTTTCACCGATGTCGTCATCTCGGTCTGCACATAATATGAGTTTTCGCATCTATTTCTCCTCGATATCCTTCGACGGGGTAGTTAATATTTTTATCACTATATTTAGTCTTTGCCGATGTTTTCGATAAACTACTCTTTTTTTATCCCAAGAGTCGACCAAGATAACCCAAAAATTCACTCAGCGGCATACCGTCCTCCCAGGGAAGTTTGTAATTATCATGGGCTGTTGTCTTCACACTCGGCAACTTCTTGTTCAATATTCTGTACTTCTTGGACAACCCCTCTATATCCATGGTGAACAATCTCCATTTGTCGCCTCTATGTCTTTTCAAACGATAGGCATAGATCGGAAGTAATTTTGTATCGTGGCATATCTCTTCTATCTTTGCTGCCTGTTCTTTCAATCTCTTTTGATCGCTCAAATACAATATATCGTCCTTAGAAGATTTTACCTCTATAAGAAAAGACACGTCTCCGCGAACGGCTACGAGATCAACACCTAAACTGCCGGCTCCTCTCACCACTAGGAATGGGATGTTCTTCACTTTGTAATAATCCTCTTTTTGATCTTCAGTACAGGTTTTAGTGAGACCCTCTATAACCTCCTCATCACCAGAGAGGACGTTTTTTAATTCCCTTTCATATTTTCCTTGCGCCATATTTTCAGAGCTCTACCTTCTCAAATATTCTGGAAAAGCTTCCCTAGGGTTCTAACCTCTTGGGATCTCTAGGGAAGAGTATGCCTTCACGAACATTATCCAGATCCAAAAGCTGCTGAAGCAATCTATCTACACCCAATCCTATACCGCCGTGAGTGGGCATACCGTACTTAAATGGTTCTAAGTAAGATTTAAAGTTCTCTAATTCTATTCCGATTTCCTCCATCTGGTCTACAAGTATTTCATATCGGTGTTCTCTCTGTCCACCAGAGACCAACTCCTGTCCTTTATACTCCAAATCAAAATAAGTGGTAAGCGAGGGATCCTTGTCCTTCCTCATAGCGTAGAATGTTCCTTCTTTGACTCTTGTAGGGAATTCAGTGATGTAGAAAAGATCAGTATCGAACTCTTCTTTTACGTAATCGCCGAGTATCTTTTCTTCTTCAGTACCTATCTCGGACTCTTCTTCCCATTCCTTACCCAATTCCTCAAGGATAGTTATACATTCTCTGTAGGGAATCTTTTTGAACGGGGCTTCCGGAACATCTAATTCCACTCCTAATCTCTCAAGCTTTTTCTCGCCATGTTCCTTTACATAAGAAAAAGAATGACTTATCATATGACTCGTGATATCCATAATGTCCAAAGAATCCTCGATAAAAGACATCTCAAAATCTAAAGAAAGAAATTCAGAGGTGTGCCTTACTGTCGCGAAATCCTCAGCTCTGTAAGCGGGGGCGATCTCATAGACCCTTTCAAAACCAGAGCCCATAAGCATCTGCTTATACAATTGTGGGCTCTGAGCTAAATAGGCCTCCTCATCATAGTAATCCAACTCAAAAAGTGTCGCGCCTCCTTCAGCTCCGGCCGAAACGATCTTTGGAGTATTGACCTCGATAAAATCTTCTTGATTGAAAAAATCTCTTAAACCATCTAAGAGTATATCTCTAATCTCAAAGATGAGTCTTTTCTCTTCTTTTCTCAAATCTAGAAAACGATTATCGAATCGGGTGCCCATCTCTGCATCTACTTTGTCTACTACGCCCAATGGAAGAGGTTTTTCCGCTTCAGATTCTACTTTTATCGAGATAGGAACGATTTCGAAGCCAAGTTCCGTTTGATCCGTTGTCTTTTTCTCACCTTCGATCACAACTACGCTTTCTCTAGGTATCTCGATGGCTTCTTTGAAGCTTTCCTCACCCATCTCATCTTCCGAGAGCACTACTTGAAAGACTCCCGTTCTATCTCTTATCTTTAAGAAGGCTATACCTCCAAGTTTTTTGGTCTCCTGAAGCCATCCACCCAACTTGCACTGGGAACCTTCTTCAAGTTCAATGGCATCCTTAGCTTGAATCCTATTCATAGTAAAGGTGAATAAGGGAGGGATATAAAAGAGTTCAGGATAGAAATATTCACTTCTACCCAAAACTCAAATAAAGCAAATAGATATTCATAAGCGATACTATGGGTAAAAATCGTTATGATGTCAAAAGAGGTCATTTTGAGAATATCGAAGGCGACAAATTGAAGCAGTTGATGGAAGATGAATTTGGCGAAGTAACAGAGGAAGATGAAAAGTTAATCCTCGAAAACGAGGGTGCCATATCACGTTTAGAAGTGTGGACTGAAGGGAGAACTGGATTATGGGTCGATCTCGAGATGGATGATGAAGTTGATGAAGAAATTGCAGCCGAGACCGTCTCTACCTGGAACGATTTTCTCAGGAAAGCGACCGGATTCACGGCTAAAAAGAGAAAAAAAAGAGCGAAAAAAAAGGCTAAAGAAGAATAGAGTGTTTTTTCTGTAAAAACTCCCTTAAGATTTCATCTTTTTTCTATATAGAGATAATATTTTCATCCACGCTTATTTATTTACATCTTCAAAAGATATATATAGACTCTTACTATACCTCGGACAAGTGATCATTATGGCAGAAGAAAATAAACTCGCGAATCCCGCCCCCCTTGGTCTGATGGGTTTCGGCATGACTACGGTACTATTAAACATACATAATGCTGGTTATATAGAGTTAACTAGCATGATACTAGCGATGGGTATATTCTACGGTGGTATCGCACAAATAATAGCAGGCTGGTGGGAAATGAAACAGGGAAATACATTCCCAGCAGTGGCATTCAGTTCATATGGGCTATTCTGGTTCAGTTTAGTAGGTATATTTTTAATACCAGAGGTAGTCGGAGCTTTCAGTTATACAAAAGCTGGACTCGCGGCTTATCTAGCTATGTGGGGGCTTTTCACAGGTTGGATGTTCCTTTCGACTCTCAAAATGAACAGAGCGCTTCAGGTAGTGTTCGGGACTTTAACGATTCTATTCTTCCTTTTAGCAATAGGTGAATACAATTCTACTGTGGCTACAATAGCAGGTTATGAAGGGATTCTTTGTGGATTTAGTGCCGTATATACTGCTCTTGCCGAAGTAACCAACGAGTACTATGAACAAACAATATTCCCGATATTTCCAGTGGAAGAATAAGTGATACGATCGAATAGAAATATCGAAAAATAAAAACCATTTCACTAAGTATTCTTTTTTTCTATTTTCCACTCGAAAAGAGAAAATAAATATTATTTACCGAAGACTCGGCGGTGTTTGCGGCGCGTTTATCCCCGAGCTAGTTTATTTATCTATATAAATTATTATAAATGTTTTCTATATTAGTTTATAAAGGTACTTAAAGCGTCATACAAAATCTTTTTAAACCTAGCTCAAGACAACCCCAAATATCGTCTGACGAAACCTTTTTAATGTTTTAGATAATCTTCATTTCCCTAACGGCGACCCCCCGAAAGAACGATGAAAATCATGAGGAAGTGCACATCCCCTGATTTAGATTGCGGTGGAAATTTCCACTTGAAATGCAGGGGTGTAAGTCGGGGACGGAAATATGGAGGAAAGAAGGATGATAGGTCAAGAAAATGTATTCAAATCTTATATGGACTCAAATTCCCTATTCAAAGGAGATAGAGATATATTACGTCCCTCTTACGTTCCTGAGGAATTACCACATAGGAAGGAGCAGACAAACAATCTCGCTTCCATTATGGTTACGGCCCTCAGAGGAAACAGACCTTCAAATGTTCTTATCTTCGGTAAAACCGGGACTGGAAAAACCGCTGTAGTAAGGTATTTAGAACGAGAGATCAACCGATTAAAGAGAGAAAATCAGGAAAGTGAGCTTGACACGGAGTTCAGCCAGTTCGATATCGATAGGGTAGAATACGTGTATATAAACTGCGAGGTCGTCGATACCCATTATGGTGTCATGAAAAATATAGGAAATAAATTCGTTGAAGATTGGGACGAACAGATACCTTTCACTGGATGGCCGATGGAAAAAGTTTACGAGTCCCTTAAGGACAGGATAGAAGAAGAAGAAAGAGTTGTGGTAATAATCCTCGACGAGCTAGATAAATTGGTCACTAAAAGTGGTGACAGCGTCCTGTACCATCTCTCGAAGATCAACTCTGAATTAGAAAAAAGCAAGGTCAGTTTGATAGGGATATCTAATAATCTAAAATTCACTGAATTTTTGGATCCTCGGGTAAAAAGCAGGCTCGGCGAAGAGAAGATGATATTCCCTCCCTACAATGCAGACCAATTAAAAGACATCCTCGCGGACAGAGCAAAGAAAGCCTTCGAGCCAGATATTCTAGGAAACGATGTGATATCACTCTGTGCAGCTTTGGCCGCTCAAGAACATGGAGATGCAAGAAGAGCTCTTGACCTTCTCCGTGTCTCTACAGAGATCGCTGAAAGAGACAATGATGCCTCGGTAAATACCAATCATGTATACAAAGCAAAAAACAAAATCGAGCAAGATTGTGTGAGAGAAGCGGTTACGACATTACCTACCCATTCGAAACTAGTACTCTATGCGATACTTCTTATTAATGATAATGGGAAAGATAAACTCACTACCGGCGAAGTCTATTCAGGATATAAACAGTTGAGCAAAAAGTCAGGCATGGATCCTCTCACCCAGAGAAGGATAACCGATCTGATCTCTGAATTGGATATGCTGGGTTTGATAAATGCAAGGGTCAAATCTTTCGGTCGAAGGGGCAGAACTAAAGAGATCCAATCTTCTGTACCCAAATCCGATATAATCGACTTAATAGAAGATGATAAGAGTATCGAGGCTGTGAAAAATCTAAACACACATAATCCTAAACAGACCACACTAATGTGATCTCAAGGCTCAAGTTTATCATCGTCTTCAATTGCATCAGTATCGTCGTCGTTTTCCTTTTCTTCATACATCTCTGATTCCAAATTTTCACCGTTTCCAGAGGAGCCCTCGTTTTTTGGAGTTGTAATTTCATCACTATTTTCTCCAGATTGAGTCTCCCTCTCTTTCCTACCTTCTCCTTCTACCATCTCATCGTAAATATTCGATCCAATTTCAGTTACTAACGGAAAGAGCAAAAGGATTGCAATAGAGAGCATAAAATAGTTCCAAGTATTGTTCGGAATATACTCCGTTCTACCCAAATATACCAATTTGATTATTCCAAACCAGGGCAATTCCCCCCTAGCTCTGCCCTTTATCCAATCTTGTTTTATAGGCTCAGAAGATATTGGATTTATATGTCCCTGCTGTTGATCAATCTCATCATTATTATCCCCTTTTGTGATATAACCCCCTTGGTTTAAATCCGAGAGATCTATCCTCAAATCATTACCCTTATAGCCGTAATCATAGAGAGTCAAAGTACCTTCAATACCAAGATAATCGCCTTCACTGGTATGCCAATCCGTTCCATAATCTAGCTGTTTAAGGGATGGCACATCAAATGAACCTTCTACACTATCGTTTTCTTCCAGATACAAAACAGCACGATGAATAATCGGGGTTTTTCGTTTGTTTCCATCCGGTTCGAAGATTATCACGTCTCCGTATTGACCGTACTGCCTATAGCCCGTTGCTTTACCCTCCACGTAAGTCGTGATATCTTCCTTGTCTCTTTCCTGCACGAGTACGATATCTCCTGGATCTATCACACCAATTTGACTTTCCTCGCTGTGCATCATACTCCCCGATTCAACCACTACCATCGGAGGCCATCTACCACTAATAAGATAGAGTGAACCCAAAATTATACCCAGTACAACGAGTGATATCAAGACGTCTTTTCCGATCTCTCTGATCGTTTCCGCCATTTCGCCCATGTTATCTTTCTCGATTTGTTTATCTATTATTGAATAAAGGACTGGTGGTTCTCGCAATGCCTACAACATATAAACATGTATTTACTATTTCCTATCATTTTTGCACAGTAGGTAATACCGTCAATGATTAGAACAAAAACCTTGATAAAAGGCTCCTCTCCAAGATGAGAAAAAATAAAATAAACGGGTTCACACTTGGATGTACATGAATCGCCCAACAATAGACGAGTATTTCATGGCTATGGCACATCTAGTTTCCGAAAGGTCCACCTGTCTTCGAAGAAAGGTCGGAGCGGTCATGGTGAAAAATAAGCAAGTATTGAGCACCGGATATAACGGGGCTCCAAAAGGTTTGCCTCATTGCGAGGAATTAGGTGGATGTATGCGGCGCGGCGATATCCATCCTCCTTACATAGACATATTTTTGGAGCAGTACGAAGAAAACGAAGATATCGATAAAGAAAAGATGTTGGAAGAGATCGACTTCTTTCCCAAAAAAGGTGAAGAGGTGAAATCCGGAAGAAGGCATGAACTTTGTCGGGCAGTTCATGCTGAACAAAACGCGGTTATTCAGGCCGCTGTTTCAGGCGTGAGTATTAGAGGAAGCACTCTCTACTGCACCACCTATCCATGTGTTGTATGCGGGAAGATGCTGATAAATTCGGAAATAAAAGAAATAGTTTATGATGGAGAATATACGGATTCGCTATCCGAAAATATGCTGAATCAGAGCGATATAACCGTAAGAAACTTTGAAGGGGAAAAGAGAGAGATCCAAGAAACCATCGCAGATTATATAAAAAATAAAGAAGAATAAAAAATTTCAAAGGGCGTTTTTTAAAGACTCAGTGCGTCGGTTGGACAAATTTCTACGCAGTTACCACAGTCGATACATGTATCCTCGTCTACAACTGCCACTTCTTCCACGTCGAAAGCATCAACAGGGCACTCCTCTTCACACTGGGCACACGCTACGCACGCATCTTCATCTACTTCAACAGCCATGTTACCACATTTTCGGGAGGAATGAGCCCTATAAAAATTTTACTCCTGACCTTAAAGAGACAGCGCATCAACTGGACAGATCTCTACGCATTTACCAATATCATCACATACCTCTGCATCCACTTTAGCCACGTCATCCACGGTCATCGCATCGATCGGACACTCCTCTTCACACATCCCACACGCTATACAAGTATCCTCATCTATTTCTACTACCATTCTAGTCACCTGATACTAAAATAAGTCCAATTCTTAAAAACTTTTCCATCTTATTTTTAACCTGCTGAGTTAGGAAAATTATATTAAATGATGGTCAAAATCAAAAATCATGAAGATAATACTAGATGAAAACCTTCCTTCCGAAGTCAAGAGAGATATAGAAGATATGCAGGACTGTGAGGATATACTAGATGTGAACGAGAGATACAAGGGTATCCTAGATTTTGAACTTGTAGACAAGATGAACGAAGAGGATATAATGGTGACCAGAGACGTCGAACTGCACGAAAATTTAATCAATTTGGGTAAAAAAAGTGTGTATTACGATATCCAACAAGGCAACTTAACTGAGGTGCAGATCAAACTAACTCATTATTTGGAAGGTCATGACTTAGATAGTGTCAATGCTAAATCCGGAAAAAACGAGCACGTACCGAAAAACATCGATTCCCAGCTTAGAAAAAGATTCGAGGAACTCAAAAAAGAAAACTCAAAGCTAAAATCTAGGGTCAACGTATTGGAAGGGAAGCTTAAATCTGTACTTAAAACTGCAGATTCCGCTTTCGAGGAAGATCTTGATTAATGTTAGAGAAAGCTAATTTTCTTTTTTTATTTGTTCTATTTTTTCCTCCAACTCTTCTCTCATCTTTTCTCCCCGATATTCTCCACCGAAATAATCTATCCGAGCTGCTATAGCTATCTTATTGGCGAAAGTTCTCGCTATCTTCCCTCGAAGAGATTCTGGTGCCCTATGCACATATGGGTGCTGCAGTATCAATCCATGCTTAGGAGGATCAGTCCCCTTATCCAGATGCCTGAAAAGGGATTTTTCTGCACCAAGTACCTGGATAGTACTCGAGGGCTGTTTTGCCAAGCTTTCTAACGAACCTTGTTTCGCTATCAACTCTCCGCCCAATTTTGGGCCAGTAAGTGCGGAAAGGTTCGGAGCATACTCCTGCATCTTACTTTCTACATAATCTTCTAGTTCCTCTCTAAACTCTATTTCATCTTTGATCGATCTTGCCAATTTCCTAAAGTGATTTATCTCCTGATCAGTGACCTCTTGGCCGGTAAATTCCTCCTCAAAACCTATCTTTTTCTTTATATCTTCTCTATCCCCTTCTTCTATGATCAACTCAAGATATTTTTCATCATTGACCTCGTCCTCTAATTCTGAGAAATAGAGAGAATACCAAGTCTTCAACCTTTCCAGTTTCATGTTGATAGTTTCATTGAGATCTTGGATGGTCTCCACCGCTCTCGCTAAATGCTCTCCGAAATCAATGGATTCTCTTATCTTTCTTCTACCTAATTCCTGGAGAGACTTCTGTAACAAAGCATCATCATATGAATAATTATCCGGATCTATCTCAATCTCCTCGATATCTTTAACGTCCCCAAACTCGGACAGTCTTTCCACTGGAATCGATGGTTCAGCTTCAAGTCTATTTATCAGTCTCTTTTCTTCCTCTAATACTTCTCCTTCTTCCATCTTTGACTTTCTCTTCGCTATCTCTTCAGGTTTCTTAGGGAAGAGTTCTTTGTCGATCACCTCTCCATCCTCTATGATAAAACTACCGAACCAAGTCGTATGTAGAATCTTATCGCTATCGCTCATACTCAAAAAAGAACGATTAATCAGGTATAAATCTTATCAATCAGATGGCGGGAGCAGATAAAGATGGCTTTCTATTTTTACAACCCCTACTTCATCTTTATCTTCTTCAAATCCTTCCGGCTTCAAAATTGTCTTGGTATCGTAAGTTTCGGGATCCATGATCTGGATCTCATCTTCTTCTTCAGAAACCACAACTGCTTTTTCCACTAATTCCTCACCACCATAGATCATTGCATTGCTGATCTCTTCTTTAGAAATGGTGGTAGTCCTATTATCTTCCAAGTCGTGAACTAATATAGGTCCGCTTCCTCTCTTCGTCTCCCTTATTCGATATATCTTATCTTCAAACTCTATGAAATCACCCTCTTCGTAGGGGGGTATCCTAACAGAGTATGTCATCCTATAAACGTTCTGACCATCTTCTCTACCAGCGAGTTCTGATGATTCCTTCACATCGGCTCCCAAAAAATCCGCTATATCATAGGAGAGGTTCCTAGTAACTCTTCTGTCGCTCAGATAGAAATCAAGACCACCGTGTATCTCCTTTTCTAGTGTTATGAACACCTTTTTCTCCTCTCCCCTATCTACCTCCACTCTTCTATGAACCATATTGATCACATCTCTCTTCTGCTCTTCAGTCATCTCTTCATCTGTTGGTCGAACCTGCAGGATCGCCTCGTAGTAATCTCCTTCTCTTTTGCTGCAGTTCTTGCACTGTCCCTTCTTCAAAACTATGTTAGTAGAAAGATGGTTTTCTTTCTTCACCCCGTTAGTGATTAATTCAACTGCCAGGTCTGCTACTATGTTTTTAGGATCGCTATCGTCGAATTCGACTTGGAATGAATATTTTTCCACTAAAGATGAGATCGAAAGTGAATCTTCTATCCTATCAAGCATAACGGTCTCAAAGTCTGGTCTCTCCAGCCATCTATCTCCCTTTCTAACACTACCACATTTAGAGCATATCTCGATCTCTAAAGGATCATCTATATCCACATTGACCCTCTTATCCACATAGCAATCTATGCACATCCCATCATGGAGTTCTGGAACTTCATCCCCACATTCCACACAAAGCATCCTAGATCACATCCTGACTATCTGTAGATGAGGAACATCTTCGATCATCATTATATCTTCCTCTTGACCGAAACCTGCTTCGATCGCCGCTTCTACTACATTTTTACCTACTAAGTTCGCTATAGTGCTTCTTTCGAATTCCTTTTTCAATCTTTCTACTTCTATCTTTTGACCGGCGTAAAAACTTTCCTTTACTTCAAGGTTTATAGCACCATCTTGTAAAGTCCTGCCTAGAACTTCGTTATCACAGGCAGCGAGTAGGACCTCATCTCCTTGATCATATATCTGATAGTTAACTTTCATTTAGGTCACCGTTAAGCCAATTTGTATTTCCCTTGGACAGGATTGTATATCTCCCCGTTAGTCCTCATCCTTTCAAGTTCCTTTCTGACCTCTTCACGGGAGAAACCCCTGGATTCTGCCTCTTCAAGCAAATCGTCCTCAGGGACACCGCCTTCATGTACTTCCCTTTTATTAGTTATTATATCTCTTATCTGGCTCATCAAGGTTCTTTCACTGTGCGATACACTAGATGAGACCATATCTATATCCAATTCCCCGGATTCTGTAGAAGCTACTTTTTTCAGAAAATGATTCGTTACGCTGATGGCTCGCTCGGCATCTTCTATAGTGACTTGCTCTCTAAGATGTGCTCTTGCACTTGCCTCCGAAAGTCGAACCAAAGATTCCAGCTGTCTCGCAGTGACCGGGATAGAATCGTCGCTACCAGTATCTCTAAGTTTTAAGTAGAAATCCTCGAGTTTCTCGATGGCCTTTTCTGTCATGACCGGAGTTTTAGTCTTAGCATGGGCGATATATTTCCTCAAGAATTCCTTATCAAATTCGGGTTCGAATTCTTTCTCGATCTCCATCCCTTCTTTTTCTATCCTTTCCCCCTCTTCATGGAGATTTAGGATATGTTCAGCTATCTTTGAATCTTTTTTCTTATCAGGTTGATCGATAAGTGCAAATATCAGGTCAAACCTCGATATGAGAGGTGGGGGAAGATCGATCTGCTGAGAGATGTTTTCATGGACTTCGAATCTTCCATACTCTGGATTTGCCGCTCCCAGAACCGCACATCTCGAATTCAGTGTTGCGTTGATGCCAGCCTTTGCGACTGAGATGCTCTGCTGCTCCATGGCTTCGTGCATCGCACTACGATCCTCTGAACGCATCTTATCAAGCTCGTCAACACACGCTATACCTCCATCAGCCAATACCAAGGTACCGGCTTCTAGTACCCACTGACTCTCTCCCATCACGTCTTCTCGCACAGCCGCAGCAGTCAAACCAGCCCCTGTAGAACCCTTACCTGAGGCGTACATCCCTCTCGGCGAAAGCTCCGATATATACCTCAAAAGCTGTGATTTCGCAGTACCTGGATCTCCGACAAGGAGGATATGAATATCGCCTCTGGTTATAGTACCGTCCGGCATCTCCTTTCTTACTCCGCTGAAAAGTTGAAGTGCGAGCCCTATCTTCTCCGTACTAAGGCCGTGGATACTGGGAGCTATAGAACTGACTATTTTGGGAAAAATGCGGGGGTCTTCCGCTTTTTTTACTATTTCCTTTCTGTCTTCTTCGGATAATTCAAGATCTTCGAATTCATATTCCTTGACCTCGATCCCATTCACATCCATATAGATATCGAATACCCTACTCTGTGAGGTCTTACCTTTTCTTTTCGGTTTTCCCTCGAGTACACCATTCAAAGTTATCCTATCTCCAGGAGAGACTTGGCCCACAAGATCGTGTTTCACCCATCCTTTCAATCGCTGGGGTTGTTCGCCGCCTCTCAGTTCTTCTGGACTCTCCTGTATCTCTATATTTTGATAATCTCTAAATTCTGACTTATCTTTGAGGAGTATAAAATTCGTCTTGTTGGAAGATTTACCACAACCTGCACATTCCATCGGTTCATCTATATTCCCGCCGTTCTGGTCTTTTCCGAATTCGTATCCACAACTCATGCAGCGAAAAATCGCTTTAGATATCCTCGGCCTCACTTCGGTTGTCTTCCTGACCAACCCATCTATTGCTAAATAACTGGAAAGATCGTCGGAACGAAGTCCTCTTATCATCCTCTTCCTAGACCCCGATAGTTCCGTGACCCTAAGATAGATATGCACATCTTCATAGGCATTACCCAATACTTCTTTTATCGCTTCTTCGCCTATCTCTAGAGAGCTTTTTGGATTTTTCACTACATATCTGGGAAAATCGACACCGAAAAAGAGAGTTAGGTCATTATAGGTGATGAAAATCGATTTTTCATCGGGATAATTATCTGCGATTTTGATCAATTCCGAGTGATATTCGTCTTCCTCGAAGAAATCTATAAATTTTTCTTTGATCTCGTCATCCGTGTATTCCGCCATCTATATCTCCGGATTTTAGGGATTAGATTTCCGAGTAAATAAAACTATTCATCTGTTGAAGATATGTCAGCTTTCTAAATATCTCTTTTTAGTAATGGCGAAGAGAGCCTAGAAAAGTTCAAAAAAGAGAGGATTATGTAATAACGCCGTTATTTTTATATGCGTTGGTTAAGCTATGATAATTATGGTGTTTCGAGCAAAGGTGAAGAGGGTATAAATTAATAAATGATAAATCATACGTTATGATGTAGAGACACAAAAAAGATATTACGTGATTAAGAGGGAAAGTATGGATGTAGAAAATATAAGGAAGGATTTTCCAGTGCTGGATGATTATATATATTTTGACAGCGCTTGTTTGAGCCTCAAACCCCAGTCTGTAATAGATGCGGTTCACGAATATTATTCTAAATTTCCGGTTTGTGAAGGGAAAAGAAGTGCCCATACTCTCTCGACCAAATTGACGAATGAGATAAAGAAAGGAAGAGAGAGTGTTAGAGACCTGTTGAATGCCTCTAAAACGGACGAGATCGCTTTCACCAAAAACACCACTGAGGCGATAAATACTGTAGCACGAGGGTTAGACTTCGAAAAAGGCGACAAAGTGCTCACCACAGATAAAGAACATAACAGTAATCTCGTACCCTGGATAAAGATGAAGGAAATGAGGGGGATAAAATACGAGCAGGTGTCTACAGATGACAACGGACAACTGAATATCGATGATCTAAAAGAAAAAATAGATGATTCCGTAAAGATGGTCTCTATGATTCATACTTCCAATCTAGACGGCACCACTACTCCGGCATCGAAAGCTGCAGATATCGCTCACGAGCATGGCGCTTATTTCATGCTAGACGGAGCTCAAAGCGTTCCACATCGACCCGTAGATGTAAAGGATATCGGAGTGGACTTTCTTGCTTTCTCGGTTCACAAGATGTTGGGACCCACAGGGGTTGGTGTACTTTACGGAAGAAAACAACTTCTCGAAGATGTCGAACCGTTGACATATGGAGGTGGTGGGGTCAAATCTACTCGCTATGATGAAGCCACTCTGCAGGATTCACCGGCTAAGTTCGAAGCGGGGCTTCAGAATTTTGCCAGTCTTGCCGCAGTCAAACCCGCCGTGGATTATGTCCAAAAATTGGGCTTGAAAAATATCAAAGAACACGAAATAAAGTTAAATAGGATCGCTACGGAAGAGTTGAAGGATATCGTGAATATTATCGGACCGGAAGATCCAGAAAAAAGATCCGGTATATTCAACTTCCAAAGTGAGGAGTTAGGGTGTCATGAGATAACACTTTTGATGGATGAAGAAAACATATTGTTAAGAGGGGGACAGCAGTGCGTTCATTCTTGGTACAGTTTCCACGGACTTGAAGGCGGGAACAGAGCTTCTTTTTATCTGTACAATACGGAGGAAGAAGTAAAGAAGTTCGTAGGAGTGGTCAGGTCCCTACTAGGCTAATTTTTCTTTAAAATTCTCTACAAGAGTAGTGAACTCCTCGAATAGTTCATCTACCTTTTCTTCATCCGCGGTCTTGAAGAGTAGTTTCCCGGAAGGATATATCCCGACCTCGATGTCGAAATCTGGATGTTGGACAAGCAAGATAACTTCTGAAGAAAATCCGATCTCGAAGTCTTTCTCGACGAGATATTCTTCCATTTTTTCAAGATCGATCCTGGTTTCTTGGCTCGGTTCAGCTCGATAGGCGCCGGAATCGGAACAGGGTTCCACTACATCGTACATCTCGAGTATAAAACCACCGTCACCATATATTTTGGTTTTGGTAGAAAGTGACATCCTCCTCCCCCTAAACCTAACAGGAAAACCCTGTTTTCCTGTGGTATCGTCTGGAATCAGAGATTCCAGAGATAGCTGGAACACGGTTCCAGCAATACAGAGGAATTTAATAAATTCCTCGAAG
>JAZKSP010000090.1:0-6431 GCA_036626005.1 Thermoplasmatota archaeon | reverse complement strand
AACTCTCGTGAAGCGGAGGAGAACCTATGAAAGGCTGGAAGCCTCTTTCTTTAGGGAGAGGAGGATGTCACTTGGTCTTTCAAGTAGATGAAAAAACTAAAAGGGTATAAAAAGGGTTTTTGGGTGTTGGATAGCTATTTCAGTCTTCTTCTTCCCCTTCATCTGATTTTTTGACTACCTTCTTTTTGACCTTTTTCTTGGGTTTCTTCTTGACTTTCTTCTCTTCTTTCTCTTCGCTCTCTTCAGTCTCTTCTTCGCTTTCTGAAGATTCTTCCTCTTCTTCTTCTTCTTCTGATTCCTCACCCTCTTGTGTTTCCTCATCTTCTGTAGATTCGGGTATCTCTTCTTCCTCTTCAGTTTTCTCTTCCTCTAGTTCTTCTTCAAAGGTCATTTCTTCCTCTTCGCTCTCTTCTGTCTCTTCTTCTCCTAGGAAGTCCTCCTCAATCTCCTCTTCTTCACCTTCTTCTCCTATATCTATCAGACTTGTTCCGCACTTCTGACATACAGCATCGTCAGCACTGTTGAGGGTTCCACACTCTGGACATTCTATGCTACCTTCTCTGCGCTGCTTTTCTTTTCTCTCCAGCCAATCTTCAAAAGTGACGAAAGAGGGTTTATCCTTCCACCAGTCCATGAATTCTTTCTGTGAAAGTTCCTCGCCTAGTTCTTCTTGAGCTTCTCTCTTCTTCTTCCGGAGGAATTTCTTGTATTGTTTTCTCATCCTTTCAGTGTAATCTTCGACTTCTTTTCCTGTTTTCACGAACTCAACACCACATTCAGGACAAACATCTGAATCTGCAGGTATCCACTCGCTACACTCGCTGCACTTCACCGTATCCATATCGAAATCGACTCCACATTTGGGACAGGTGGTCGCGTCTGCGGAGATCGTCGCACCACAATTTCCACACTCAACCATCTCTCCAACACCGAAGAACTTGAAATAAGCGAAAGTTGATCCGGCACCACCTGCGGCTATCGCTACTATTACCACAATAATCCACCAAGGTATTCCCGCGATCCCGACTACATCTGATTCGACTTGGACTGATTGCTGGGTACTCTGTTTGTTATAAGTCTGACCGGTAAACTCTAATGTATATTCTCCAGCCGCATCATCGGGGATCGTTATGCGTTCACTGAATTCCCCATCTTCACCAGTAGTGACCGTCTCATTAACTATTTCTGGATTCGAACGGATAGAGATAGTCACCTCTATATCCTCAAGAGGCTTACCATCATTTCTCACCACTCTCCCACTGAAATGATATTCTTCACCAGGGACCATCTCTTCATTAGGGAAATCTAAATCCTCAAAGTTGATCTCGGTAGGGTCTATGTCCTCAAAATCATCCCCAATGTAAATGATTTCATCATGAGTTCTCTCATCACCGGCAGTAGAATTGACCCAAATAGATATCTCAGGATCTTCGACCACCCGGACATTCCACTTAGCAGAAACGTTTACAGTCTCATTTACCTCTGCGTCGATGTTTACAGTCTGTTCTGTGCCGCTACCGTCCGGGAAGAGATATTCGATCTGGGCATTAAAGATCGGGACACCACCTTCGTTCTTTATCTGACCTTCAAAGGTCAAATTGTCGCCTTCTTCCAAGTCAAATCCTTCTGAGACATTCATCGCTTCGCCGTTTAAATACCAAGTTTCCGAAACGAAATTGAGATCTGGAGCGGGGTTAAGTTCGATAATGACTTGATCTGTATTATTATTTTCACTAGCAACCTCAAGATAGAATTTCTGGGTTTTATTGCCTGCATCACCTAATTCGGTCTTCCAGGTCAGATTAATTCTCTCATTTTGACCGGGGCCTAAGGTGACGTCTCTGTGGTCCAATATTGTTCCGTTTTCATGTAAGAGCTCGATAGTTTGAGTTTCTATTTCCTCTTCTTCTCCGATATTCTCTATATCAGCAACTATATCGAGTTCTACCCCCTCGACTCCCTCGGTATCGGATTGTTCCGAATCTATGTTGACTGTAAATTCGGCTGCCTTTAAAACCGTCACATCCAGATCGTCCTCTTCGTCCTCGCTTGCCACTTGTACAGTGTAATCTCCAGCATCGTTCATTTCTGTCGTCCATGTCAAATCTATCAACTCATCTTGACCAGCAGTTAGTGTTACATTCTGAGAATCTACACTCGTATCAGGATCATCACCAAAGAGTTCAATGGTTTGGGTTATCTGTCCTTCAAATTCACCAGTATTTTCTATTTGCGCAACTACTGTGAGGTCTTCCCCCTCAACTACTTCAACATCGGATTGTTCCTGATCTATAGTGACCTCAAAATAAGACTCTACTAATACTTCAAAGTTCAAAGATCCTGAATGATCTTCTGAAGATACCTCAAATGAATAGTTACCCGGATCTGTACTCTGCCAAGTGAAGTTACCTGTATAACTCTCTCCCTCTCCTAAGTTTATTTTTTCTTCCGTATCAGTATAAACAACTCCTCCATCTGTATCATATGCATCATAGACAGCAAACTCTATATCTTGAGTGGTTGTCTCTTCTCCTAGGTTAGTAACAGTATAATTCACTACCTGATCTTCTCCTTCGATCAGCTCCTCTTCATAATCAACTATCAATACCTCGAAGAACGCCTCTTCCAATACGTCGAAATTTCTGTCTTGGACATGATTCTCTGAAGATATTTGGAACGAATAACTTCCCGGTGCTGTAGTCATCCACGTGAAAGTTCCCGTATAGTTCTCACCTCCTGCTAATGTCACAAATTCCGAATCGGTATCAACAACTCCTCCACCTGTATCATATGCATCATAGACAGCGAATTCTATATTTTGAGTAGTTGTCTCTTCTCCTGTGTTAGTAATAGTATAATTCACTACCTGATCTTCTCCTTCTACCACTTCTTCACCGTAGTCATCTATGGTAACATTGAAGAACGCCTTTTCCAACACAACAAAATCTCTGATCTCTTCGTCATCCTCGGAAGACACGTTGAAAGAATGATTTCCGGGATTGGTACTTGTCCAGGTAAAAGTACCCGTATGAGACTGACCTCCTGCCAAGGTCACATTTTCTTCTGTAAAATTATCAATCTCTTCCCCTTCAGTATTAGAAGCATTAAACACAGAGAAAGTTATGTTTTGAGTAACGTTTTCATCTCCTGTATTAGTAATGATATATTCAACTACCTGATCTTCCCCTTCTACCACTTCTTCACCGTAGTCATCTATGGTAACTTCGAAAAACGCCTCTTCTAAAACATCAAATGTAAGAGAGACTTCATTATTGTCTTCCCTCCTCTCTGTTTTATTATCTTCTGGGTCTACGTAAGCTATCAGTTCTCTATCAGCTCCAGTATGGTTCTCTTCAACATCCCATTCAAATTCGTGAATGGTATAATTTTCTTTATTTACCTCGTCAATAGTTGTCTCATTTATCATATCAATCAGATTATTATCACCGTCGTAAAGATGGAACTCCACGGATACATTCTCTGCATCTTTATTTCCCTCATTGGTTATATTCAGCCATACATCAACCGTTTGATTTTCCACCACTTCGAACTCTTCAGGATTCGTCTCATTATTAATCTTCAGATCCCCCTCAGACACATTAAGATCAGGTGTTGGATATGCCCAGTCCAGTTCTAAATCTATTTCGTGGTTGTTTCCTTCTTCAGTGATATTTGGGAAATTTGAAAGGTCTTCTATTTCAGTAAAATCTTCTGTATGTAAAGTTTTTCCAGTTTCATTTTCGTATGTTACATTATAGTCATATGATCCAACAAAGTTGCTGTTAGGCCAATTATCGGGATGATCGAGGATATCACTTCTTAATATCATCGTAACTTTTCCATTTCCTCCCGTTTCATACGTGCTGCCCTCTAAATATTGACCGGGATAATTCTTATTGGCATATTCGATCACCTGGGTATGATTTCCCGGGTCAAAATTATCGTAATCGATGGCACTCACATTAGCTCCTGGTACTGGAACTCCATACTTATCAGTGACGTTAACATGACCCCATCTATATATCTCAGTTTCTGAAGATGCACTCTCAACGATAGGGGGATCACTATCTGCCCCAAAACCACTAGTAATCGTCATATTATAGGTTCTCATTTTTGAATTGTTATACAATCTGATAACACGATGTTCAGCATTCGAATCCTGTTTATAGGTATCTTTTGAAGTCATCTCATCTTCCATTGGATTCGGGTCCGAAGGGTTAAAGTCGATATCGATTTCACTGTTTATGACAGTCATATCAGAATTTTCCAGTCTGATATCGTTCTCATAGCCAGAATGAAGCTTTATTGGGTTTATTGTAGTTACATTACCCTGCTGTGCATGATTTTCAAGGGTTATATTTATCGAGTCGTAGAGGAATTCATCCCTATCTTCATCCCTATAAAATTCGTCTAAATCAATCTGATCTACGCCAAATACATCCTCCAATTTTCCTCGATTCCAAAGATTTTCCGTTATTGTTCCACTCTGTCCAGAGGTGTCAATCTTTGCGATATTTGTAGTATTATCCGTTCCCGATACACTATAATTCACGTAGAATGTCCCTTGATATTCATTACTGGTTTCGTAATCGACTTCAAGGTAAAGTGTAGAGATGTATTCTATAGGATTCAAATAGGGATAGTCAGCTGCGGGGAATGGCATCTGCTCTTTCTCTCCACCAAAAAGCGACCATTCGTCGATAGTTTCATTAGCATTGTCACTCTCATTCCCCAAGTCGTAAGAACTCTCCTCAGAGTACCATTCCATCAAGTTTGTTGAATCTCCGAGATTATTGAGTTCCGTTTGTAGTTTTTTATGAGTATAATAATCATTTATTTCTGAATCTTCCATATGGATCTGGGAATTTTTACTTATCAACATCGGACAGAACCCCTGATCTTCTTTGCCCCACCAATCACTACCATATCCCCAAGTGTAATCATAGTCGGGAACCTCATATTCCGAAGCTTCAAAACTTGAATTCTTCAGTGTAAGGTTAGAGTCGTTCAACCGAACCCACCCTGGGAAACTGAAGGAAGAACCATCTCTCAAATGTATCTCAGAGCCATTATTAGCTACTATTTCAGTTTTGAGGAAAGGACGAAGAAGATCTCTGTCTGGAAGTCGAGTCGTAATAACACTATTATTCAAATTTAAGACTCCTCCATTCAAGGTTATATTATAAGGATTATAGCCATCAATGAGGAGATTTAACTGAGCATCATTCATCTGTAGAGTTCCATTGATCACAATATATTCATCCAGCGCCTTTACAGTGTCATTTAAATATTCTGTACTACCCTCCTCAATATACCAAGTATTATCTGAATCAGTGGTTAATGTCGCATCGGAATCACTAGATAGTTCACTCTGACTTTCTTCCTCACCATTAACCTCCGCAATAGGAGCCAAAACACCCAACAAAAGAATAAGCGCAATTAAAATACTGAGCGTTTTATGGATCTTTCTTTCACTCATATTATTTTCACCATTATATGTCTACTGATTGTTAATAGAAGCTAAGTTCGATTATAAATTATTTGTCCTGATATCTGAGAGAGTGCATTGCTTTTTATATTTATACATTGTCGAAACAATTTTAATAACCCTTTTCATGATATCAGAATCCAAAAACAGAGGTGTTTTTTATGGATGTCTACGAAGCGATCAAGAAAAGAAGGAGCATAAGAAGATATAAAGATAAGGAAGTACCAAAGAGTGTTCTGAAAAAATGCATCAACGCGGGTAGATTATCCGCGAGCGGAGCGAACCTACAACCATTGAAATTCATCACAGTGACCAAAAAACTAGAGATAGTCTTCGAGCACACTAACTGGGCCGGTTATCTCGATTGGAATCCATCGAAAGAGGAGATGCCTAGAGCTTATGTGGCCATTACGAAGAAAAAAGATACTGGACTTGAGACAGATGCAGGGATAGCCGCAAACAACATATGTTTGACAGCCTTGAACGAAGGACTAGGGAGCTGTATGTTAGGGGCACTAGATAAAGAAGGATTGGATGAAATATTGCCGATCCCCGACAACCACGAACTGAAACTCATGGTAGCTTTGGGTTATCCAGCTGAAGATCCTCAGGTCGTAGAGAGCAAAAAGACTGTTGAATACTATCACGAAGATGGAGAACTACGGGTCCCAAAGAGGCCTCTTGATGAGGTATGGATCGAGATGTGACATCCTCACCTCCCTAAAGGAAGGCGCTTCTGACCAAAGCTACTGAGGTTGCATTCCGCTCGCTAACTTCATGAGAGAATAGAACTCCCTCAGAGCGGTCAGGTCGTCGCTTCCAGCTCCGGGACTTGCCACAAAGCCCCCTGCATTAGAAAGCGGCTTCAAGAGCTTTCCTAATGCCCGCCGTCCGATATTGTGTGCGCCGTTCTTGTCCGAGTGTACTTCCAGTCCACAGTTGT
>JAZKSP010000006.1:0-29461 GCA_036626005.1 Thermoplasmatota archaeon | reverse complement strand
TATTCTTCTAGCCTTTTCTGGTAGAAAGATTTGTATTATAAATCTTTTCCTCTATTTAGGCCCCTTTCTTTATCACTCGAATATTTATCCTTGTTAAGAGTGAGGTAAAGACATGATCAGCAGATTTTCTATCCTTTTTGACCCTATGTTATTTTTGTGTAGATTGTTTTTGCTTGGTTTGCTCTGTTTTCGGTTGCCGAGATTCCTGATTACTAGGCTTTGGTTTTGCACGACTTTTGCCCTTTTCTGTTGTTTCCTGTGTCGGTTGCGTTCTTTTGTTCTGAGCCGGGGTGGGGCGTTTTTTTTCCCTCTTTACTTTTTCTATCGTTTTTTTCTCCGGAGATTTTATCATTTGGATACCATATTTAGTTATCTTTCCGGCCACACTACCCATCGCAAACAAAAAGATAGCCGGGATGAGGTAAATCAGGAAGTCAACGAACGGGGCAAAATCCTGGTTTCCTACCTCGACTAAGTCAGAAAAACCTTCTATGAAGGTTGGGTTCAGATAAGTGTAAATCGCTAAGGAAAATGTCACCAACAGAAGAAGGACTCCCAAAGTGAATACCAAGTATCCAGTAGTTTTGTTCTTATCTACCATTATATTCCTCCAGATTTATTACCACATCTTGGTATTTACATCTTACGGGGAGGGAGGGGGAAACCCAATAGTTAAAACCATCATAAACTACCCAATGTACCCTTATCACATCGATATGTTTATATTTCAAAGGTATTGTGAAATGTTGTTAGATGTCATATAAAGTGATCGTACTTCTCTCAGGAGGTCTCGACTCTCCGGTAGCAGCTCATCTTATGGCTCAGTCAGGTGCTGATGTGACTCTACTTCACTTTGACAACAGGCCTTTCACCGATGAGAAGACGATCAAAACCGTGGAAGAATTATACGATAAATTGAAGTCTATCCATGAAAATATTGATTGTTATTCCGGATCTTTTAGTGATGTCCAAAAAAGGATCGGTAAGGAGGGTAACGAACATTTCCAATGCTTGCTTTGTAGAAGGATGATGTACAGAGCTGGAGAAGAATTAGCCGATAAGATAAATGCTGATGCTCTAGTTACAGGTGAGTCACTAGGTCAGGTGGCGTCACAAACTTTGAGTAATCTTGCTTCTGTCGATGAGGCCGTAAATATTCCGATTCATCGACCTCTAATTGGTCTAGACAAAACCGAAGTAGTGGAAATTGCTAGAGAGATAGGTACTTATGAGATATCTACACAACCTACGATATGCTGCATGCTGACCCCTGACGAACCGAGAGTCAGAAGCGAACCGTTGGAACTTGAAGAAGAAGAAATCAAAATAGAACTTGCAGGAATGGCAAAGGAAATAAATTTTGAAAAGGTAGCCGACTGACTTCAATTTCCTATATATTGGGAGTAAAGACTCTTCGCTTTTTTAGGATCCTCTGTACCTTCGATTATGGCCCTACCATCTCTAAACACGTTGATTTCATAATCAGCAGTGTATATCTTAATCATTTTTTCCCCCATCCTTTTGGCATCAGTGAATCTTTCCTCTAATTTCCCTAGATCGATGACTTCTTGGTCCGCGGGTGTGATTTGTACTGAATTTCTGCCGCACAATTCGGTAACAGTTTGTTCCTCGCTTTTGAGGAACTGAAAGTCTTTTTTACCACATGTTCCGCACTGCTCTTCTCTTCTTTCCACCTCGGTTACTTCAAAGTCGTAATCCCATACATCGAATGTCAGCAAGTCCTCTCTCATCTGCTCCCCTATCAAATATTTTATCGCCTCGGTCGCTGCTATATTGCCCATAATTCTAGGGAGTGTGAACAATACACCCGCTGTCTCACAGGTTTCCATGGTACCAGCAGAAGGCTTTTTTGGAAAAAAACATCGTAGGCAGGCATTCTCTCCAGGGATTATATTTTTGGTCATCCCGTACGTTGCTAACACGGCAGTATAGATCCACGGAATCCCGTGTTTGACACATGCGTCATTAGTGAGATATCTGATCTCAAGGTTATCTGTACCGTCCATCACCAGATCGACATCTTTTATCAATTCTTCAATATTCCTAGTATCTATATTGGTCACCTTCCCTTCCACGCAAATTTGGGAGTTGATTTCTCGTACTCTTTCTTCGGCGACTTCCGCTTTAGGTTTTCCTACATCGCTTTCATCGAAAAGAATCTGGTGATTCAGGTTTGATATTTCGACGAAATCTCTGTCCACCAGCTTTAACTCTCCCACACCTGCTCTAGCTAAGGCGTCAGTTATTGAGGAACCCAGGGCGCCGAGACCGAAGATAACTATACTACCTTCTTTGATCTTAGCTTGTCCTTCTTCACTGATCTCAGGTAATACGAGGTGCCGGGCGTATCTTTCCATGTTACTTTTACTGATAACCGAAGATTAAAAGTTTTAGCTTCTTTCACAAAAATATTATAACTCTATCACTTATATCCTAACAGATGAAAAGATCGGGATGGTTCGCGTTATTGGGTATAGTCAGTTTTTCCCTGCTGGTCAGAACGATACCTCTCTACGAGTACAGCCTTTGGGGCATGGACTGTGGAGAGTACTTATATTATACCCATCGCTGGATCGAGAATGGAGGGGCTTATCTATCGATTGACGGTTGGGGAAAAGCTTATCCATATTTTCCGGGAATGTTTATTTTAGGAGGAGGATTCCATCTTCTATCCGGAGCAGATTTGATGCGATCCATGACATTCACTCCTGTCGTCATCTCTGCGCTCACCCCTCTTTTTGTTTTTTTGATCGTTCATAGGGTCATTGACGATTGGAGACCAGCGATACTATCTGCGTTTCTCTATACTTGTTTACCTCTGCTTATATATGGATACTCTCAACCCCGGCCGGAAACCCTAGGGTTTTTCTTTATGCTCTTGATACTTTCTTTGAACATCACCTCTCTAGAAAGGCACAGTAAGACTTTAATACCGGTAATCGTCGGCTTTTTCTCGCTTTTAATTTCTCATCATCTCTCGACCTATTTTTTGATACTCTTCTTTTTTGGAGGTATCACATTTTCCAGATTGTGGAGGAGGAAAGAATGGAAACTTGACACTTTAAGAATTTGGATTATAGTGTTTTTTATTATTTTTACATTTATTTACTGGATATTTTATTCTATTCCTTTCGGGGGAAACCGTATCGAAGGGGCTCTAGGCTTACCTTCATACACGATAATATTAGTTCCATTTGTGTTTCTTGTTTTTGTAGAATTTTTGACTAAAATAAGGAGAAGATTCGACTTCACTATATCGATCAATCTTCATAAACAGGATATGAAATCTTTTTTGATACTCTCCTTTATAATGTTTCTTTTGATAACTCCAGTCATTCTCCAGATCACATTCGGGTCTCTCCCTGTGAAAAATATTGAACTGGGAACACCTGTTCTTCTCTATCTACCTATGGCGATCCTTGGGATATTTTTTGTGCCTTCTAGAAAGATAATAAAAGCATTGAAGGAAGGACCGACTCTGATAGGGTTTTTCATTTTTGTCTTATTCTCGATGATAGTAGGTTTCTTAACTCAGAGTAATTCTCTACTGCCGATGAGACAGTTCCCGTTTTTTCTTCTCACACTATCCCTATTGTTCGGTATAGGCCTATTCCACTTCTCAGTATGTATCTTCAACCCTAACGATAGAATTAGAAAGACCCTGGTATTAGGCGTAGTCGTTATGATATTAACAGCCTTTCTAGTACCCCTTTCCTACCCCTCTCAGGAGAGAGCGGGTGGTTATATCGAGGGTGTAGAATCAGAAGATATGGAGGCTGCTTTTTGGATGAAGCACTCCAACGAAGGAAAGATCGCTGCCGATCATCGTCTTAGTGCAGCTCTATTCTCCGTCAGTAACAAAGAGATGACTTGGACTGACGGAGAAGAGATGTATTTTTCTGAGAATTTTTCAAAGGCCCTTGAGGATTTAGAAAATAATAACGTGAGTTATATAATGTGGGATAAGGAGATGAAAAAAGGAGCGGCGATTGTAGTTGGTCAGAATCCCGAACCTTTGAATCAGAACCTGATAGAGAAGTATGATGAAGAATTTTATCTCGTATACATGTCTGAGGAAGTGATGGTGTATTCTGTTCAATATGACGACGAAACCTTTTAATCGAAAAACTAAGTAAGTTTAAGCAGGAAGGCATGGTTGCTAAGAAAAAATCTAAGGAAGTCTATCAATATCTCCCTAAAAAGCTAAAGAAGGAAGTATTTAAGAGAAGAAGATCTACTCCTTTCCTGATATCCGTTTCCTTTTTAGCTAGTCTAATCACGGCTCGTTTGTGGGTGATCTACTTTAAAGCCACTGAATCAGTATCTCCTGATGTATCCTATACTGTTGGCAAGAACGTGGTGATGGGAGGATACCACATCCATCACATAACTTATGGTGTAGTTCTAGTAGCGATAGCGGCCTGGTTGGCTATCAATTATTGGAGTAAGACTATTGCTCGGATAAGTTCAATCATGTATGGTCTTGGCCTAGGGTTGATAGTGGACGAACTGGGATTCATCATTGGGGGCATGAAACCATATCATGGTGATACCGAGGTATTTTACGTAGCGATAAGTGTAATGGCGGCTTTAGCTAGCATAGTTTATTTCCCGGCCTTTTATCGTGCCATTAAACGGGATATAAAAAGATTTCAAGAGAAATTAGGGGATTAATTCTCATCTATTTTTGATATATCAACTTTCAGCGGGATAAGAATTATACTTCAGTTAGTAGATGAAATGATGTAATGAAAAAGAAAGGTACGACGGATCTTCCTCTACATGGTGGGAATGCTCCTAGGTGGTTGTTCAAGAGGATGGTTCGTCTCAGCAGAGGTATCGTCGAAGTCATAATCGAAGATTTCGGTCGAGAGGAGTTTTTGAGAAGGATAACTGATCCTCACTGGTTTCAGGCTTTTTCCTGCACGATAGGTTTTGATTGGCATTCCAGCGGAACCACCACAACGACTTGTGGAGCTCTTAAAGAAGCATTAGATCCGTCTCAGCACGGACTAGCGATAACTGGAGGGAAGGGAAAGACAAGTAGAAGTACTCCAGATGAGATAAGGAGGTTAGAGGATGTTTTTTCTATAAAACCTTCTGATATCGATGAGTTGGTCGGGAGTTCTAAACTTTCCGCTAAAGTGGATAATTCATGTATACAGGACGACTATCAGCTTTACCATCACTGCTTTATCGTATCTGAGGAATCTAACTGGGGAGTAATACAGCAGGGGATGAAAGAAGAGGATGGTTATGCCCGAAGATATCAGTGGCTTTCTAGAAGCGTAGATAAGATGATTGAAGAACCGCATGAGGGCGTAGCTTGCGATAGGAAGGAGGAGAACGTATTGAATATGACCAACAGAGATAGCCGAGAAGCGAGAGATATAAGCGTGGATCTGGTAAATGACAATCCCGTGCATCTTAGGAAGTACCTTGGTGAAGATCGACAGACCTCATTGACTGATTTTGGGGCTAAGGAATTGGATATGCCCTCCCATCATGCTGTTTTAGATATGGACCTTACTGAAAGGGGTTGGAAAACACTCGAAAAAGCCTACGAAATCCAACCGAGTGACTATGAGGAACTTGTTACTTTAGAGGGAATGGGTCCGAAAAAGATCAGGGCTTTAGCGCTTGTATCTGACCTCATCTATGGGACTGAAGTGAGCTGGGAGGACCCGGTAAAATACAGTTTTGCTCATGGAGGCAAAGACGGTACCCCCTATCCTGTAGATAAGAAAGTTTACCATAATACCCTGCAGGTATTGGAAGAAGATATCGAAAGGGCTGAGGTCTCTGAGAAAGATAAAAAACACGCGATCAAAAGATTGAGTTCTCATCTGGAAGGTGAAGAATGATATCCAGTGAGATCTTACCACAATCTTTATAACACAGCCCTATCGTATTTTTTACAAATAGACGGTGGTCGTTTGGACGAAGAAGATTTAAGCGGTAAATCGAAGGAACTAACACAGAGGATAGAAGAACTCCAGAAAAAGCACGCCCAGGATTCCGAAGATTATCCACAATCTACTAGAGATGACTATGTGAGGAACGAACTGGAAAGACTCAAGAGAGAGACAAAGGAACTCAAGAAAGAAGTAGCTAGGCTCAAGAAACCACCTCTGTTAGTCGGACAGGTAAAGGAATTACTACCCGAAGATAAAGCCGTTATAGAGAGTTCTACAGGTCCAGATTTTATCGTTAATGTGGCGGATTTTTTACCCAATAACGATCTAAAGCCGGGTACTAGAGTTGCGTTAAATAAACAGACACTCTCAGTGGTAGAAGTTCTACCTGCACCAGTAGACCCCGATATAATGGGGGCCGAAGTTGTTAAAAAACCAGACGTGACTTACCAAGATATCGGAGGTTTGGGAGACCAGATAAGAGAGGTGAAGGAGACTGTTGAAGAACCTTTGCTTTATCCTGATAAGTTTGCAGATGTTGGAATAGATCCCCCCAAAGCTGTTCTTCTTGTAGGACCACCGGGAACAGGTAAGACGATGATGGCGAAGGCAGTCGCTAATAGGACAAACGCGACTTTTATCAAACTTGTCGGCTCAGAACTCGTTCAGAAATACATCGGTGAAGGAGCTAGAATGGTAAGAGAACTGTTCGAAATGGCGCGGGAGAAGTCTCCCTCAGTTATATTTATAGACGAGTTGGATTCTGTCGCGACCAAGAGGCAGGAACAGGCAACATCGGGTGATAGAGAAGTGCAGAGAACAATGATGCAACTTTTATCTGAACTGGATGGTTTTAACCCCTTGGGTGACGTGAAAATAATCGGAGCAACTAACCGTCCCAAGCTGCTCGATAAAGCCTTATTGAGGCCTGGCCGATTTGATAGGATCATTGAAACACCGAAACCTGACTATCAGGCGAGAAAGGATATTTTCAAACTACATATGAGAGATATGGATGTTAGTGAAGATATTGATCTTGATATTTTGGCGACCGAATCCGATGAAGCCAGCGGCGCGGACATCAAAGCAATCTGTACAGAGGCGGGTATGTTCTCCATACGGAATGATCGCAGCGAAGAGATAGAACAAAGAGACTTTCTCGAAGCGATTGAAAAGGTTCTTTCAGATTCCACAGAAAGGAAGATCAAAAAACAAGTCATGTACGCATAAAAAATCTATTCTTTTTCAATATCTCTCTCTATAACTAATGGACCTACATAGTCGCAGTCTTCACAATGGTATTTGTAGCCTGTTATGAAGGCCGTTTCAGGAAAGATCTTTTGACTCCCACAGTTTGGGCACTCTAATCTTTTTGCAGGTTTTTTCATTATATCTTTTATTAAGATGTCCCCTGGCCGTAACGGGTGGGTTCATCGTCAGGTGCGTCCAACTCCCCTCCCTGACTCTGACCAGGGGTGTGTCCAGTCCTGGGGTTGGTCCCTGATCACCTTGAGGACGTTCCGTCCATATCACAGGGGGACCCATCAGGACCGTATCCGGTAAAACCGGACGCTTTAAATATGAATTTCGGGGTATTTCAACCCATCGGATTTGGAATGATTGAATATTTTGAAGAAATTGAACGTAAAAGATTTTATAATAGATATTATTAATACCTTGGTAGATGTTAGCTACCCTATCGGCTCATCGAGATAATAAAGGATTCAACTGTTTTGGAGGTTTACTATTCCATGGTAAAGAATGTGAAAAAGAGTAGGGAGAATAAAGATACAAGAGAGAAGAAATCAAAGAAAAAAGTGATGAAAAGGAAGGACGAAGAAAGGAGCAGAGATGTCAAAACGCTGATGATAGCGAGTTATAGAGAAACCTATTCAGAGGGATCATTGGATGTGATAAAACAGATAATAAAGCAGGAGAAGCCGGAAAAAATTATTATTTTGAAGGCTATCGAACAGAAGAAAACTCCGGAGATGATCGACACTTATATAGGGGTTGAGAACAAAAAGGACTTCTTTGACTCTGTGAAGGAGGAAAAGATAGAGCAAGCGGATAAATACGCTAAGGACCTTATCGAACTGATCGAGAAGTTTGATATACCGTCCGATGTACATCTCAGGAAAGGAGAGAATCTCTCGGATGAAATAATCGACGAATTTGAAAATTTTGATGTCGATCACATTATAATCCATGAGCCGAAGAAAGGACCGTTAGGTAAGGTGATAGAGGGAAGCGTATCAGAAAACGTTAAAAGGGGAGTAAACACTAAAAAGGTTACTTTACTAGAATGAACACCCGCTCCATTTGACTCTTATTAGGCTAGTAGTGATTATGAGATTTTCCCTCGCTGAGCTATTAAATATATTGAAGAACCTATCCGTGTGATAAAAGATGAGTTTAGTTACTGGGGATCTAAGATCGAAAATCACTGGACATAAACGGAATGTACTCCAATACTTGAAGAGTGATCTAGTTCAAGGAGTTATAGGTCTGCTTATATTCGCTGTACTCATTTTGATCTTCGATCATATCGCGGTTGATCCCGCGAGGGCTCAACAGTATTATGGATTGGCTCTTCTATTTTTAGCAGTCTATTACTGGCTTCTAACCCCGGTGTCCTACATGTTCACGGCTTTCCTTATCATATCTTTTTCCGTGATGTTAGGCATCGTAGAACCTACTGCTGCTTTCACTGGTTTTGCATCGACAACCATTTTCTTCTTGTTAGGCGCTTTCATATTGAGTTTGACTATAGAAAAATACGGTCTTCATAAAAGGATAGCTCTCAAGGTCTTAAAAAGATTCGGAGAAAGTCCTAAACGCTTCCTAATGGGTATAGTTCTTATCGGTTCTTTTCTCTCGATGACGATGCCCGCTCACGGAGTCGCTGCCATATTTATTCCAGTATTGCTCAGCATATATTCAATATTTGAAGAAGGAGAACTCAACCCTCATTTTATAAAAGCAAGTCTGCTCGGGCTGTCTTTCTCTACAAGTGTAGGCAGTATGGGGACTCTATTAGGAGGAGCTAGAAATCCTCTAGCGATAGAGATATATTATGAGCAAACTGGTAATTCTATCTCTTTCGTAGAATGGTTCATAGCGGCGATACCGATGGTCCTCTTGATGACTTTTTTTGTATATGTCGTACTGATCTGGGTATTTGATGTAGAAGGTGTAGATATGGAAAAACTCTTGAGTGAAATAGGCAACCAGGTAGAAGAGATGGGAGAGTTCTCGATGGGAGAAGCGAAAGCTCTCGGTTTCTTGATCTCTGCTTTCATCGCCTGGGCTGTTCTGGGTCAGGTGTTTGGTATGGGGGTTATAGCGGTTTTTATCTCCGTCGTGATCGCGCTCTCCGGGACTATCAGTTGGGACGATATCTCTCAGAGGCTTCCTTGGGGTACTATATTCCTCTATGGAGGTGCGATCTCATTAGGGATTATTCTAACGAAGGCAGGAACGCTTGAATTCATCTCCACTGTATTGCTAAATATTGTTGGAGAAAACCCTTTCCTTTTACTCGTGATGTTCGCAACATTGACCGCCTTTCTTTCAAATGTGATGAGTAATGCTGCCACTACGGGTGTAGTTTTACCTATTGCAATAGCAGCGATGACTGATATCCAAATTTTTACAGACATATTACCAGTGTACCTCGTGGCGCTGCCTAGTGCTTTTGCGTTCATGTTCATAGTCGGGACACCAAGTGCAGCCCTGGTTTACTCTACAGGACATCTGGAGCAGAAAGATTTCCTTTTATCGGGCTTTATTCTCAATGTTATCGGTTTAGCAATATTTCTGACGATTGGATTATGGTGGTGGGGACTTCTAGGGTATTGGTAAAAGTGTGGTATTTATGGAAGGCACTGATAAGATAAGGGATGGGATCGAGGAAAATACCCTTCTCATAGCATGCTACGAAAAGCCCTATTCTGAAGCTTCTCTCGAAGTGATAAGAGAAACGATACAAAGAGAGAAACCCACTAAAATAATAATTTTAAAGATCATAGAGGAACCCCAAATGAGAGATGTACTCGACACTAGGATAGGTAAAAAAACAAAAGAGGATTTTATAGATTCGGTAGTCAAAGATAAAAGAAAAAAAGTAGATCGGTATGCTGAAGATATTTTGGAAATAACTGATGAAACCGATATACCTACTGAAGTTCGAGTTAGAAAGGCAGAAGTGATAGCTGATGAAATAATAGAGGATTATGATAAGATGGATATAGATTATATGATAATCCATAGGAATGAGAGAGACATCTTAGATAGGTTGGCTAAATGGAGAGTGGAGGAAGAAGTGGAAAAACAGATCGATGAAGAAGATATAACTACCCTAGAATGACATTATAAATGAGTGAAGATAACACAATGAGTGAAGATAAACGAAAGATTTAATATCGGGGTTCTTCCAAATAGGTCAGTGTTATAGATATGTCATTGGTAAGGCTTGGAAAGATACACCTGCACTGGTGCAACGACTGTAATGTACCTATCGTAGAAGAGGGCGTGTGTGGGATCTGTGGTGAAGAATCGAGAAAAGTTGAGATCACCCCTCCGGGAGATGTAAGACCAGCGTTTGATGAAGATATCGAACTCATAAGAGACACGATAGACAGGCAGTGGGGTGATGGTTATTCTTATGAAATTTTTTCTAAAAAAAAACCCGTCGTCCTTAATGGCATTCCTTACAGGGACCGGATGGACGAAGTCATCGTTGACGGTGAAGTGATTGGTGCCTTGAGATACAATCCCGAGAGAAAATTATTGGATAAGGATCCGTATGAATTCATATTAAGGCCCTGGAAAGGATTGGAAAAACCCGATGAAGGTTTCGTCGAAGTGGATCAAGGAGCGGTAGAGCCGATACTTGAAGGAGGTAGCGTATTAGCTCCAGGGATAACCGAGGCAGATTTGACCATCGAAGAAAGCGATGAGGTCATCGTGACTGACGAAACTGGAAAGGCCCTCTGTTCAGGCTCTGCAAGATATCCTGGTGAAGAGCTGGTTGAAGCTTCTTCTGGGAGAGGAGTAAAGAACAGGTGGAGGATATCCGAATATACACCTGATGAAAAGAAAGCGAGTTGGAACGATGTGGTAGATGCCAATCAGGAACAGATAGATGAAAGAGTAGAGGAGGCGGTAGAATTTGTAAAGGAGAACGTAGAGAAACATGAACTTCCCGTTGCCGTCGCCTACAGCGGTGGAAAGGATTCTCTCGCTACTCTTCATATCTTACTTGAAGCTGAGATGGATCCAGATATGATATTCATAGATACTGGTATAGAGTTGCCGGAAACCATCGAGAACGTTAAGGGGGTATCGGAAAAGTACGATCTCACACTTCATATGAGAAAAGCGAAAAGCGGGTATTGGGACAACCTAGAATACTTTGGTCCATCGGCCAAAGATTATCGTTGGTGCTGCAAGACTTGCAAATTGGGACCTACTTCTCGTTTGATTGAGGAGAATTACGATGACGGCGTTTTGTCTTTCATCGGACAGAGGAGATATGAGTCCCAGCAGAGGATGAGTCAGGGAAGTACATGGGACAATCCCTGGGTGCCTGGTCAGGTGTCCGCATCCCCTATACAGGATTGGACAGCTTTCCATGTATGGCTTTATCTTTTTTCTAAGGATGCCGATTGGAATGAATGGTATGAAAAGGGGTTCGAAAGGATAGGTTGTTGGGTTTGCCCCGCTTCCGATCTAGCTGAATTTGATAAACTAAGAGAGGAGTTTCAAGAGTACGAGAGATTTGAGGAAACTCTTGAAAGATATGCGGATGAGAACGATCTACCGGAAGAATGGGTAGAATTAGGTCTTTGGCGATGGTTAGATGTCCCTGAAAATATGGAAGAACTTCTTGAGGAGGATCTAGAAATCACCGAGAGCTCGGAGATAGAGAAATCGGTCGATGAGATGTTAGAACACCAGAGGACAAGGAATCTACTCAATGCCCTTTGTGATGTTGAGGAACCTTTAATGGAAGAACTTGATAGAGAGGAAGTTATCCGGATACACAAAAAAGCTCTTAATTGTGTCGAATGTGGAGTATGTGTTGGCAGGTGTGAGAAAAACGCTTTATATTTTGATAAAGGAATAAAGATAGATCCGGAAATATGCGTGCATTGTGGGGAATGTTTAGGGATGTGTCCTGTAGTACATTTTGATGCTAGGGTTTAAGAAGAGAGGTCTAAAAATATACTCTTCACTTCTTCGTAGGGAGCTTCTGTCTTTATACCCGTAGATGAAAAATGGGTTCTTGAACTTTTGAATCTTTTATCACTCAGTTTTTCTTCTATATCATCTATCGGTGGTGGTGCGACTTTCAATACACTGCTTATCTCGTTGGTATCATAAAAGAAAGCGGGTTGGTTAGATTCGCTTTTCCACAAAGATATCAGTTTTTCATCTAATCTTCCCAGCGGGTCTAGTCTATCGAGTATGTCTCTAGAAAATAGTGGACCGGTCCAAAAAGGACCGCTTGTTTTTCCTCCTCCTTTTTCTTTACTTTCCCATCTACCCTTGGAAAAATTGATCTTTTCAAGGTTGTTTAAACAATCGTCGGCTCTGCTTTTACCTTCGCCTATCTGTAGGTAGGTTCTAAAGTGATGACCTTCGTAATATGATAGGAGGGGTTTTATCCATCTGTTGTGTCTCGCGGCTTCTTTTGCACAGTACGCTAGTAAGATCCTCAATCCGTTCTCGTGTCTGCACCAGTTGTTAGCTGGGTATGAAGAATACCTTCTGAAGCAAGTTTTTGGATAAGTTCCACAAAGCACGGCAGTATCGGTTGCGGTGACTCCTACCACACCTTCATGTGAAACTGTTCGGGCGGCTATAGGGTAATAAGGAACAGGTGGACCGAAGGGATCGATATCTATATAGTCATACTGGTATCTTCTTTTCAACATATGCCTTTCTATAGATTCATGAGTTACCTTGGCCCGAACAGAATTTTTTTCAACGTTCTTCCCTATCAGATCTACAGCTTTTTCGGATACATCGTTGATAGTTAACTCGGAAACAGGAGTTTCTTTTGCAGCCCTGATACCTCTTATACCTGAAGCCGCTAAACCGTCAAGTAATCGAACTTTTTCATCTGCCCAACTGTTCAAAAAAGAGACGAAGATGTCTCTACTCTTCTCCATGGAGGGATTGTAAAAAACACCTTCCCCCTTCTCTTGGGGCCCCTCTGAATCATCAAAATCTGGAACTTCGATTTCCACTTTCCCTTCATTTACCTTAACGAGATTCACCGTCAACCGCCCTTGATATTTTCCTTTATCAGGTCCAACACTTTGTATGGTAGGATGTCTTTATTCACATCGGTGAGCTCTAACATCCTCACGTCGTCGCGTCTCCTTATCTCTTGGAGAAGTGGATTTCTCGATTTTTTCTCGAATGTCAAAATCAAAGGCTTGTCGACTTCTAATACTCTCTTTACCGTATCGTAGAACTCTTCGCTCTCTACCTGCATCTTCCCGATCTCGTCCACGAGTATCACGTCTTTTTCGTTAGCTCCGTTACGGATAGCTTTGACACCGACTTCATTCAAGGAATCTAGGTCTACTCCGTATCCCTGTACCTCTACTTGTGAGTCCAGGTTCAAATGAGCAAATACAGCTTTTTCTCTAGTATGCCAGTCCATCACCTGAAAACCCACTCTCCGATTATCTTCCATGATCGGTTCTGTCAACATCCCACCTAGGGATATGTCCTCATCATCGAGCATCTCTATTATCGATTTGATGGTCTCTGACTTCTGCATACCAGAAGGTCCACTTATACCGATCTTTAGACTTTTTGCCATTCCTATCGATCCTCTGTTTGGGTATTAATAACGTGTTTCAAGTATTTATTAATTGTTGGGGTCATCGGTGTTCACTCTTCTATACTTTCAAGATACATCAGAGGATAGTTCATCTTTTCTATGTATTCCATTTTTCCTACCGCCCTGATATCTTTGTATTCAACTTCTATCTTCGCCTCGATCATATCGCCAGTGAGAGTTGTATAATCGAAAGGACCTTTGTCCTCGCTTGAAGATTTTTCTGGTTTTATCTTCACTTCGGCTGATTTTACGAATGCTTGGCTTTCGGTGGTTCTTTCGATGGCTCTTTCTAGCTTGTCTATATTTTTTGAACTGACAGGTGTCCCTATGAACTGGTGAAACAAAGCCCCTAACTTTATCCCCAATTCAAATGATATCCTCTGGCTATCTGTACATTCAAAATATCTTTCAGCCTCGAGTATCTTTTCATCCATCCTGTCTTTTCTGTCTTCCATAGATTTTTAAAATGAAAGGTGAGATAAAAACATAACCCAAAAGGAGTGAGGTAGTGAAGATCAGAATGGTGATTCCAAACTGGTGAGAGAGATCCGCTAATAAAAAACCGGTAAATGTCAGTATTAAGAAAATAGATCCAAAAATTTGGGTTTTCTTTACTCTGAATTTTGGGTACTCTATGGAAGTATAGAGCAGTATGCTCAATAAACCGATTATGCTTAAGGTAAAGTAAGGCAAATCGGGACCGGTAGGATTCCATCCTAGGAGGTACGAAAGGTGTAAGATCATCAAAGCTAAAGACGGGGTCGGAAGTCCATTGTAGTTAAGATCTTCAGAATGTTTGTCGGCAAACCTTGCCAATCTCATGGTTCCAAGAAAAACGATGAAGAAAGGAACAATAGTAGCTAAAGCGTTCTGTGGAGATTCCCATCCTCTTCCGAGGGCTTGGTCATAATATGTGTAATAGAGTAGTAAAGCCGGAGCAAAACAGAAAGATATGATGTCTGAAAAAAAATCAAGATAGGCACCTAATTCATGCTCGACTCCCAAATATCGTGCTAAAGCACCGTCTATTCCATCTAAAGCCACACAGCTGCTGATCAAGAGTGAAGCCAACCACAGCATCCCATCTAATATGTAGGTGATAGAGAGAAATCCTATCGATGCGTTCACCACGGTCAAGAAATCCGGGAACGTTAAAGACGTTTCTTTATTCATTCCATTCACCTAGTGAAGTTTTCCCGGCTTTTACTTTTTCCCCTTCCTCTACAGTAAATTCGACTTCTCCAGCAAATTTAACTTTCACTTTAGAACCGAACCTTATCATGCCCAGCTTTTCACCTTTTTTGACTAAATTCCCCTCTTCTACGTAAGGGACGATACGTCTAGCCATCATGCCAGCGATCTGCCATATCTTCATCTTGCTGTGCTCGGTCGACAACACTAGAAGTTGCTGCTCATTTTTATCTGTTTTTTCAAAGAAAGCGGGTGAGTGTTCACCTTTCTTATGTTCCACCTTCTTTACCTTGCCCGAGCAAGGGATTCTGTTAACGTGTACATCCCATATATTCATGAATATCTCAATCGTGTTCTCTTCGGTATCTAGAGATTGGACCTTTCCGTCGGCTGGAGAGCTTATTCCCTCAGATATCTCTCTGTCAGGATCTCGGAAAAAGTAGAGGATAAAAAGAAGCTGTATTATTCCTATGATTGGAAGGATAAATCTATTAGGAGAGAAAAGAAAATATAGCAGAATCAAAACTAAGAATAACCCTACAGAAAATAGGATCGGTTTTTTTCCTCCGGCAGCAAACATATGAAAATTAAAAGAAAAAGGGTTAAATTAATTTTGGTTTTTTTAGTTCACCTGATCTATATTTCCATCTGAAGCTCCTACGACCTGATCCGCGAATGTCTCACTCTCTGTATGGACGTTAGTGACCACTAGAAGTATCTTTATCTTCTCTCCCATGTCTTCATCGACGTTACATCCCCAGATAATCCTTGCATCTTTGCTGATCTTTTCGTTCACCATCTCGGCGGCTTTTTCTGCTTCTTCAACGGTCATATTGGGTCCTCCCATGACTCTGATCATAGCTCCTTTAGACTCGCTTGTATCGATATTTCCTAGAAGAGGTGAACCCAAAGCTTCTTCCACTGCCTGTTCCACTTTGTTATTCGCATCGTCGGACTCACCGATGCCAATCATAGCTAGTTCGCCATCATCCATTATTGTCCTCATATCGTTATAATCGATATTGACCAGGCCCGGTTTGGTTATTATCTCGGTCATCCCTTTTATGGATTCCATCAATATTTCGTCAGCGACTTTGAATGCGGCATTCAAGGGAAGATCCGGCACCAGATCTAATAGCCTGTCATTCGGTATTACTACTGTGGTGTGACAGTGCTTTTCCAACTTAGAGAGACCTCTTTTGGCATTCCTCATCCTTTCCTCACCCTCGGCTTCAAAGGGTAAAGTCACTATACCCATAACTAGTGCACCTTCTTCTTTTGCTTGTTCTGCGACCACTGGGACGGCTCCAGTTCCGGTTCCTCCTCCCATTCCGGCCGTCAGGAAGACTATATCCGATCCTTCAATATTTTCTTTTATTTCATCCCTTGAACTTCTTGCACACTTTTCTCCGACCTCGGGTCTTGCACCAGCTCCTAAACCATCTGTAACCTCCTTTCCAAGGAGTATCTTTTTTTGAGCGTGTGTATGGAGAAGATGTTTTGCATCAGTGTTCAATGCTATCAACTCTCCGCCGGTCAAACCCTCTTGTGTCAGACGGTCGAGAGTATTACTACCCCCGCCTCCTGCACCGAAGATCCTTATCTTCACTTCCAGTTGATCTACAAGGTCTCGAAGTTCTTCATCTTCTGGAGCTGTATCCTCATCTATGCTTGGTTTTTCTTTACCTTCATCATGTTTCTTTACGGCCTTATTAACGATCGATTCCATATAGAATCCCATCCATCTTGTTTCATACAAATGTAATCACCTATTTAAGTATTGTCTTTTTAGTACGACAGCCGGATTAGGCTATCTGGTACACTTTATTTGTACGTCTTATCGTTATATCTTTTTTGGGAATAGGACAGCTTTGTCTGACGTATAACTAATTTTCGTCGGACAAAAAATTCGCACAAGTTTTTTAACCAATCATGATGATTGTTCTGATGATCCTAATGAAAAAGAAAGTTCAAGATTTCGATTTAGATTCGGATACGAGTATATCAGAACTTGTTTCAGAGATGTACGATTCTGGCGGTTTTGTGTCTAAAAATGTCGGTCTGTCAGTACAGATCTTAGAGGAAATGTTTTCTGATGAGTCTCTAAATTTCCTTTCGTTCCCTGCGTGCATTGTGTCTACAGGAACGCGAGGTATACTGAAAGAGGCGGTGAAGAGAGAACTTTTCGACGTCGTGATAACTACCTGCGGAACATTAGATCATGATCTCGCAAGGACCTGGGAGGATTATTACCATGGAACTTTTACAGCCGATGACTCAGAGTTACATCAGAGAGATATACATCGGTTAGGGAACATCTTCATCCCCAATTCCTCTTATGGGGAGGTCCTTGAGAATAACATGCAGCCTATACTAGAAGAGATAGTAGAAGAAAACGGAGAAAACCTTGGTACAAGAGAGATCATATGGGAATTCGGAAAAAGGATCGATGACGAGGATTCGATACTTTATTGGGCTGCGGAAAACGAGATACCCATATACGTGCCCGGTATCCCAGATGGAGCCTTCGGATCACAGCTCTGGATGTATTGGCAGAATAACAAAGACTTCAGTATAGATATGATGAAGGATCAGCAGGAGCTCGCTGATCTTGTGTTTCCAGCGGAAAAGAGTGGTGCTCTAGTGGTAGGTGGTGGAATATCTAAACATCACACTATCTGGTGGAACCAGTTCAAAGGAGGACTAGATAGAGCAGTTTATATAACTACAGCGGTAGAATACGACGGATCTCTTTCTGGTGCTAGAGCTCGAGAAGCTGTATCCTGGGGTAAAATAAACGAAGAGGCGGATCACTGCACTATGAAAGGAGACGCAACGGTATTGTTACCTCTAGTACTGGGATATTTTTACTGAACTATCATTTCATATCACGTTTTCAGAGATCTCCTCTCCTACCATCTCTCTTTCACAGTAGATACATTTCAATTTGACCGGTTCCTCCCCTATAACTTCGAATTCGGTCTTTACCGGTTCTCTTTGATTGGTGATACAGTTACTGTTCTTACACTTCACGATCCCTTTGGCCATATCTGGTAGTTCTACCCTGTGTTTTTCGATGACTTCGTAATCTCTTATTATATTCACCGTGGCATTAGGGGAGATGAGAGAGATTTTATCGAATTCTTCGTTTTTCAGTTCTTTTCCTTCCACTTTTACTATATCTTTTTTTCCCTTGCTGCTGTTCACGTTCATAGCCATACTGACTATAGAATCGATATCTCGCTTGACAAGGTCCAATATCCGAAGGACTTTCATCGCTTGACCTTTTTTGATATGATCTATCACCGTTCCGTGTTCTATAGGCGTAATCTTGATCTTTTTTTCTTCACCCTCCATCTTTACACCTCCTCCTGCAGCAGCTTCAATAGGGCCATCCTGGTAGGGACTCCATTCGACGCCTGTTCGAAGTATCTAGCGTTCGGTGTATCATCCACATCAGGCTTTATCTCATCCACTCTAGGCAGCGGATGCATAACCTTCAGATCATTTTTTGAATTTTCAAGCATATTTTTTTCGAGATGATATGATTTCGCTACTTTCTGGTAATCTTCCTCAGAGGGAAATCTTTCTCTCTGGATTCTAGTCATGTAAAGTAAATCTAGATTATCCAAGGTATCTTTTATCTCATTCACTTCGTGGAACTCTATTCCCTTTCTTTTCAACATATCAGTAATCTCTTCAGGCATTTTTAGAGAAGACGGGGAGATAAAGGTCATCTCTGACTCAAACATACTGAGAGCTTTTGTCAAAGAATGGACGGTCCTTCCATATTTCAGATCTCCAGCTATCCCTATATGATTGTCGGAGATGCTCCCTTTTTCCTCTCTGATGGTGAATAGGTCTAACAGTGTCTGGGTCGGATGATGCCCGGCTCCGTCTCCTGCGTTTATCACTGGAACGTCAGAAAAATTAGAGGCCAATTGGGCGGCTCCCTCTTGGGGATGTCTGAGCACGATCATATCAGCGTAACCCGCTGCCACCCGGATAGTGTCCGCAAGTGTTTCACCTTTTTTAGCTGATGAAGTTCCGGGTCGAGCAAAACCGATACAACGCCCACCCATCCTCTTCATAGCTGCTTCGAAAGAAAGGCGTGTTCTAGTACTAGGTTCGAAAAAAAGTGTAGCTAAAATTTTTCCTTCAAAATCCTTGTTTATTTTCTTACCTTCTGCGATCGGTATCATATCCTCCGCTAGATCTAAGATCGAACTTATTTCTTCCACAGTGAAATCATCGATGGCTACCACATGATCTTTTTTGAACTCGGGACTCATCGTATCGTTGGGTTATCTTCATCCTCAAATATATTGTTTTGGTTGGTGCTGAGAAAATGAGCTATCGATAAAACTAAAAATCGTACTAACAAAGAAAAAGGAAAGTATTTTTGCTTCAGTTCAAAGAAGACCAGCTTTCTGTAGGGTCATTATGTCATCAGTACCGAGTTTTTCACCTTTCTTGAATTTCTCATAGAGCTCTTCTGCTTCTCTTTGTGTTTCTGTTTCTTCTTTTTCTTTCTTGGCTCGGCGCTGTTTTTTCTTCAATCCAGATATAATCTTGCTGTAATCTCTTACCTCATTGACCGCCTCGATATGTTTTTCGTGGTATTCGTCGCCCTTCTCTTTAGCCTTAACAAATTTTTCCTGGGCCTCATCGGCCTTTTCCCTGACTTCGTCCGCCTCATCGAACATTTCGAGCATCTCATCGTGTTTCTTCTGGGCCTTCTCCGCTAGCTCTGAAACTTTACTGTGGTATTCCTCGGCTTTATTTTTTGCTTCTTCGAGTTCTTGCTTGACCTCTTTTATCTTCTCGTTCTCTTCGATCAGTCTTTTCCTTTCATCCACTTTCCCCTGTTTTTCAGATATCTTGTCGATGATCTCTTTTTCTTCTTCTGGAGTCAAAACATTGGTCATCTGTTTGTACTCCAATTCCTCTATCTCTTTTTCCAGTTGTTCGATAGATTTACCATCGCTGGGAAGAACTTCATCTTTTTCCTGTTTGAGATCTCTCGACAACTCGTTGACCTTCTGGTTGAGATCATCTCTTTTTTCCTTGTATTCCTTCACTTTTTCGTTCAACTCGTTTCTTTCTTCCTTCAGTTCGTTACCCTTTTCTATCGCTTCTTTGACTTCCGTGTTATACTCGTCTCTTTTCGCTACCCACTTTTTAGCTGCCTCGTTCTTCTCATCTCTAAGTTTCTTGTACTTCTCGGCCCGGTGATTGGCCTTTTCTTTTTTTTCCTCCAACTCCTCTAAAAGCTCAGTCATAGTTTATTGCACTGTCCAGTAATTTTTATCGAATCGATGCAAGTATTCAATAATTGGGGGATTTATAATACTTTCGGAGTTTCATCTAATATCCTCTAATCTTTGTGCTAACAAAGTTCCCTCAAGGTATTCGTCGAGAAAAAATAAATACCGCCGTCGATTTCGATTGTTTAGAATAATTATGTCTGAAGAAGAATCCGATTTAGAAGAGGAACTAGGTTTCTCCCTCGAGAATGTTTGGGAAGACCTAGATGAGGAGAAGAAAGAAAAAATCTTTGAATTTGCAGAGGACTACAAAGATTTCCTATCCTCATCTAAAACAGAAAGACAAGCGGTCGAACGGTCAGAGGAAATCCTTAGAGAGAACGGTTTCAAGGCGATAAGCGAGTATGAAGATTTAGAACCGGGAGATAAGGTCTATTTCATCAATAGGAATAAAAGTTTAGCGGCTGCTGTGATAGGGGGCGAAGATCTTACCCATGGTTGTAATATTGTGACTAGTCATATCGACGCCCCTAGATTGGATCTCAAACAGAGACCTCTATATGAAGACGGGGATGCTTCAGTTGCCCTTCTCCAAACACATTATTACGGCGGGATAAAAAAATATCAATGGGTCAGTACACCGTTGGCTATTCACGGTAGGGTAGTCAAGGAAGACGGAACTCCGGTAGATATATCTATCGGAGAGGATCCCGATGATCCTATATTCGTTATAAGTGATCTTCTGCCCCATCTCTCCCAGAAGAAGCAGGGTGAGAGGAAGATGAAGGAAGTTATCAAGGGAGAAGAACTGAATCTTATAGTTGCAGGTATACCGATAGACGATGAAGACGTGGGAGATAAAGTGAAGATGAAAGTTTTGAAGATGCTGAACGAGAAATATGACATTACAGAGGAAGATTTTACCAGTGCAGAGCTGGAGGTAGTTCCTGCTCACGATGTTAGTGATGTTGGATTTGACAGGAGCATGCTTGGGGGCTATGCACATGATGATCGAGTTTGTGCCTATACTTCTCTCAGAGCACTGCTGGGATTGAAAGATCCTCAGAAAACTTCGATGGCTATATTATTCGACAAAGAAGAGATAGGCAGTGAAGGGAATACCGGTGCCAATTCGGAGTTCGTCGAGAGCTTTTATTCTAAATTGTTGGAACTCTATAAAGACGAATATACCATGAATGATCATCGAGAGATGCTGGATAATTCCAAGGCGATCTCCGGTGATGTTAGTCCCGCTGTAAACCCCTCGTTCAAAAGCGTACATGAGATGCAGAACGCGGCTTCATTTGGCAAAGGTATAGCGATAAACAAGTTCACCGGTGCTGGCGGAAAATATTCAGCTAACGATGCACACGCCGAATACGTCGCCCTCATTAGGAGGATCTTCAACGAGAACGACGTGTATTGGCAGACCGCTGAATTGGGTAAAGTCGACGAAGGCGGTGGTGGAACAGTAGCTAAATTCCTCGCCGAGCTGAATATCGATGTGATCGATGCAGGCACCCCTGTGCTGGGCATGCATGCACCGTTTGAACTGATATCTAAAGGCGACCTATATCATACCTTCAAGGCTTACCAGGCATTCTTGGAAACTAAATAGATGTTTTAGGTTCTAGAATGAAAAAACCTTTTCTAATCCTTTTCTATTATTTTCACATCTCCAGGAGGGAGAATGCTCTGTATCTCGCTTATGGGCACAGAAAAATAGTTCGACATCTCATTGGCAAAATCGTTCTTGTCTCTCGATCCAGAGATAAAAACGACCTTTCTTTTGAATAAGTCATCTTCATTTTCTAGTGTGAGAGAAGGAGCGCACATCACTTTCTTTTCTCCCTGGTATTCGATCTCTCCGAGCACGGCTTTCATCGGTAGATCGTCGTGAAAGTTCCTTTTACCCCTTATCACGAACGCTCCAGTAGGAAGTGATTCACCCGCTTCCGCCGTCTTACTCACCTGATCTGGCTTCACCCAATAAGCCCTTCCGGCGCTTATACCTCTCTTCCATTCCTTTGAGTGTACTATCGAATACTGGCAGGCTTCTTTCAGAGTTTTTTCCCCAATCTCTTCTTTTTCACCCCTCTTCACTACAACGCTCGGGGCACCACCGGCCTCGGCATGTGCGTAGCGGTCGTGATCTTCTAGGTATTTTTTCACGACTTCTTCATTGGTCTTCGTATCCTTCCCGGCTATAACGATATGACCCTCGCTGGAGATGAACCACTTATACCTATCGAACCAGTACTTTTCTGTAGGTTTCTTTTTTTCCCTCTTTCGTTCTTCTTCACCGGCCTCGATTTCCTCTTTCGTTTCCTCTATAGCGGTTTTCGCTCCCTCTATCTTTTGTTTACATTTTTTGCTCTTTTCGTAGTGCTTCTGTGCATTCTCGTTCACGTCCTTTCTAAAATCGAGTTTGACGTTTTTGGCGTAGCTTTCACCGTCCTTCTCACCTTCTAATTCTACAACCACGTATTCATCGGAGTCGTTCAGCTGGACAACTTTCTCATTCTCTCTAAGCTCTGAATATATCTTTTCCCGATCTCCTTCTCTCCTAGCTTCATATATCTTATTCAGCAATTTTTCACAATCATTGTAATTCTGGTATATCAGTTCAGCTTTTATCTTGTTTTCTTCTTCATCTTTTTTGAGCTCTTCAAGAGCTCTCTTTTGACTCGCAAGTTTCCTCTCTACTCTAGATTTTTCTTCTTGTACCTCGGTGTCTTCTTCGCTTTCCTTGGATCTGAAAGCCATGTCTAGAGCTCTATTATAGGTGACGAACATCTCGGTTTCATTTTCTTCATACTGTTTCAGTGGAAACGGCACTCCATCTATCATCTCTCCGTCTTCATCTTTGACCACATGGGGCTCTAGATCGTTTTCCTCTATCTGCTTTTTCATCTCCTGTAGTATTAAAGTGATCTCATCGGATAGCTCTTCTGGTTCTTCCATGTGTTTATCCACGCCGATCCTACTGCATATCTCCTCTGCATATTTACCTCCGAGATTAAGATCGACCGCTAAAGCTCTCACAAGGTCTTTTTCTGAATCTTTTAATTCCTGCTTTATCTCTTCTTTGTTTAGATCGAACGGCTGTACTCTCGAAGGTGGAAATTTGTACTCATATCCTTCCTTCAATTCTCTATGACTCCATGATTCGGACCGGTAGGGAACGAGGATATGTTTTTCCCCTTCGAGTATAAGATTTCCTTTTCCAAAGATCTCGAAGATCAATCGACTCTTTTTTTCCTTTTGAAGTTCGAAGATCACCACTCTGTCGAATTCATGCTGCCTTACGCTCGTGATTGTGGCGTTTCCAGTGTATTTCCTCATGAGCATCACGTAGTCGCCGGGTTTTTTCGGATTGTCCTTATCTTCCTCAGTAAGATAGAGACCTTTCCCGACTTTGAAGAGCAGCATCTTTTTTCCCTCTCCAGGTACATAAATCCGGAAAAGTATCTCTCCCTTGCTAGGTTGATATATCTTTTTTACGAAACCTCCTTCTAGTGATTTGAGTTCGTTGACTGCAGCTCTGATCTCTAGAGACTCCATCTCTTCTTTCATTGTTATCACTTCGATCGTGGTCTTATTTAGTATTTTTATTTCAATTAGCTAAATCCTCTACCCGCTCATAAAGATTTTGGGATAATAAGAAAAAAGAAGGCCCCTTTTGTGAAGGGAATGTATTTTAGGAATTATTTTCGTTTAATTCAATCTACTAGGCCGTCTTCTTTCAACTCTTCATAGTCCTCCTCTATCAACTGGTCAAGTTCTTTAACGTCGAAATGCTTTTTTCCTGTCCAAGAATTAGCGGCAGCTTTATACATATTAGAAACAAAATCAACTAGTCTTTTCGGAAGCTCAGGCGGTTTAGGCCATTCTTCTTTCGGGAGGTCTTTCTCTTTCGCCTCCTCCATCTTTTCGTGCCATTCTCCACCTCTATAGTAATTCCTCAACATCTGCTTGCTCAGCTTGAATCCGTCGTATTCGAACCTGTCTTCGTCGAGAGTTCCCAAAACGTCCGCTAACATGAGTTCACCGTTTTTATCGAGTGCTACTTCCATCTTACCGTCTAGATGTATCCAGCCGAGTTCTTCCGCTCTTTTGTTGATGAAGTCGTTGACCTTGATAGCTTTTTCTTTTATCAGGTCTATCTTCTCGTCATCAAAACCGGTGTGGTCTTTGACCTCATCAATATTCTTGAAGTACCTATCGAATTTTTCATACTTCGTGCTGAAGTCGATGATCGGTGGATCGAGCTTGGTATTCACTTCTGGATAATCATCCAGTCCAAGGTCGGAAGGTTCTATCTTTCCTTTGTCCAACCTCCTGAAAACGGAACTGCCTTCACCTAGATAATTTCGATAGATGACCTCTAGAGGTACCATCATGTTCTTGAACTCTTCAGGTTCACCTTTCGTGATAACGTTCACTACCTTGACCTTCATCCTGTTCTTCTCTTCTAGTTCGATCAGATGTGTCTTCATCCCCTGTTCTTCCAGTTTTCGGAAGTTGTAAGCACCCATCAAGCAAAGTGCCTCGCCCTTTCCTTCGATCTTGTCAGGCATCTCTCCGTAATCGAACACACTATACCTATCGCTGAACTCGAAAACACCGACACCCTCTTCATCTTCAGTAGGTTCTTTTATTATCTCAAGATCCTTTACACTTCCCATCTTATTTCACCTCTTTATCATCTTTATCTATCTGCTTCTTATTTTCCTCTTGATAATCCTTTATTCTTTTCTGAAGATCTTCATCGGTCAAACCTAGCATCTTCGCCGCAGCTAGACCTGCCTGTTCTGTTCCTATGACGACCATCGGACATACCCCGGAAGGCATTCTCAAACTCGAGAAAATGTCAGCACCGGCGAATTTACTGCTGTAGGGAGGACAGGCAATGACGGGTTTATCCGTCTGAGCATCTACAAATCCACTCAGTGCATTGCTCCTTCCCGCTACGGTAATATAAACTACCTTTTCATCTTTGTATTCTTCTATAATATCGAGTGCTTTCAAAGGAACTTTGTGCGCTGAGGCGATTCTCATAACGCTCTCTATCCCCAATTCTTTCAGTGTGCTTGCTATTTTCTCTGACCAATCCATATCACTTTTCGATCCCATTATGATTACAACTTTCATTTTTTCACCTATGCCATCTTTTCAGCGACCAGATTGTATATTTCGAACATCTCTTTTACCTCATCGATCTTCAAAAAGTAGAACTTTTCTGGTGGCTTTTTCTCGTAATCTACCAGGCCAAGATCGTACAATAAAGTGAGATGCTTCGAAGCTGAAGATTCGGTCAGATCAAGCTCTTCTGCTATCTCATGGACCGACATCTTCTCGTTCTTACAGAGCATCTGCAATATGTTCCTTCTCTTTCTAGATCTGATCGCTCTTGCGAGTTTCTCATCAGGCATTATCAGTGGCATTATCTTCCGATATATAATTGTTTCGAAGTTGAACAATAGCGCAACATAGAAAATAGAAAGAGCTTTTACCGACTCGGCTTTTTCAAGGAAAAATACTTATTAGGCCTAGGCGCACTGATTTCAGTAGATATTCATGAAATTCGAAAAAGCACTCAGCTTCGACGATATAATGATGGTCCCTAGCAAGACCGATCTGCAAAGAGATGATATTGATACTTCAAACGATCTCACCGAGGATATAGTGTTGGAAGCTCCTATTTTAAGTTCTCCGATGGACAAAGTCACAGGTAGCGAGATGGCCATCGCGATGGCCAGAGAAGGAGGTCTGGGTGTCATCCATCGTAATTTGGATGTAGATAGCCATGTGGAGATGGTCAAAAAGGTAAAACGTTCTGAAAACTGGATAATCCGGGAACCTCATACTGTAAAACCCGATATAAAAGCTAGAAAAGCTAAAAGAATAATGGACGAGAAGGACATCTCTGGATTGCCTGTATTAAAAGAGGGGGAACTGATAGGGATAGTGACGAAGAGAGATCTTCGCTTCGAAACTGAATTGGACAAAAAGGTAGAGGAGGTGATGACCTCCGAACTTATCACCGCGGGTCCAAATACGGATATAAGTCAAGCTAAATCCATCCTCAACGAAAACAAGATAGAGAAACTCCCTCTAGTCGACGAAGACAACAGGCTCTTTGGATTGATAACCGTAAGAGATATAGAGAAGAAGAAACAGCACCCTGAGGCAACTCTAGATGAGAATGGGCAGCTTATGGTCGCTTCCGCCGCGGGCCCTAATGAGTTCGAGAGGATCGAGCCCTTAGTCGAAGCGGGTGTAGATATGATAGTTGTCGATACCGCTCATGGTAATTCTGAAGACGTTATAGAAGCGACTGAAGAGATTAATAGCAGCTTCGACGTAGATATAATGGCCGGCAATATAGCGACAAGTGAAGGTGCTAGAAGTCTGATTGATGCTGGTGCAGATGCACTTCGAGTGGGAATCGGTCCCGGTTCTATCTGTACCACGAGAATAGTATCCGGTATCGGCGTTCCCCAGATAACAGCTATAAGAAACGTCTATGAGGAAGCGCGTGAGGAAGACATCAGTGTTATCGCCGACGGCGGGATAAGATACAGCGGTGATGCAGCTAAGTCACTGGCCTGTGGAGCCGATGCGGTGATGCTTGGTAACATGCTCGCGGGTACTGAAGAGGCTCCAGGTAGAGTGGTTTTCAGAGGTGGTAGAAAGTACAAAGAGTACAGAGGTATGGCTTCTATCTCAGCTTTAGAAAAGAGAGAGAAGAACAGGTACCGCCAAGATTTCAAGAGTCGAGAGGACTATGTGCCTGAAGGTGTGGAAGGCCTAGTGCCTTACAAAGGTACTGTTTCCGAAGTACTGCACCAGATAATAGGTGGTATAAAATCCAGTATGGGCCATCTAGGCTCTGAGACCATCGAAAATATGCGAGATGCAGAGATTTACGAGATAACCGAAGGCGGCAAGCATGAGAGCCATCCACATAACGTGGAGATAACAGAGGACACTCCGAATTATCATTGGGGAGGAGAGAGGTAGTAAAAACTTCAATTGGAAGATTATCTGATACGATCTGCGATCCTGACAAATAGAGCGGTTATTCCGCTAACGAAAACGGGCCAGACATCGGTGCTGAGATATAATCCCGGTGTGGATGGATGAAATTCCAAAAAGGGCCAGAAGAGAGCGTAAGAATATCCAGAGGCTGTAATCAATAAGCTGTCTAGGAAAAGGTGTGATATCGTACCTATCGCTAATAATGAAAATATCATCTTTGATTCTTTTGGAGTCGATAGTAAAGAACCTATCCCAACGATGAGGAGGGCTCCCGCGGCTACATGTATAGGAGCCCAGGAAAAAGGTATTCCCACAAAACCTTCTATTTTGATTGGATTCAATATCAGGCTGATCCGGATAAGGTCCGGCAAAGTAGCTCCGACCATGATTAAGGTGATATGTGTTGACCTCAACTTCTCGTATCTCCAGGAGAGCATCAGTCCTATGGTATAGCCTACAAAGGCGTGTGTCAGAAGGTCAGCCATCTTTTTCACCTCCTATCAGACTAGATAAGGTTTCCCTGACAGTTCTTGGTTTCTCTCTCGCTTCGAATGCAAGGGATTCCTTATCGAATCTCCACTGACCTATCAATCTCAGCCCTATCCATCCCGCCCCGATCAGAGATATGCCGTACATGTAGACGTACCGCCAGAACGGTCGGATTATAGCGTTCTGGGCATGGATGGTCCTGTTCTCTTCTGCGGTGCCGAAAACCGATAGCTTATCGCCTTTATCCGGTTTTTCCTGAAGATCTTCAATTTTAAGCTCTATGGTATTATCTCCGCTCTCGACTTCTATCCTCACGGGATCTGTCTCGATGACTTTTCCAGTGATTTCAACTTCTTTTCCTATGTATCCATCATAATCTTCCACGACTTCATCGTTCCCAGGGAACCGGCCCTTCTCCGGAGCAGGGGATAGAGAGCCGTACCAGATGAAAAGAGAGAAAAGTAGGAGGACGAGGAGCATCACAACAACAGTTCGGGCTCGAACTGATTCAAACATCATCGCTCACAATTTTTCTACTGTATTTGGTTTTTGTCCTCCCGTTGAGAAGAGGCACTTATGGCAATATCGATAATCGTTAAATAATATTATGTCATGAAGACATCCATGACCACATTAGTGACAGGCTCGGCTGGATTCATAGGTTTTCATGTATCGAAAGGATTGCTGGAAAAAGGAAAATCAGTAATCGGTCTAGACAGCGTGAACGATTATTACTCTCAAGAGCTGAAATGGGGCCGGAATTCTGTACTCGAAGAATACGATGATTTTGACTTTTATCAGGAGAATCTTTGCAATTTAGATGCTTTAGAGAAAGTATTCGAGGAGAATGAAGTAGATAGGATCTGCCATCTAGCAGCCCAGGCAGGCGTGCGTTACTCTGTAGAGAATCCCCACGCATATGAAAGATCAAATCTTAAGGCATTTACAAACGTTCTTGAGATGGCTAGACATCACGACGTAAGAAATCTTGTATATGCATCCTCTTCCTCGGTCTATGGAGGTAACGAAGATATACCCTATGCTGTAGGGGACGATGTGAACGAACCCGTTTCTTACTATGCGGCGACTAAAGTCGCCAATGAAGTCATGGCTCATTCCTATAACCATCTATACGATATCCCCTGTACTGGCCTTAGGTTCTTTACCGTTTACGGGCCCTGGGGAAGACCCGATATGGCGATGTTCAAGTTTACCGACAGGATCGTAGAGGGAAGAGCGATAGAAGTCTACAATTACGGCGATATGAAGAGAGATTTTACCTACATAGATGATATCGTCGAGGGTGTTATTGCGAGTTTGGAGAAAAGATACGATTACGAAATATTCAACTTGGGTAACAACACTCCTGTCGAGCTAATGGAATTCATAGAGATGTTAGAAGACGCTCTCGGAGTCGAAGCGGAGAAAGAGATGGAACCGATGCAGCCAGGTGATATGAAGGTGACTTATGCTGACATCTCCGGTTCGAAAGAAAAGCTTGGTTTTGAACCTAGAACTGATCTTAGAGAAGGTATAGAAAAGTTCGTTGAGTGGTACAAGGAGTATTACGGCGTGGATATCTGATCTTTGATGTACAGATAAATCTTTGCATCGCCATGCAAAAGGCTATATATAATATCGTAGATGAGCGGGGGGTTGAGCATGGATAGGAC
>JAZKSP010000089.1:0-6504 GCA_036626005.1 Thermoplasmatota archaeon | reverse complement strand
ATAGAGGAAAAGATTTATAATACAAATCTTTCTACCAGAAAAGGCTAGAAGAATATGATTAGGGAATATACCCGCTTTGAGAAGGCTAGGATAATCGGTGCGCGCTCTATCCAGATATCTATGGGAGCTCCTACGATGTTGAAAAAAGAAGGAGAAGGACCTATAGACCCGGTAGATGTCGCGATAGAAGAATTCGAAGAAGGGGTTATTCCCATAACCGTGATAAGAGAGGAAGAACAATGACCGCTGAAACCGAAGAAGAAGAGGAAATGTTAGTGCCCGAAGACACTTACCTTACTGCAGGGATACATATAGGAACACAACAGAAAGCAAAGGACATGGAGCCTTTCATCTTTAAAGTTAGAGATGACGGTCTGTTCGTTTTAGATGTAGACCAGACCGAGGAAAAGATCAGAACTTTGGCTAAATTTTTATCCCAATATGAACCAAGACGGATATTGCTCGTCTCGGCACGACAGTACGGTAAGAGACCTATCGAGATGTTTGCAGATGTGGTAGGAGCTTCAAGCATAGCAGGACGTTTTATACCCGGAACACTTACCAATCCTTCACTTGACCACTTCATCGAACCGGAGGTATTGGTTGTAGTGGACCCTTCTGCGGATAGACAGGCGGTCAGGGAGGCAGTAAACGTTGGGATACCGATCGTAGGATTGGTCGATACCAACAACATGTTGAGAAATATAGATTTCGCTCTCCCTACAAACAACAAGGGACGTAAATCTCTCGCTCTGGTTTTCTGGTTATTGGCTAGAGAGATGAAACTGGAAAAAGGAGAGATAGAAGAAAGAGACGAGTTCGACTACGAAGTGGAAGACTTCGAACAGAGTCTTTAAAAAAGGTTCAAAAAAATTCGATATTCAATAAAGCCTGATTGTCTCTAGATTTCTTGGTGCTCTCGTTTTTATACCGTACTTCTTGTAGATTGTACTTGCAAGATTTGTAGCTTTGCTCTCCTCACCATGGTTCACTAACACTCTATCCGGATTCGGTTTCATCTTACTTATATAATGAAGTAGCTGTATCCTATCACTGTGTCCCGAGAACCCTTCACAGGTATAGATGTTCAGATCTACCGGTATATCGATCTTTTCACCTTTCTCTGTCATAGTGACCTTATCATATCCTTTTTGGATCTTATTACCCAGCGTTCCCTCTGCCTGATAACCTACGAATATCAACGTCGCCTCGGGATCATCTCCCCATGCTTTGAAATACTCGAGGACCGGACCACCATTCATCATCCCTGCTGTAGCTAAAATTATGGCAGGCTCGTCACTATCACAGATATCCTTTCTATCATCCATATTTCCGACTTCCTCGAAATATTTTGACAAGAACGGGTTCTCGTCCTCGTGGAAGATTTTATTTTTCAGCTTGTTGTTCAAAAATTCAGGATATGCCGTATGGATGGCAGTAGCCTCCCATATCATACCATCTAGATAAACTTGAGTTTCAGGTATCTCGCCTTTTCTCATCGCCTCCTCTATGGCTAGCATGACTTCCTGGGAACGGCCAACCGCAAATACCGGGATGATGACTTTACCATTCCTATTATTAAGTGCCTGATCAAGTATATCCTTGAGTTGCTCTACCGCATCTTTTCTGCTGGGCTGTAAATCTTCATATCCTCCGTAGGTAGATTCAATCACTGCTGTCTCTACCCTAGGGAATTTATTCTTAGCCTGGTTAAAAAGCCAAGTGTCATCGTATTTGACGTCACCGCTGAAAGCGACATTATAATCTCCGTCACCTATATGCATATGTGCTACAGCAGAGCCAAGGATGTGTCCCGCATTGTGAAGCGTCAGCCTTATATCAGGGGCTATATCCGTAGTCTCGCCGTATTCTAATGGAATTGTTCTCATCACTTGTTCTCTTACATGTTTAGATTTGTAGGGAGGTTCATTCGCATCGCTGACAGCTACTTTAATGTAATCCAACTGAAGGAGAGCTGAAAGATCTCTTGTAGGAGCCGTACAGTAAATAGGACCTTCAAATCCATACTTATAAAGAGCAGGTATTATCCCGCTGTGGTCAAGATGAGCATGTGTCAATACAATACCGTCTATCTCTTCTAGTGGGAGTAATTCGGGTGCATTAAGGTAGGGTGTTCCCTCGTCATTCTGGCTCTGTGCGGATGGGTTAATTCCACAATCTACAAGAATTTTGCTGTCCCGTGTATGAAGCAGATGCGCAGAACGGCCGACCTCTCTATAGCCGCCAAGAGCTGTGATTCTTGCAAAGGCTTCTCCTTCTCTTTTATCTCTATTGATCTTTCTTCCGACTTCCCGCAAGAATTTTTTCCTGTCATCCCTGACTTTTCTCAAATATTCTCTAGTATCTTTCACCGTTTTCGATTTGATAGGGGGAGTCCTTATAACATCGACTGCCCAACCAGTCTCTCTTTTAATTTCGTTCAAAAGTTTTCCTTCCTTCCCGATAGCTATCCCTGGCGCCTTTGCTTCTATCGTTACCTCACCGATATCTTCCTCAAAATACATATCAGTGATCTCTGCTTCATCTGGGACTAATTCATTGATCTCTTTTTCGACCTCTTCCCGATCATCCAAAAGGGAAGGATCTGGTCTTACAGTTACTCTTCTCTTCAGTCTCTCCGCCAGTTTTTTGATAGTGTCAGCATCCTCAGTGAATTTGTCCATATCTTTTGTGTAGATGACTATGACTGACCCTTCGAACTGTATGTCCGTTATTCTAACACCACTCGGTAGTATCTCCCTAACCGCTTCTTTCGCTTCGTTTAAAACATCCTCAACACTCATAAAATCCACTTTTTTTCTTATTTGTTTCTTCTGATCCTCAAGTATTTACCATAATTTCCTCGATAATGATTTGTTAATCCTTGTGTATTATCACGATACTAAGAATTTTACATAAATTAAACATGAAAAATAAAGGGTTTTATAACGCTGGAAGATTTTTCTTTTCTCTCAGGTTTGAGATTATTTCATCCAATTCGTCTTCTTCAAGACGCTCAAATCCATTCTCTGAAGTTATCTTAGCCACATTAACGCCATCTCCTGAGGCTGAATCTCTACTACTGGAAACCAACAAAGAGAGTACCGCGAGTTCTACAGTTTCATCCATCTCCATATCTTCCTCGTAATGGTCTTCGAGCACACCATATACGAACTGAGAACCAGAGCCTTCAGCAACATAATCGTCCGATATAGCTCCACCAAGTGCGTCTATGGAATAAACCTTTCCGCTTCCGTCAGGATCTACACCGCCCATTACGAGACCGACATAGTAGGGCATCATCCTTCTACCCATCATTATATTCGAAAGTAAAGTGGTCGCTGCCTCGACGGAAATATTTTTATTCCTCTTTAATTCATAAAGCTCGACTTCAGAACTCAAGTAACGCGATAACGCCTGACCGTCTCCGACCAATCCGGCGATATTCAATCCTATATTATCCGTTATCTCGAACAACTTTTTCGTATCCTTGTGGGATATCATATGACCCTTCGTCGCTCTTTTCTCTGTAGCGAGTACAACGCCGTCTTCACAAACTAAACCTAGTGTGGTAGTACCTTTCTTGTTATTTTTCTCATCCATAATTTCACACTCAACCCAATACTTCGAAATGTTTTCAGAGAACCTATTGAGTCCAATATTATAAAACCTTTTTCAGCGTTCTTTCTTAAAACTGCACTCCTATTTAGTTGTTTCCATCCTGTCGATTTTTTTCTCCAGTGAATGGCTTAACTGTATTTTCATCAATTTCAACGGTATGCCTGAATTAAATGAGTCTATATATCACCGGTAGATAGAAGGACCTGCTTTTGTCGACGAAACTTCTTCCTGCTCGGTCATCTTAGCTCCTCCTAAAGATTGAAAATGCATTGTAGTCCTCATCCCCATATTCACCACGTACTGAATCGTGTCGAAGAATTTCCCTTTCTTCAATTCTTCCTCGTACAGATGTTTCTTGATCACTATAGAATCAGGAAGTTTATCTTCGTTTCTCTGGATATTATATATATTGGAGTCCGAAGCCAGCATCATCACCAAGGACTTTTCAAATCCCGACCTCTGTTTATCATTCAGTTTTTTCAGTATCTTTTTGTGCTCATCGCTGACGTTAAGTTTGTAAACTACTTCTAGCCTTTTTTCATTTTTCTTGGGATTCCCGAGGAGGACCATCCTATTTCCGTGTTTCAATTGTATCAACCAATTCAATGATTCTTGATCACTCACTTCATACTCTCTGTCATCCTCATCGAGCCACCTCAGCAGCTGTTCTTTCATAAAGAAAAGTTACAGCAGCATAGTTTATGTATTTTTGCACTAGACCAATATTATTTCTAATCCACGGAGAACAAAAAGTGGCACGATGATCATAAGAAAATCGTCATCAATCTTCAGAGTCGGGAATTCAGCTAGTATAGCAGACCCTGCACCGATCATGGAGAGAGTTATTATGATAGGAATAGAAAAATCATTAAAGACACTCAACAGGAACATCGCAAGCAGGGACCAAGCCACAAAGGGGATGTAAGGATATAATTCGGGTTTATGATGCTGTATTTCTCCAATTAATGGATCTATGAGACCCATGCCGAGCAGACAAACGAAAGCTAAATGCATTGGGAAAAACAGTAGAGTGATCGCTGCAGCGATAGAGGCCCAACCATACGAGGCGAATTGCCTTTTTTCGTAATCTCTCATACCGTATACGCTGAATCCAAAATATAACCGAAATGCTTCGAATATCAGGACTATAGCTAATATTATTATGAGAAACATCGACCGAGGGTAACCAAAAATAGGATTCGGTACCAAATAGTAAACTAAGACTATCCAAACCATCGAGTGAATTATCCGTCTGGCTATTCTCTCTAATCTAGTCATCAGAATTGTCTCCAATACGAGATAAAGTTTTTCCTCTACGTACTTGAACCTCTAGACAATCTATCGCTCTTTTAGTGCTCGGATAGGCCGGCACACCTTCCTTGTAAAATTCTTCCCTCCATCTGTGCCCAGTCTTATCGCCGATGCAAACGACAATAATGGGTTTATCACCTTGATGATACCATTTAGAGATCGAGTCGACCATTCCCTCTCCGACATATGGAGATTGAAACAGCGCATACAGAAATATTGCATCAACCTTTTCTTCATCTTGCAGTATTCTCAAGACATCGTCGATCATCTCATCCGTAACGTTAGCGGTGAGATCTATAGGGTTTTCACTCGATGCTATAGGGAGGATTACTTCATCCAACCTTTCCTTTATATCTTCAGAGAAAGAAGGCATGTTAAGCCCCAAACCAGGATCGGAATCTTCTATGTAATCCGAGGCTATGACACCAGTTCCACCAGCACTGCTTATGACGGCGATATTCTCACCTTTGATAGGTCTATTCATCGCTAGAACTTCCGAAAAATCGGTCAATTCTCTTTCATCATATGCATTTATAATACCGGCTTGTTTCGATATTCCTTTAACCACCCTATCCGACGTAGAAGCTAAAGATCCCGTATGCGATTGTGTAGCTTTCCGGCCGACATCACTCCTACCACTCTTTAGAAGGACTATCGGTTTATCGGGAACAGTTCTCTTAGCAATCTCATAAAGCTCTCTTCCATCAGATAGACTTTCAAGGTAGAGAGCTATTACGTCGGTCTTTTCGTCTTCTGAGAAGTATTCTAATAACTCGACTTCATCTATGTCCAACCTGTTTCCTATCCCCACGAAACCGGAAAGACCGGTGTGATGGGCACAGAGTGTTTCCATAAAGGGGGTTGCCATGAAGCCACTCTGAGATATGAAGGCTATGCCACCTTTGTCCGGTCTTTCGACGCGGTTTTCGGGTAAGAAAAAAGTATCTAGATCAACAGGGGGTATCAGAACGCCCATGGTGTTGGGTCCCAACAAGCGGGTCTTGCTCCCCTTCAAGATCTCCTCTATCCCCTCTTCCATCTCTTTTCCCTTTTCACCAGTTTCACTAAAGCCACCAGAAACGAGTATTATTGCTCCTACTCCGAATTCCACGCAGTCTTTTACCGCATCTACAGCATATTTTGAAGGGATTGCTAGTATAGCCAAGTCGATATCTTTTGGAACATCATGAATTTTTGAATAAAAATTTTCTTTCCCATCTGCTTTGGGGTTTATCGCATAAATGTCCCTATCAGAAGCTTTTAGATTATCATATATTATATTACCCATTTTTTCGTCTTCGCTGAGAGACACACCAAAAATAGCTACAGTACCTGGATCAAGTAATTTATCCATGTTCTCTCCTCTTTCAGATCCACCTATGCTCAAGATACCACCATAAGGGCTGTAAATCTGATTATTCGATTTAATCCATCGGGTACCCATTTATGTAATTTTCGTGTTAAGAGCCCATATTGAGAAGAAGGGAAATAGAAGAATTTCTATCTAAGAATCCCCTGTGACATCCTCCCCGTCCTGAAGAACGGGGCTTCCGGCCGTTTGGTAAAGGTTAC
>JAZKSP010000088.1:0-6618 GCA_036626005.1 Thermoplasmatota archaeon | reverse complement strand
CTCATCAGACTCCACTTTCAAATCTTTTCTCTCATCCTCGGCTGATTTATCAGGCACAAGGTCTTTTTGTAAAAGTGCCTCGTTCACCGCCTCAGCTATCATATCCTTTATTTTTTCAGCTTCTAAAAATCGTATCTTCGTCTTGGTTGGGTGAACATTCACATCGATCTTTGCAGGGTCGATATCTATATCAAAGAAGGCTAAAGGATATCTTCCTTTTTTAAGTAGGGTTTCAAAACCATCGACAATACCGTTTTTCAAGACATTGTTTTTCACGTATCTAGAGTTGACATAAGTAAAAATATGTTTTCTATTCGAGCGAGTTATATCGGGCTTGCTTACATATCCATTTACGGAAAAATCGTCAAATTCTTTCTCAACATTTATCATCCTTTTCGCGACTTCTTTACCATAAATCGATTTGATATTTTCTAGCATCGAAGAAGACTTGGGAACGAATGTAAGTTCGTTTCCATTGTGTGTAAGTGAGAACTCGACATCAGGATTGGCGATAGCGTTTCTAGTTACAACTTCGCTGATATGTGATAGCTCAGTGTTCGTCTTCTTAAGATACTTTTTTCTCGCGGGGGTATTGTAAAACAGATCCTTTACCTCGATAGAAGTCCCTACGGCACATCCGATCTCTTCTATTTCTTCGACATTGCCGCCGTGGAGGACAATCTTCGTTCCTTCCAGTTGGTCCTCCGTTTTCGTCAGGGCTGTCACCTTAGAAACTGCGGCAATGCTCGGTAGAGCCTCCCCTCTGAAACCTAAACTACTTAGATCGTCAAGGTCCTCGATATCCTCTATTTTGCTTGTAGCGTGCTTTTGAAAAGCTAGTTCCACTTCCTCTTTAGTCATCCCAGTGCCGTTATCTTTCACCTTTATTCTCTCTTCCCCTCCTTCATCTACTTCTACCGATATCTCATCAGCTCCAGCATCTAATGAATTCTCTATGAGCTCTTTGACCACTGATGCGGGTCTTTCGATGACTTCACCGGCAGCAATCTGATTTACTGTTTTTTCTGATAAAACATTGATTTTTCCCATAGTCAATCCTCCTCCGTTTCATTCTTAAGTTTCCAGAGTTCGTTCATCGCGTCCATCGGGGTCATGTTCTCTACATCCATATCTTTCAATTTCTCCACAACCGGATGAGAATCGGATGTGGTTCCATCTTCACCCTCCGGATCGAAAACCATCTGAGTGAATTTTGGACCGTCGTGTTTTTCCATCTTTATCGTGTGATCCTCCTCTATCTGACCGAGAACATCATTGGACCTATCGATCACAGGGTCTGGTAGTCCAGCAAGAGAGGCAACGTGTATCCCATAACTCTCATCAGTACTCCCGTCTCTTACCTTTCTCAAGAACTTGATCTCACCGCCCGTATCCTTTGCAGCCACGTGAAGATTCTTAACCTGGTCTAAGGATTTCTCCAATTCGGTTATTTCATGATAATGTGTCGCGAACAATGTCTTCGCTCCGATCTCCCTACAAATATATTCGGTAACGGCCCATGCAATACTTAGTCCATCGAAAGTACTGGTTCCGCTTCCTATCTCGTCTAACAATATCAAACTATTTTCCGAAGCACTATGGAGTATATTTGCGAGTTCGACCATCTCGACCATAAAAGTGGATTGTCCTTTCGTAAGATCATCTAAAGCGCCAACACGGGTAAATATCCGGTCGACCACCCCTATCTTTGCCTCTTCAGCGGGGACAAAACAGCCAACTTGGGCCATCAGGGTTATCAGTGCTATCTGGCGCATGTAGGTGGATTTTCCCGACATGTTCGGTCCTGTGATGATCAAGAATTGATTGTTCATATCATCGATTTCGGCATCGTTAGGGACAAAATTTTCATCTATCGTGGTTTCTACGACAGGATGCCTTCCATCTTTTATCTCGATCTTCCCCTTCGGGAAGACTTCTGGACGATTATAGTTGTTCCTAATCGCGACATGTGCAAATGTTGTCAATACATCTAGTTCCGCTAGAGCTCCTGCGGTCTTCTGGAACCTCTTTGCCTCGGCACCAACATCTTCCCTTACTCCTTTGAAAACCTCGTATTCAAGCGCCTCCATCTTTTCCTCGGCACTGATGATCTCCTCTTCTTTATCCTTCAACTCTTCAGTATAATACCTCTCGGCGTTTTTCAAAGTCTGCTTCCTCGAATAATATTTAGGGACTTTATCGGTCTTCGATTTCGGTACTTCTAAATAATAACCATGTACCTTATTATATCCCACTTTCAATTTGTCTATACCCGTTTTTTCTCTCTCATCTTCTTCTAAAGAATTTATCCATTCTTTACCTTCACGAGCTCTTGTCTTCAGTTCATCTAGTTCTTCATCGAAACCATCCTTTATTATCCCGCCCTCTTTAACCGTTGCAGGTGGGTCTTCCACAATCGCCGATTCTATCTTTTTTCTTATCTCTTCAAGGGTATCGATGTTTTCAAAGATCTCTTTCAACTTACTTTCCCCATTGTTTTCAACTCCTTCCTCTCCCAGCATCTGCTTTACAGCAGGGATTTTAGACAGAGCGTCTTCGATAGCAAGAAGGTCTCTCGCATCAGCGTTGCCATAAACAACCCGACTAATCAACCTTTCAAGGTCATAGAGACCGTTCATCTCTTCACGAAGATCATCTCTCAAGAATAAACTATCGGTCAAGATCTCCACTGCCTCAAGCCTAGACTTTATCTTCTCTAAATCTAGAAGCGGCTGCTGGAGCCAATTTCTCAATCTTCTAGAACCCATAGAAGTGACTGTTTCGTCTAAAACGCTCAGGAGTGTCCCTTCTTTACTCCTTTCTCGCAGACTACGAAATATTTCAAGATTTTTTAATGTAGTAGCATCAAGAGTCATGTAATGGTCTGGAGAGTAAAATCGCAACCGTTTGATATAATCCATAGTTCTTTTCTGCGTTTCTTTTAGATAATCGAGTACAGCACCTGCAGCTTTCACCGCCTTATTTTTATCTTTCATTCCGAGAGGTTCTAGTGAATTGGCTGAGAAGTGATCCAATAATTGACTTTTCGCGGTATGAAAAGCATCTTCACGATGGCTGTGGATCATCATCTCGTTCTCCTGCTTTAACTCTTCCACGAATCCCTTATCATCATAGAGTGTGTTTGGAAGAAGACACTCGGTCGGTTCGTATCTCAGAATTTCAGAGAAAAGGTCCTCTTTTCCTTCAAGTTCCGTGACGAAGAAGTCACCGGTTGAAACATCTATAACTGAGATTCCATAACTATCGTCAGAGTCCGAACCGCTTTTCTGGGCATAGATACAGATTAGGAAATTATTTTCTGAACCCTCTATCATACCGTCATCAACGACAGTACCTGGAGTGACAACTCTTACTACCTCTCTATCAACGATGCCGCTTGCCTCGTCTGGATCCTGTGTCTGCTCTGCGATAGCCACTGTATGACCATTATTTATCAGCCGCTGTAGATAGCTCTCGACCGAATGATAGGGAACGCCAGCCATCGGTGTTGGGTCATCACCGTCTTTGTCTCTAGAAGTCAGTGTGATATCCAATTCTTTAGAAGCGAGCTTTGCATCCTCGCCGAACATCTCGTAAAAATCTCCCATCCTGAAGAAGACTATCGAGTCTGAATACTCGTTCTTTATCTCATAATACTGTTCCATCATGGGGGTCAGATCGCTCAAGTCCTCTATACCTCCTCGATTTTATCTTCTTTTGAGTCAAGATGAATTGAACTTGGGGTATATTAAATCTTTTTGAGAGTTCTGGTCAAAATTTATCCAATTTGTTCTGATCAGGTTTTGAGTCCATTTTCAACGACAGTATCTTATTTTTTGGATCATCACTTTCTTCTAATTCCTTCTTTAGTTCATATACATGATCGTACATCTTTTTCTCTTCATGTTGGCTTTTCCAGTAGAAAGCTTCATCTTTCGAATCTTTGGTAATCAGCACATGTACTTTACCTATATTACCATCTCGCCCTGTTCTACCCTTTCGTTGGATAGATCTTATAGCTGAAGGAACAGCCTCATAAAAGATGACCAGTTCAGTCGACGGGATATCTAGACCTTCCTCACCTATGCTAGTAGAAACCAATACATTCGTTTTACCATTACGAAAATCTTCCAAAATATCTCTCTGCTCATCCTGAGTCATACCCTCATCGGCTTCTCTATCCGTTTGTCCCACAAGGCGTGAAGAAAAAATACCTTCCACTCTTTCTAGTTCTTCGACTAGATAATCCACTGTATCTCTATACTGAGCAAACACGATCGCATTTCCATCCTTCAATTTGTCTTTCAATATTCTCTTAGTATTGTTCAGTTTAGGATTCGTTTCGACCGGGATAGCTTTTAGATCCATCAACTTTTCTCCTAATCTATCGAATTCATTCTTTTTGACGATATATTTTGCAGCTCTACTTTCGTCGTCTAAAAGTTTGAGATAATAACGATGTGCGGAATCTACACCTTGTGTCAATATTAGTTCTTTAAGATGAGATATTTTTATAGAAGCCGAAGTGAGGGAAAGAGCGTGAAAAAGATAACCTTTATTCTCTTGATTTATTCTATTTTGTAAGTTCTCCTGTATATCTATCAGAGCGGACTTTCCAATCTCATCCGTACTTAGATTTCTTGCCTGTTTTGTGTAGTCTTCCAATTCTTCGATGAAATCCGCCAGGACGGAATTCGACAGTTTTTCCATAGTTTTGAGTTCCTCACTCTTTTTTATTTCGGTCCATTCGATCATCTCCTCAGACACGTAAGACTCTACATCATTATCTGTATCTTTTCTCACTTCTATTTTCTCTATCTCTAGATTTTCACCCACCTCTACCAACTTCTCGTAGGAACTCCCTGGCGAGGCAGTTAAACCCAAAAATTGCATCTTTTCTTTACACGCCCTTGCTATCTCAACATAGGCGTAATCCCCTGTCGCTCTATGGACTTCATCGAAAACCATCAGATCTATTGAAGATAGAGGTATCTCATGTAGATCATTGTTGACGGTCTGAGGTGTGGCAAAGAAAACTTTAGTTTGTCCTTTCCAGATCTCTTTCCTCTCTTCGGGTGAATAAAGTTCTCCCGTCAATAATTTAGCATCTTTTTCTCTTAGAGACGTGCTTTCCAATAAAAAATCAAGATGCTGTTTGCATAATGGTCTAGTAGGAGCCATCATCAACACTTTTTTATTAGATTCGAGTTTCGAACAGATCAAGAAAACTGCGATCACCGTTTTTCCTAAACCAGTCGGAAGGACCACTAAGGAATCCTTTTCCTTAATATTTTTAAAAATATTCACTTGATATTCTCTTTCCTCCAGCTTATCAGTTTCAATGTATGATGGGATCTTCGACATCACCCATCTATTACGGCTGAAATGTAAAAGTCTTTCTGTGAGCTTAAAGTTTCTAGTATCTTGAGAGGAATTATTTGTATTCACTCATCGAAGTTGCAAAGGCCCAGATAAATTTGAAAAATATTTCATCAACATTCTCGAAAATACCATCTTTTTGATAGTGTCTAAGAGTCGATTTTGGTAAATAATTTATACTCTTTCTTTTTTACATGGATAGAAATTATGGACCCGCTCTATAAAGGTATGCTTTGGTTCTTTCCGAGCATAATTTTCCTCATCCCTCTAGGAGTCTTACTTTTCGATGAAGATAAGAAGATCGACCTATATTCTCTTAAGGACTCATTATGGGATTCTAGAGGGGCACTTTTGATAATGATTCTAGTGACTCTAGTTCTTAAAATAGAGAATCTACTTCAGGATTTATATGAACCAGGATTTAGAGTGACCGGCTGGTTCTATAGGGTAGAAGGTGTTTCTCATATCGTTTGGTTACAGGAAAATTTGGACTATTATCTCTTAATCCATGCTTCATCTATATTTTATGTTTTAGGTCTCTCTTTCTTTTTATCTATGATACCAGTATTTTTCATCTTGAGAGGAGAAACAGACTTGCTAAAAGAGTTCTCGAAGGCTCTCGCGGTAAATTACATGTTCATCATTCCTGGATACCTGTTAATTCACCTAGTGGTTACATCCTATTATGCACAGGAAGTCGAGCCACTTTTGTACATGCATCCTCAATACAATGCAATAATCCAGGGGACTAATAGACAGGTGAACTGTATGCCGAGCGGTCACATAAGTATTTCTCTCACCATAACCTTATTTGCTATGTACAGGGCTAAAGTAAAAAGACTTGCAGTTTTTGGCATCATTTTCACAGCTATAACAGGTTTTATTATAATCTACCTTGGAGTTCACTGGTTATTGGATATTCCCTCAGGTATAGCTGTAGCGATGATCGCTTATTGGGCCGCATCTCGAGGAAAAGTAGATTTCATCTTTGATAGAATAATAGATCCTTTCGAGAGATATACTGAAAAACTGTCAAATCGATGATTTTTGAAGATTAAAATTATATATATCCAGTCTAGTTAACTTTTGTCATACACCGGATATGGAGGAATAAATATGGAAAAAAGAAAGATTTTGAATTTGACTATTGTGTTTCTGTTGGTAGCGTCAGGCTTTATGATCTTTTTCACTGGGAATGTCGCAGCACAGCAGTATAATGGAGATATATACGCTACAAAC
>JAZKSP010000087.1:0-6787 GCA_036626005.1 Thermoplasmatota archaeon | reverse complement strand
CTTCCTCTTCTTCCCATTCCGGTACTTCTTCCTCTACTTCAAGCTCTTCTTCTACTCCAGGTTCTTCCTCTTCTTCCCATTCCGGTACTTCTTCTTCGGGTTCCGAGAATGCCTCGCCTTTTGAGACCTTTGACTTTTTCCATGGTTTATTTTGGAGGTAAGAAACCGTCGAGTACCATACACCTTCATGTTCTACCTCCTGTATTTTTTCCTCCAATACAGCTATTTCTGAGCTACACCGAGGGCACTTTTCCAGATCTAAGGCTATGAGGCCACCGCACTTTTCGCAAGCCTTTTTCTCTTCGATCCTGGGAAATACCGTTTCTTCCTTTCTCAAAAGTTCAAGCTGGGTAACCAGCAGTAAAAGAGTTAAAACTAAAAGGACATAAGTGAATGCTATCCCCGAGTACATTTGGCTGGAAGAGATATGAATCAGAAGCGAAACAAAGATGATTAAGGATAGTATTGCAGAGAAGAAGATCATATTCTTGTCTATCCTCAATCGGCGTACTGAATTGAAATCATATCCCATCCAAGTGGTGATGAATAGTGCGACAACTAAGACCAATGAAAGAGTCAATGGAGCGGTCCAAGACGACGCTATATATGGTAATGGAGTGAAATAATACAGAGATCGTGTTGTAGAAATGGGTGTATAGTCTAGGAGATATGCCACAAATTCAGAGGAAACTAAAATAAATAAAAATAATGGTATCAAAAATGTACTGAAAATGGGAATCAAATCTCCTAAATTTTCCCTGATCTTTTCTCCAATAATCACTCTTCTAGGGCCCTCTGCTGATTCTTCACCACCCTCTACAATGCTTTTAAGATCCTCTGTTATAGATTCTACAACTTCTTCCTCACTTTCTTCTTCAACTTCTTCAGTTTCTTCTACAATTTCCTCTTCCTCTATTCCCTCTTCAACCTCTTCTACAATTTCCTCTTCCTCTATTCCCTCTTCAACCTCTTCTACAATTTCCTCTTCCTCTATCCCCTCTTCAACCTCTTCAGTTTCTTCTACAATTTCCTCTTCCTCTATCCCCTCTTCAGCCTCTTCAGCCTCTTCAGCTTCCTCTGCTTCTTCAATGAGTTTTTCCGCCTCGTCAATTATCTTTCTCGCTGTTCTTACACCTATCTGCTCTATACCTGCTAGTCCCTTCATACCTCCTTTTATTATAGCTTTAGGAGTTTTGAAGCCTTCCTCATAAAGTTTTCTAGCCCTACTTCTCCCCAATCCAGATATTTCAGTTAGTCGTTCAATCGCTTTCTCTTTATCTTCCTCATCTATGAGAGGTTCTCCACACTCAGGACATTCTTCAACGTCTTCTACTACTTCTGCACCGCATATAGGACACTCAGTTATCTCTTCTTCAGGCATCTATATTCCCTCCTTTTTATATTGTAGGAAGCTCATTCTATTCCAGAGTTCGATATTATCGAGGGACGATCCAAAATCTACGATATTTTCTTTTAAAACAACTGGGATAGCGAAAGCACGAACTAAAAGAAATATCATTATACAAGAGCTTATTATTTTTATTCTTTTATTTATCCTTCCCGTCTCTCGGTCCATCCGGAACACCTAATATCGACTAACCACTGTTTAGGGAGATGTTGACAATAATATTAAAATATTAGGGTGGTTGAGAAAAAAATCTTTTATCACTTCCTGAAGACCTTCTTATGATTCAGATATATTTTCATAAGATAAGTAGGAGAAAAAGAGCGAAGGTATTCAAAATTTTCATTCCTAAGAAATGGAGCGAATACATATCTGACCCTTTCATCGGATACTTCTATCTGTTTCGGAGGTCGAAGAGAAAATTTTTACCATTCAATCGATTTCTTCTTCACTCGCCTTTTGTAAAAACGTCTTTATCTCTTCCTCTTTCTCCTCGTAAAAAGAGGTCAAGAAGCTTCTTTCGCTACCTAACAGACGTTCCAGCATGAATGCTTGAGCCATCATGTCCTCGAAGACTTCCTCCCTGAACAGATCATCTTTGTCGACCATGAAAAGCCTTCCATTGAGCCAAAATCGTATTGTCTGCTCAGGATATTTTGTATGAAAAATCCCTTCCTCTCTACCCTGCTCAACTATTTCAGTTAAATATGGCGTGAGTATATCTACAAGCTCGTCGAATAAACTGTAATACACTTGAGGAGAATCTATCTTTGAAAAGTACGAGGCAAGATAAGGCCTCTTGTTCTCCCTTTGAAAGGAAAGGCTCAAAAACCTAATGAATTTTTCATCCGCCCGCATCTCCAGGTCTTCTAAGATCGCTTCGAGCTTGGACTCTAATTCACCTATCACTTCAGCAGTTATAGCCTCGATCAGGTCTTCTTTAGAATCGAAATAGTAATAAAACAATCCGTGAGCGACTCCGACTTTATCGCAGATATCGTTCACAGAAGTCTCGCTGAAACCTTTCTCAGAAAACAAGCTCTCTGCAGCATCGATCAGTTCTATCTTCCTATCATCTGGGTCCTTTCTCATCTTAATTCTCCTGATGGTAATGCAATACCATCCTCTTTTTTCAGCAAAGGCAAATCTTTTTATTCGTAATCTTTACAGCATTTCGCCCAAATCATCAAGGCTGAAGGAAGTACGAACACTGCTACTAAGAAACTGTAGGTTATTGCTAATGCGGTTATGTATCCGAATTGAGAGAGGGGGAGTATCCTAGATCTCGAAAGGATAGCGAACGCTCCTACGGTAGTCGCGGCAGAACCGAAGAGAGCCGCTCCAGTATTCTGCACCGTATCATGCATCGCATCAAAGAGATTGTCCTCCTCTTCCTTCTCTTCGGTAAATCTATAGGTGATATGGATACTGTAATCTATACCCATACCTACGGTCAAGGCGGTGATGCTCACAGTCATGACATTCAATGGGACACTCATGATGTACATAGTACCGATGATCCATATAGTAACTAGAGCAACCGGTAGAGTGGTCAAAAAGCCTAGGACTTTCGAATCATAAATATAGTAGAACACTAGAGTCAATAAAATACCGACTATGAGGATCGTAGCTATCAGGGAGTTTCTCTGTGTATTGGTGAGCTCTTCAGTGGTCTCCTGGCCAATTATGCTTCCGCTAGTGATCTTAGTAGAATATTCCTCGTCTCTCAGGGGTTGAGAATCCTCATAAAGTTGTTCATCCATCACCTTCGCGTTGTCAAGGTCCTGGTTTACCTTTTCAGCGTTTTCTCTAAACCTAATCACTCCCTTGGTATAAGATCCTTTATCATCTCTGTATAGAACGTTAGTGATGGATCTCTTGCTTATCTCTTTCTCATAAAGGAGATCATAGAGCTGAGATACATTCTTTTTAGATATGTCCCCTTCCTCTATATCTTCCCATCCTTCTACATTTTCGGGTATATTGCTCGCCGTGAAATTTTCTACTATATCGGGATCATAGGTCACACTGCCTTCGACTGCCATACCATAGTCTCTCAATACGCTCAACGGAGAAGTGACTCCCTCTTCAACCCTAACCATGTCGTTGTCCTCAGCACTCTGAATTGTTTTGTCTACTGCTTCTAGATAATCAGGATCTGTGAGATCGCCCTCGTTCATTATATAGACGTAAGAAGTGCTGACATTAAAGTTGTCTCCTATATATTCTATATTTTGACTCTGAGAACTATCTTCAGGAAGAAAATCCTCCATAGCGAAGGTCGTATCTATATTTATGACTCCATACACAGCGGATAGCGTGATCAAGCCTACTACAAAAAGAACGATCCATGGATGTCTATCTGATGCATCGGTTGATGTAGACAATATAGAGCTTATCAGACCCTCTTCCTTTCTTGCTATCCCTCTAGAGGAATTGTTTTTGCCTTCAGAACTTCTTTTATCTCTCCAATCCTCTATCAACTGGATCACTGAAGGAAGGAAAGCTACCATCAAGATGAAGCTGGACGTGATCCCGACAGCGGCTAGAACCCCAAACTGTACCATCGCAGTAAGGTTGCTAAATGTGTTGGATAAAAATCCTATCGCCGTCGTCAAAGATGTCAATAACAAGGCACCGCCCACTGTAGATATAGCGATCATAGTGGATAGAGAGTTCTTTTTGCCCATCTCCTTTTCCTCCCTATAACGCATAACCATGTGGATACCGTAGTCTATAACCAGGCCAGTTATCAATATGGGGACTGCAATTATCATCGGGTTGAAATCGTAGCCAAGAAGAACTCCAAAACCGAAAGTCCAAATTATAGCGAATACAAGTGAAAGTAAGCTCAAGGCGGTCTCGATAGCTGTTCGGTAAACTATGAAGAGTACGATCACAACGAAGATGAAGGCGATAGGCAACAAGGTATTCATACTTCTATTAGATGTCTCCTCTATCTCTTCTATCATTACCTGCTGAGCGAAGACTTTAGATGTTGAACTGAAGGTATTATCTTCGCTGATGGTTATTATCTCTTTTTGAGCTTCCCTTCTCATTTCACGCTCAACTGAAGAATTCATCTGTACGAGAGATATAGTGCTTTTAGCTTTGATACCATCTATCCCGGGATCATTTTTCTGAAAATCAGTACTTACCGTTCTAGTGATCGCTCCACCTAATTGATCTATCATGTTAGGGAGAAATGATGCAGAATTTATCCTGGCTCTCATCGATTCGAACATCGGCTGCAATCGGAGTTCAATTATAGTCTTGTTCTCAACGACGGACCCCTGATATTCGCCAAGAGACTCAACAACTCCAATCTGATTTCTTTCTCTGTAATAGGCGATCAAACCAGAAAGGGTTTGGTTCGTCTTCTTCAAGGTATTCACTGCCTCTTCAGTATTATTCCTTATCTCATCTAGGTCCCTTTTCGTCTCATTGATGGTCTCTGTAAGTGATTCAGGATCATGTTGGAGGGTATCTTTTACTGTCTTCTTAATATCAGGATCTGTCATGTTCCTTAGCTTTTCTTTTTTATCTTCTAAAGACATCTCTAGAGAGGGTGTTCCAGCTTCAAAGGAAAAATTTGTCTGTATATTGGGAAGATATTCACTTATTTCGATGAAATGCAGGAAACTGTTGAGATTGTATTCATAATCATCTTGGAATTGAGAACCCGCTGTGTTCTTGACGGTACTATTCAAACCCTTCAAGAGTCCGATGAAATGCTCCTGATCTGCTCCTAGCGTTTCAGAGTCCCCCTCTAATTTAGTAATAAGATCCTCAGAAAGCCCAGTTATCTTACTCGCATTAGATGACTCATTTTTCATAACCTGAGTAAGATTATGAAATTCGCTCCCGTATGCCTCTAAAACGGCCCAACTTTTAGGATATGAGATTATATTTGCCATCGAGGTCAATTGAGTAGTGGCATTTTCTGCTATGACAGACTGATTAGAGTAAACCAATTTAGATACATTGTCTAAAGAAGAATACCTAGTTGAATACATGGCACTCTGGTTCTCCATTGAGCGGGACATGTTCGATATCTCTGGCAACTGTTTCATCAGTATCTCTTCAAGTTTCAAGGTCACGTTTGCGCTTATCACAGTATCCGCTAGAGTGTTCATCCCATCGGGTATCTCATCCGTAAACATCAAAGTCTCATTGATCTTATCATTTCTAAGGATCTCTTCCTTGGTCCGTAACATGTCCTCCATAGTTTCATTAGTGAAAACATCACCGTTGTCCGCCACGAAAGCTATCTGAACAGCTTCTCCCGTCCTACCGAAATCTTCCTGGATCTCGCTCAACCATTCACCCTTTTCAGTTTCGGGTTCAAAGGATTCCTCCCTAGTCTCCATCTTCATCTGGGAAGCAAAGTATCCCATGATAAGTGTGAATATAACGATCAAAACGATTATCTTCTTAGGATTGCCACTAATCGCAGAAGAGAATAAACCAAAGATGCTTTTTCCGCTTTTTTGGCCCATGATTATCTACCGACTGACTATCAGTCAACAAAGAATACTTTCACTTATTAATACTTTTTTCAAACTGATTTATGGTTGTTCGTCGGTCTCATCTATAGATATTCATCCACTCTTGAAAGACCTTCTTTCAGTTTAGAAGTCTCCAGACCGAAGCCTATCCTGAAATAGTCATCATAGCCGAAAAGCTTTCCAGGGGCTAGAACCACACTCTTTTCTTCTACCAGACCTCGACAGAAGTCGATTGAATCGTCGAAACCTTCGGGAACAGAAATAAAACCATTGACACCTACTGGCTCATACCACTCCAAGCCATGTCTATCGATAAAATTCTGAACTATCTCTTTGTTCCTATCTGCTAATCCTCTATTTTCCCTAAGAATATCCTCTTCTAATCCACCTAAGGCCTGTTTTGCGATGTATTGACCTATCTTAGTGGGAGATATCGTCGTGTAGTCCTTCCATCGCCATGCTTTCTCTATCATCTCCTCAGGACCGACAATCCATCCGAATCTTGCACCCGCTAAACCGTAAGACTTGGTAAGACTAGTCGTGCTTATCCCTCTTTCACTCATCTTAGCCACAGGAGGTAGCGGATCCTCCACCAACAACCTGTACACCTCATCACATAAGAGGTAAGCATCTTCTTCCTCTGCTATCTCCAAAAGGACTTCAACTTTCTTTTTTGGATGATATTTTCCTGTAGGATTGTTTGGATTATTAAGGACTATCAATTTAGTCTCATCTTTTACCGCTTTCTTGACCTCTTCCACAGAAAGTTCCCAATCAGGAGGAGAGAGAGACACTTCGGTAATATCTCCAAAGGCTCTAGGAACGGAGTGCAGTGCCTGATATGTTGGAGTTACAACTACAGTATGTGAATTTT
>JAZKSP010000086.1:0-6798 GCA_036626005.1 Thermoplasmatota archaeon | reverse complement strand
TCGAGAAGGTCATAACTCTGCTCACAAGGTCTAAAGGTAGAGATCTGTACGATGTTTGGTACCTTTTGATGAGCGACATGACTATTTCCACAGAACTCTTTGAGAAAAAATTGAAGAAACTTTTGGAGGAATATGGTCTTCAGGATGAATTCTCTTTTGATTCGTATCCATCCGAGGAAGAATATAATGAGGATATGGAGAGATTAATCCCACAGTTAGTACCGTATTCTCAGGTGAAAACAGAGGTTAAAGATCATATCGAAGGCTTAAAAGAAAAAGTTACGTTAAATATTTAGATACATAGATCATGCCCAATATCGTATAAAAAATACAGGGAGGAAAAGAATTGAGTGCAAAATGTGTGAAAAGGCAAAAGACCTCTCCTACCTTTCCTTCTATAGACGACGGAGATGGAGACGAGGACGCGACGATTAACGCTGGCGCTGGACTGATGATGTCGTTCATGGGACAGCAGGATAAGGCTGAGCAAGGTGATGACCTTCATCAAGTCGTTCCAGAAGTACTTGAGCCTAGCGGGTTCTACTGGTGTGCTCGCTAATTCTAGAGAAATATTTATTCGACCTAACGCGCTAATATATCTTGGTAAAAAAAATATTAAATAATACTAGGAAAATCTGTCTACATGCATCTGACAAATACTGAGAAGATAGAGGGAAACGAGATAGAAGAAGATCTTGGCCTGGTAAGAGGTAACACTGTGAGAGCTAAGAACGCCGTCAGAGATTTCACTCAGGGAATTAGGAACATATTCGGCGGTGAACTAAAGGCTTACTCAGATCTGATGACTGATGCAAGAGAAGAAGCTCTAGGTAGGATGGTACAGGAAGCACAGAGACTGGGTGCGGATGCAGTAGTGAATGTCAGATTCATGACCTCTAAGATAACGGGAGGAGGTGCGGAGATACTCGCTTATGGAACGGCAGTTAAGCTGAAGAACCCTCCATCAGATTCTCAACAACAGGATTCACAAAAAACTCCACCACCGCCTGGAAATCCCTGAATATATCTCTGAGTTAATAAGAGATCATCTGTATTGCCCACACTCGGGGCAGTACCATCTATCGTATTCCTCGATATAACGCATATCTCGATCACACTTTGGACACGATTTTTCTTTTTCTCCGTAAACCGATATTCCCTGACTAGATACTAGATCCTCGGTCAGATCTCGTTTGCAGAATTTACACCATGCAGCATCAGTCGGGATTCTCTTCTTGCAGTATGGACATCTCTTTGTCGATTCTCTCATGAATTCTCTCAGTAAAAGAGCTAGTATGATCATCAATATAATAAATATACCAAAACAGATTAAAAACGTTATAGGAAGAAAGTATTGGTGAAGATACAAAGGATCGAAAAAGTGTCTACTCTGCCTGAGAGCGGTTAAACTATAGATGGATCGAAAGAGTAGGATCTCGATCATTCAGTCCTTTTGTACATCTTCACTGCGGATTCGACCGCGTTCTTCGCACGTTCGATCCTCTCTTCTGCCTGCATCCTACTCATGCCCGGTCCGGTGACTCCAAGACTGACGGGTTTATCGTATTCTAGTTCTAAATCCGTTATCTTTCTCGCGGCGTGAGACATGACCGTCTCGTCGTGTTTCGTCTCACCTTTGATCACGGTTCCCAAGGTCACAACACCGTCGATATTGTCCTTCTCTAGAAGCTTTTTGATCCCGAGTGGCATGTCGAAGACGCCCGGAACGTGCAGGACTTCTTCAACTTCCGCGCCTAAAAATTCCGCGTGCTCTTCCGCTCTTTCCAACATCATCTGGTTTATATCATAATTGAATTCCGAAACTACTATTCCTAATCTCATTTTTACCATATCTTATCACCTCAAAGGTCCTACGTCGGGGTATCCTTCCCTTGCTCCTTGACCGGCTTTCTCTTCCAAACGTTCCGGCCTGAACAGCAGATCGTAAACATTTACCGCATGCTCTCTAGCCCGTTTATCAGCGAGTTCCTTTAATTCTTTTTCGTCCTCGGCTTCGTCTTCATGTACGAAGACTTCGATTATATGTGTATCGGTTTCGAGCTCTACGTATAGCAGAGCTTTCGAGGCTTGATCGGCACACTGTTTATCTATAGGTTCTGGCCCTGGCATACCCAACGCGATTACGATATCACAACCCGATTCGATCAACTTTTTTGAAGCTATAGCTAGGTCTTTGATACCAGGTACAGTATACCTCTCTATCTCGTAACCCGTGCCGGTCTTAGAGAGTTCATCCACTACGCTTTTATACATATCATATCTCGCGAAGGTCGTGTCCGCGATTCCTATCTTCTTCATCTATTCCTCTTCCTCCTCTTTTTTCGCTTCTTCAAGCTCTTTTTTCATGCTGTACCAATCTATGATCTTCCTTATGATATATCTGGTACTGTCCAACTCGTGACTGTGATGAGAGAGTCTTTTGACTTCTATATCGTCCATACCTCTGACTTTCAGGTCTTCATTCAATTCTTCTTCGGCGTGTCTTTGGTCGTATCCAAGAGCGATGATATCCGGGTCTACCTCTTCTACAGTATCGAATTTATCTTCTTCGCTTCCAACGATCGCTTCATCAACCGGTTTCAACGCCCCGACCATCTCTCTTCTAACTTCCTCATCCATCAGAGGTTCGTGTTTGTGCTCCCTAACGGTTTTATCACACGCCACTACAACTACCAATTCGTCTCCCAATTCTTTCGCTTCCTGTAGATAATGAAGGTGGCCAAGATGCAGAAGATCGAATGTTCCAGTCGCCATCACCCTGGTTTTAGACATCCTTCCCCTTCAGAGCTTCTTTGATCTTTTTCCCTTCGATCAGAGGGATATCGTTTTCTTTTCCATATGCCCTAGCTCCTGATTCGTCTAAACTGTCTCCCTCATCTGAGAGCATCTCGCAGATGGTCATGCTCGGATATAGGTCCGTCAATGTTAGGAGAGCAGTGGTCAGTTCCGTATGCCCTTCTCTTTCCGAGGTCAGTCCTTCTGTGGCATTGAGAAGGAAGACATGCCCTGGGCTCCTGAATTCTTCGCCGAACATCTTTTGGGCCTCTTCAGTTGATGTTCCTTCCAGTTCACCAGCTAATTTTGCAAATCTCTTGATAGTTAGAGCTCTATCTATATCCGTTATTCCGGTGAAAGTATCTCTGTGGTTCACTGTGAGTGAAAAAGTCGATCTTTCATCGTAGGGGATATCGTCGGCCTTCATCTCGGAAAGCAGAGAGTATTCATCGACTGATCTATCGAATATCTCATTCAAGTACGGCATCTCGAGTTTCTTCCAAGTAGTGGGTGGAACAGTAACGCAGATGAGTCCTCCCGCGTCCCTTCTTAGAGTCCTTACTTTATTAGGAGTTATCTTTTCGGAAGGGGTGACTAGATCGACCTCGTCTTCTCTCTCATCAGCGTCATATACCATGACTAATTCGCCATTTTCTAACCGTTCAGTGATATCTTCTAGTTCTTCGTTCATCGTTTATTGTAGGAATTTGATTTATAATATAGTTTTGGTTATAGGTGGATCATCGGGAAATTTATTTATCTTGACTTCACTTTACCCTCTTAGTGAAACTATGCTCGATGATATTGAGAGGATGGAGGAATTAGATTCAAACGATATGCTTAAGATATTGGAGAATTTCCCAGAACAGATCGAAGAAGTGGTAGAAAGATCTGAAATCAATCTTTTACCCTTTCAACCCGATAATATCGTGGTTACCGGGATGGGTGGATCGGCCATAGTTGGAGACACTTTGAAGAGTTTTCTTGCAAATAGGATACAAATACCGATCTATGTAAACCGCGATTATACTCTTCCGTCCTTCGTAGGTGAAAATACCCTTCTCATAGTCGTTTCCTATTCCGGAAATACTGAAGAAACTTTGAGCGCCGCAAGAGAAGGCCTGAAACGAGATGCTAAAGTCGTGGCTATAAGTTCTGATGGAGAGTTGGAAGATATATCTCGTGAGGAGGGACTCGTTCTTATTAAGGCACCCACAGGATATCCTCCGAGAGCTGCTTTCGCTTTCTTATTCATCCCTGTACTGCAGTTACTCTCTGAACTGCTGATATATGATTCGGAAGTAGAGATATTGGACTCAGTTTCAAAACTGAAAGAACTGAGAGATAGGATAAAAATCGACGTTGAGACAGAAGAAAATGAAGCTAAGAAATTAGCGAAACGGATCCATGGCAAGATACCGATCGTCTACGGTCACTCGATCTACAATGCTGTAGCGAACAGGTGGCATACTCAATTCAACGAAAATTCCGAGATACTTTCATGGTATGGGGCCTTCCCGGAGATGAATCACAATGAGATAGTCGGCTGGAAAGGTGGAGAAAATATCGAGGAATTCATCCCTATCCTATTGAGAGATGAGAAGGAATCTGATAAGATAAATCACCGCATCGAGCTGACGAAAGAACTCGTCTTTGATGGCAAGGTAGAAGACATGATAGAAGTCTGGACCGACGCCGATACTCAGCTGGCTAGGATACTTTATCTGGTCTATCTGGGAGATTACGTGAGTATATATCTCGCTTTATTGAGAGGAAAAGATCCGTCTCCAGTTGATATCATCGACGAACTGAAAAAGAATCTCTAGTTCAATCGAACTTACCGTCTCCGACGTGGTGTAGGTTTTTCACCACTTTTCCCTCTTCAGATTCGATCATCTCTTTCCCATGGGTGAGTGCTCGTCCCACCGCTAGAGGTTTTTCGTGTTCGACTTCCCTAATCCAGACTAAATCACCTTCACTTATTTTTTCGTCCGCATCTACTATCCCGGGAGCCATTATGTCCGCTCCGTTATAGACGAATTCTACAGCCCCCATATCGACAGTCACGAATCTTCTCGTCGGTTCGATGGTCAAGAGTCCCTCGATAGTAGGAAATATCTTCCCATCGAAGAAAGTGGCCACCAGTTCTTTGTCTAATATCACGACTTCTCCTTCTTCGGTGTCCGCGATATCTACTGGTTCTTCCGGGTCGAAAAGGGAATCACCTAGTTTATCCTTCAGCTCTTCTGAATATCTTTTGACTTCCTTGTCTTTCAAACGATGTTGATTTTTCAGCTCCATCAAAATTGGATAAAAATATATGTATAAATCATTTTTGTTGGGATAAAAGCTACGTTAGAATATATCCCAATATTTCTTTTGATACCACCATCCAAGCATGTGTACCAAAAATGTTATGCCAACCCAAAGCAGGACCAGAAGGCTGAAAGTTCCATAAACACCGCTTCTTTCGATTCCAGGTATGAACTTTCTTCCTTCTAGAAGTAAAACTAGAGCTAGCGAACCGTAAGCTCGTGCTCCGAAAGCGGGAAATAGGGGTTTGATCTCTTCTTTCATGACTATCGCTCCTAGAACGAGATATATTATCAGACCTGAAAGTAAAAGATAAGATATCTCTATAGATGCTAGGAGAAGGATGAAAGAGAGAAGATTGTAGAACACGGTAGATCTGCTCACGTAATGTTTTTCCACCACAATCCCGAAAACCAGGACTACGATGACACCGCCGACCGCGGCTTGAAAAGAATTCAATAGAGGCATATCTGCCATTGTAATTGATTTATCGTATTTAAATTCTCCAAATGTATACTGACTGAAAATCACTAACTTTTAGTACATCTAGTCCAAATGCCCATCTGAAAGTGTTCAGCCCATGAAAGTCGATGACCTTGAGATACCGGAAGAAGCGAAGTCGCTGATAAGATCGGACGGGATAGAAGAGCTTTATCCTCCACAGGAAAAAGGCGTAGAGGATGTTCTGTCCGGAAATAACTGCGTCTTCGCTTATCCTACAGCAAGCGGAAAATCTCTTTTAGCTTATCTGGGGATAATAAAACGTGTTCTAGAGGAAGGAGGCAAAGCTCTGTATATAGTACCTTTAAGAGCTCTTGCCTCGGAAAAATTGGATGATCTAAAAAGATTTGAAGAACTTGGGATGAATGTTGGTATCTCCATGGGTAATTATGACAACCCAGACCCCTCTTTGAGGGACTACGACGTGATCATCGCTACTTCTGAGAAGGCCGATTCCCTACTGAGACATAACGTTGAATGGCTTTCGCAGTTGAACTGTGTGATAGCCGACGAGGTTCACCTTGTCAACGATAGAGAACGAGGCGCCACTCTTGAAGTGACTCTATCCAAACTGAAACAGGCAAATCCTGCTGCCCAGATCATAGCACTCTCTGCGACGATCAGGAATTCAGATATGATAGCTGATTGGCTGGATGCAGAACATCATAAAAGTGACTGGAGACCTGTAGAGTTAAGAAAGGGCGTCTTCCACAAAAACAAGATCAAATATGCCGATGCTCAAGAAGAAGAACTCGAATCCAAAAGTGGTGCGGTGGAAACTCTAGCCACACCAACTATAGAAGAAGGCGACCAGTGTCTCGTGTTCGTCAGGAGTAGAAAATCCACGCGATCCGTCAGTCAAGATATGATGTCTGCAGTAGAAGAGCACCTTAACGAGGATGAGAAAGATAGATTAGAAGAAGTAGCGGATGATATAGAAAGTAGGAGTAACACCTCGGTAGGTAAAAACTTAGCCGAGATGGTGAGGAAAGGGACTGCATTTCATAACGCTGGTCTTGACAACTTTCAGAGAAAAAAAGTGGAGGAAGCATTCAGGAACAGGTTGATCAAGCTGATAACCGCAACACCGACTTTAGCCGCTGGGATAAACATGCCGGCAAGGAAAGTCATAGTTAGAGACTGCAAGAGGTACGACGCGATGTTAGGTTACAACGCCCCTATACCGGT
>JAZKSP010000085.1:0-6802 GCA_036626005.1 Thermoplasmatota archaeon | reverse complement strand
TTATCGCTAGGATTATGATAATGATCAATATTATTCCTGCTATCATCATCATGTCCAATCCCTCGTCTTCATCATCATCGTCTTCCTCTGCTTCCTGTATTGTAAGAGAGTCAGTTTCTGCTGTCTCACCACTTGGAGTGTGGGTTACGGTAACGGTCGTGCCGTTATGATCAGCCACGTTAACTGTGTCACCATCTGATGGAGTAGCTTCGAGGTCGTAGTCTCCGAAGTCTGCAAAGGCTACATTCTCAGTAGTACTGTCATTATAGGTCAACTCAACTTCCATTCCACTCAAGTCCAGACTATCGCCTTCTGTGTACTCAAGAGTCGTTGGTTGAGTGACAACCTCAATGCTCGTTACTTCTGGTGCTTGAGTTGTGAAGCTCCACGTATCTGAGGTCCAAGGCAATTGTTGGATAGTTGGTGCATATTCAGTGACTTGCACATACCATTCATACTCGGTACCGTAGGCGAGGTTGTCCCAAGTAATTGTTGCATCCTCACCATGTGTCCCGTTATCGCTGCCTATCATTTCTGGGGTTTCACCGGACATATTACCGTAGAACGTAACCATGAGGTTCATGCTTTCGTTATCAGGATAATTTATAGGCACAGTAAGTTCTGGGTTCAAACCAACATCGGTAGCTCCGGCTGCCGGTGTATCCGGAGAGTCAACTATTGTTATCTGTTCGAAGGTCGCATTGATCGTGTAGTGGTCCATCATCGTTATATTGGTTGAAGTGTGGGTCGTATTCTCTATGTTAGTGGTCTCATTTGTCCATTCTACGAATTGATAACCTTCCATCGATGCCGCTTCAAGATTGACTGTTTCATTATAATTGTACTCAAATGTACCTTCTCCTGGTACTTCCACACTACCTCCTTCTGTCGAAGTGATCGTAAGCTCTAATGGGTCAACTGTCAAGGTAGTTTCTGCTGCTGTTACCGATTCTGTTGTATTGTGGGCTGTTATCGTTCGGTCACCTGCAATCGTACAATAATAGTAGAAGTCGACCGTACTATTTCCATCCTCTATCGTGACATTGGCTACACCAGCACCTTCAGATTCTGCTCTGAACATACCCATGTCACTTGCTTCAGATAATTCAACAGTCAGATTTCCGTCTTCAATCACACTACCGTTAGCATACTGTCTTTGAACGGTGAACATTCCTTCACTACCAGCTGTTATGGAGCCTGGTTCTGTAGAAAATACGAGCTCATACTCGTTCACTGTAACTGTAACCGTATCAGAAGTAACTCCATTATAGGTCGCATTGACTAGGTAGTCTCCCAATGCCGTACTAGTCGTAGTGTTTAAGAAACCGTAATTGTCGGTAGTATTCCATGTGAAGTCTGTATCGTCCTCTGTTATCGTATTGTTGAACGCGTCGTATGCCGTCGCTGAGAAGTTCTGTTCTTCTCCTGCCGTCAATGAGAAGTCCATCGAAGGAGTTATCTCAACCCAATCTACGGACGCGGGTTCGACAGTCAGGGTAGTTTCTACTCCTGTTACGTTTTCCGTTGTATTGTGGGCTGTTATCGTTCGGTCACCAGCTATCTCACAATAATAGTAGAAGTCGACCGTACTATTTCCATTTTCTATCGTGACGTTCTCTACTTCAGCACCTCCAGATTCTGCTCTGAACATGCCCATGTCATCTGCTTCATATAGTTCAACGGTCAGATTTCCATCTTCAATCACACTACCGTTCGCATATTGCCTTTTAACGGTGAACATCCCCTCAGTACCGGCTGTGATGGTGCCTGGTTCTGTATCAAATACGAGTTCATACTCATTCACTGTAACTGTAACCGTATCAGAAGTAACTCCATTATAGGTCGCATTGACATGGTAATCTCCTGCTGCCGTAGTAGTCGTAGTGTTTAAGAAACCGTAATTGTCGGTAGTATTCCATGTGAAGTCTGTATCATCATCTGTTATCATATTGTCATACTGGTCATAGGCCGTCGCTGAGAAATTCTGTTCCTCTCCTGCCGTCAACGTGAGGTCCTCCGCAGGAGTTATCTCAACCCTATCTACTGCCGCAGGTTCGACTGTTATAGTTACTTCATGGCCTTCGTGGTAGGTATAATTCCCATCAGTTGTATTCCAACCTACGGCTGTTACATTCAACGTATAGTCACCAGCCATTTCCGGCATCCATGTGAAATTCTCGTAAGTATCGTTCTCATAGTTATAATTCTCACCTGCACTGAGATTCAGGTTATGGGTTTCATTAAACTCCTCTTCATGGTAGAAGTCTACATCTACACCCGTCACATTGAACGTCATGTTCCTTACGCCTGCTTCGGTTCCAATGTTTTCCACAGTCCAATTTACATCGATCTGCTCACCAGCAGTCACTGGCGAACTTGGACTCACTTCATTAATGGTCACGTTAAATTCTCCGTCGTTGTCTATTGAATCCTCAGTTAATCCAGCGGATGCGATCGAACTGAGTCCGACCGTTAGCACTGAGAACACTAGTATCACTGTAGTAACAAATGCTACTACTTTCTTTGCTTGCTTTACATTTTTGGTTTTCATTATAATTCAACCTCTACAAAAGTATGATTTTCACCTATATTAATGTTTGGGTTTTTATTGGAAATATATTATGCAAGCCAATTGTTCTTTTTTCCTCTATTAGGAGTCCTGACCAAAGCTAGAAACGAAAAAGAGCAGGACTATTTAAAGAAGCTAGACCTACAAGTCCTTTTCTCTCCCTTTAGAGCAAAAAAGAAAGTGGATTATCTGACAAAAAGGGCTAAGTGGAACTTACTAGACTTTATTCATAATTTTCTTCCCTTACCTTCTATACCTAATCCTTACATGCTCATCGTACAAACAAATAATCCTTGTCTCCTCAATCCCTAAGCATCTCATCTATCCTGCCCATTATCTTCTTCCAGTGACTTCCTTTCCAATAGTGCTGATCGCATCCTTCACAGTACCAGAACTCTTCATTAAGCTCATAAACATTTTCAGGCACTTCACCCTCGACTTCGTCCTTTTCCACTTTTTCAACCAACCCGTTACACTTGGAGCAACGGGTCAACGGCTTTATCTCCACATCATATTTTTCGATCACGTCTCTGATTATGCTCTCAGGCGGTTCTTTCTCGACCAGTATCGCGTTTTCTTCTCTGCCCAATTCTTTATCTCTGGTCACTATAACCCGATCTTCTTCCTCTGCAATCTCGATCAACTTCTCATCTTCGCCCTCAGGTGCATACTCAGCATCGATCCCTAACAATCTCAACCATTTAGCCGTCTGTCCCAACATCCTGTCGATAAGGAACTTCGTCATCCACTATCTACCTCGTACCTCAACAATATCCCGTCATCCATCTCTTCATGATCACGAAATTTCAACTCGACAGTTCCATCTAAATCTTCCGCGCCTTCACCATCTACAGGAGTCGGAGCATCTCTCCCTCCTATTATCACACTTCCTACGAAAACAGTGAAATCGTCGACCAAACCTTTCTTGAAAAACGAACTGATGACTTTACCGCCGCCCTCAACTAAGAGATCTTCGACCCCTCTTTCCGACAACTCTTCCATCAGAATTTCTAGATCAACCAGACCACCTTCACCACACCTGACCCACCCATCTTTCTCTACATCTTTTGTGGTAGCTATCAACCACTCCCCCTCATCGAAAAGTTGTGCATCTTCCGGTGTTCTGCCTTTCGAATCCAAAACTACTTTCAGAGGATGAGACGGTTCATCAACATACTTATCTTTCACAGTCAGCTTTGGATCGTCCGCGAGAACAGCTCCTATACCCACCAATATCGCGTCGACCCTGTTCCTGAGTTCATGCACCCTTTCAAAGTCCTCCTCACCAGAGATCTTCACCTCGGTCCTATCAGATAACGCTATCTTCCCGTCGGCCGACATCGCCACGTTCACTCTCACTTTAGGTCTCATTCTTTTTACACTCCTCAATATCTTATCTCTACCCGATTTTCTTTCTCCACGAGTTCTATCTCTTCCTCCAAAAACCGGTTCACCAACCAAACGTTCGTTTCTAGATGACCGGTCATCTTCCTGGTGGTTAGAACGCCCTTTTCATCTATAAGAGCTAAAAAAGGGATCAGTTGATCAGCTGCATTAGGATCTGAATCAACATTGCTTTCGATATCTTTTTTCAGACCTTTTACAGCTTCTTCACCCACTTCTTCTGCAGGAACCCCCTTCTCTCCGAGTACGCCCTTTCCTAATACTCTACCGCCTCGGGTCCAGATCACCATCCCCGTTCCGGGACTGGCGGATTCATAACTCTCTATCGAGATAGAAGTTTCAAGCTCAATGAACTCCTTCAAGACCTGCTTTTTCATCCTTTCAGCAATATGTTCAGGCAATTCAGAAACGAAGGCCCTTCCTCCGATCTTTTCTATGCCTTTGGAGAGCTTTATATCTTCCATTTCACTCGGCTTGATAGTGACCTTCACCTTTCCGCCTCCTTTCGGATAGTGACCTCTCTTGATCAATTCCGACTCTATATCGGCGTTCATCCACCGAAGAAGTTCCAAAAAAACGTTTTCGAAGTAATCATATGGAGGAGACCACTTGACGTCCGTTCCTCCTCTCACCTTCAAAATGAGCTCTTCTTCCGCTTCTAAGGCAGGAGGTATCAAGGCCTGGAGGAGCAACGTGACGCTTCCCGCAGTCCCTATATCGAAGTTGTAAACTCCACCTTTGATCTCCCCGGGCTCAAAAGTGATCTCAGTCGAACCCTTTTCTACGCCTTCCGTTTCCGCTCTACATATCTCTGAGGCTGCCTGAATCGCCATCAAGTGCTGGTGTGAGAGCCCGGGATCGGGTCTGTTCGCTCTGATATCATGAACCTCGATATCCTGCCCTTCAATCATAGCTAAAGCGAGTGCTGATCGTAAGATCTGACCTCCACCTTCACCGTATGAACCGTCTATCTTCAACATAGTACGCAAATTAGGGTCATATAGATTTAGTTTTTTTCCACGATAGATTTAAGTACATTTTTTAATATGATAGTAAACGGTGAATATAGATGGTTAGAAAACCGGCGGTCGCAGGACAGTTCTATCCCGGGACCGAAAGTTCTCTTAAAGATAAGATAGAAGAATGTTTCACGCACGAGCTTGGACCAGGATCCATACCGTCAGATGAAGGAAAAAACAGAGAATTGAAAGGACTGATATGTCCGCATGCCGGTTATCCTTATTCAGGTCCTGTGGCGGCACATTCTTATAAAGCTTTGATAGAAGACGGTATTCCCGAAACAGTGGTGTTCCTAGGTCCCAGCCATCAGGGCATGGGTACGGGAATCGCGGTATCAAAAGAGGATTATGAAACACCTCTCGGGGTCGTTGAAACCGATCAAGAGATGGTCGATGCTCTAGCCGGAGAAATGATCCAGAAAGATAATGTAGCACATTCTAGAGAGCATTCTATCGAAGTCCAGATGCCCTTCATCCAGTATTTCTCGGATTCGTTCAAAGCTGTTCCTATCTGTTTCAATAAGCAGGACTTCAGGACTTCAAAAAAAGTAGGAGAAAAATTGAAGGAAGTCACGGAGGACAAAGACGTTGTGATCATAGCCTCGACCGATTTTTCACATTACGTACTTGAAGAGACTGCAAAAGAAAAAGACAAAAAAGCGATAAACCGAATATTGGACAATGAACCGAAGGGACTTTTCGACACGGTGCAGGAAGAACACATATCCATGTGTGGCTATGGACCTGTCGCTGCCATGATGATAGGGTCTGGGGGAAGTGATGGAGAACTTCTGAAGTATGCGACCAGCGGTGACGTGACACCTGCAAAAGAAGTGGTCGGGTACGGTGCGATAAGTTTTAAGTGATTTAAATTAAATTAGATGCCCGTGAGGGAAGATGCTCGAAAGTTACAACAAAAAGCTGATCGTACTGATTGTAGTAATAATCCTGGTGATAGCTAGTTCAGGTTTCTACATCTGGTATACCCAATACAGAAATTGGTCGATAGTAGAACTAGATTCAAAAGTTTTTAAAGAGGCCAATCATGATGCCTACGACCGTCAATACCATTTTGAAGCTGATATGAGCGATGAAAAGATCACGGTAGAAGGAGAGATAACTTCCTTATCGACCTTGAGTACTAACCAAGGAGAATTCACTATCATAGAACTCGACGATTACGAGAAATTGAATCTGTATAAAGAAGGATCGTTCGATCACGAAGTGGGTGATCAAGTAACTATCGAGGTTAGATTTGAGGAAGGATATCTAAACGGTGAGGAGATGACCTTTTCTCCCCTATTTCCTCCAGATCTTTTTGCTTCAAGCATACAAAAAGTTATTTGGGAGACCAACAATGTGAGCGGTCTCCAATTAGATCAAACTATGACCTCTAACCAGGTCCTCAAAATATCGGTAGAAGAGTGTTCCGAGGAAGTCACTGATGATCTTCCCATAGAACTTAACGGAACTACCTGCAGCCTGTATTCCGGAGGTCACGATTTTAGAGAGGATTATGAGATGGGTGACGGAAAGGATATTCCTCGACCCAATGAACAGCTTATGGTGGATTATGGGCAGCTTTCTGATGGAAAAGAAAAAGGGAACGTGAAATTCCATGATAAAAACAATAACAGTATGCTAGACGAGGGCGACTATTTCGAGATAGAGGGTCTCGAAAAACCGGATTCGTCTTTATCATTGAACACTTATCATCTCCTAATCGACGGGAAAAACATCGATACAAATCCTCCACCTTGGGATTCCTATATAATAATGAATGAAAACGGTCTCTTGAGGACTGAGTCTC
>JAZKSP010000084.1:0-6991 GCA_036626005.1 Thermoplasmatota archaeon | reverse complement strand
GGGAAAAATAAAACCCTTTTGACTTTCCCTTTATCAAGATGGGATATCCTTATAGGATTTCTTCTTCAAAGATATTTAACACTCTATCTATATCTTCATCTGAGATCTCACGATGAGTCACGAATCTCATCAACTCTTTTCCCAAGGCCAAAGTGCGAATGTTCTTCTCCTCTAATTTCACTCTCACTCGTTCAGCTTTCATCTCGAACTGGGAGGTGTCAAGCATAACTATATTAGTTTTGTATCTCTCCGGATCTATATCGACGCCTATCTCTTTCAAGCCTTCCGTCAATCTTCTTGCATTTTTGTGATCTTCGACCAATCTGTTCACCATCTTATTAAGAGATATGATACCTGGCGCGGCTATCACACCCGCCTGTCTCATCCCACCTCCTAACCGTTTTCTGTTTTTTCTAGCTCTATCTATGAACTCTTCACTTCCGACCAGCATAGAACCGACCGGAGCACTCAATCCCTTAGAGAGACAGAATTGTACGGAATCTACAGGCCTAACGAGCTTATCGATATCTTCATCTAGAGCCACTGAAGCATTGAAAACTCTCGCTCCGTCCAGGTGCACTTTCAGACCGTTATCATGCGCTATATCACTGACTTTCTTGATATACTGAGAATCTACGGGAACACCTCCTGCGACATTGTGAGTGTTCTCTATACATAGTAATGAAGTTTCAGGATGATGTATATTCTCTTCCCTCACAGCCTCGCCTATATCGGAAGGATCGATATATCCTTCACTATCGTCTAAGGTCCTAGATGAGAGTCCAGCGAGTGAAGCATAACCCCCTACTTCGTATCTATATATGTGACAGTCTCTACCAAATATTATCTCTTCACCCGGTTCGGTATGGGTCAATAATGAAGTTATGTTCCCCTGAGTTCCAGAAGTCACGAAAAGACCTGCCTCCTTGCCCGTCTTTTCCGCGGCAAGTTCTTCAAGCTCCTTAACCGTGGGATCTTCTCCCAGAACGTCGTCTCCCACTTCTGCTGCTTTCATCGCTTCTCTCATCTCATCGGTGGGTTTCGTAACCGTATCGCTCCTAAGATCGATCATCTCGGATCCCATGGTCGAAAAATATAGGGAGTATATTTAGATATTTGGTACAGTCTTTAATCTATTTGAACAATCCAAGGTGGAAAATCCAGACGGGTTCTCTATAACCTATGAACGTACTAGCTACACTATTTTAGGTCAGCTATCAGGTCATCTACATCCATCGCCGGGAGAGTCATCGTGTCTATAGAACCTCTAGAAGCTATCTCCATAACTATACTGGTTATATCGCTTTTTGATGGTGCTTCTACCACCGTGATAAAGTCGTATTTGCCCAGTAGGAAATACTGTTCGATGATCGTAGCCCCCTTCTTTTCCATCTCCTTATTCACTTCTTCGATCCTTTCTGGATGGTCTAAAATAGTCTTTCTACCTTCGTCCGTTAGATTGGATAATATCACGTATTTAGGCATCTCACAACCTCCATTTCCTAAATGCATAGTAGATTATATAAAGGTTTTTAACTGTTTTAGATATAAGGGTTAGATCATGAAATTGGATATAGAAGACAACTCGGCTCTCGTATTGGCTTCCACAAGCGGTCTTGGAAAAGCCTCCGCTAAGGCTCTTGCTGAAGAAGGTGTAAACGTCACTATAAACGGTAGGAACGAGACAAGATTAGAAGAGGCTGTAGATGAACTCAACAAAGAGGTAAGAGGAGAAGTAAAAGGCGTTATCGGAGATATAACAAAAACAGATGATATAGAAAGATTGGTAGAAAAAACGGTTAAGGAGCAAAATGGATTGGATCATCTTGTTACCTGTGCTGGAGGTCCTCCCAGCAAATCCTTCATCGATACAGATGATGGAGAATGGTACGAAAGTTTTGATCTTCTAGTTATGAGTGTGGTTAGAAGTGTCAGGGAATCAGTGAAATATCTAAAGGAAGGAGAAGGGACGATAGTCAATATAACCTCCATGAGTGTCAAGGAAGCGGTTCCCAACCTCGTTCTGTCAAACTCGATAAGGATGAGCGTGATAGGTCTCATGAAGACTCTATCGAAAGAATTGGGGCCAGAGATAAGAGCGAACTCTGTTCTGCCGGGCCCTCATAAAACAGGGAGGATACAAGAACTGATAGAAGATGAATTAGAACGGGGAAATATCGAAACCTTTGATGAGGGGATGGAAAACTGGACTGAGGATATCCCTCTCAATAGGATCGGAAAACCGATAGAACTTGGAAAATTGGTCGTTTTTCTATCTTCTCCAAAATCGAGTTTCATAGATGGTGCAGCTATACCTATAGATGGTGGGGGAAGCAGTTCCAATCTATGATGAATCTTGGTCTTCCCACCAGCTTTCAAATTCCTCTTCATCCACGTCTTCGTAATCAACATCGTAGATCTCTTCATCTGGCGGAGGTCTCTCTTCCTCTCGTTGGTAGAAAAAGATGACTAGAGCGATTATACCTAGAAGAAATGTTCCTCCTCCGACTAAAGCCAGAGGCCAGAACCATCGAGATATTACACCTTCCTCTTCCTTTAGCGTTATATCTTCTTTTATGACTATTTCTTCGCCTTGTTTGATATGATATTTTTTCTCTATATCTTCGTATCCTTCCCTAGATATCTTCAACGTAAAGTTCCCGGAGGGCACTTCTATTTCGAATTCTCCAGATAAATCCGTGAAGGTTTTGGGTTCTTCATCAACAAAGATTCTTGCGTTATCTAAAGGTTCACCTTCTTCATCCACCACTCTTCCTTTGATCATACCTGAATCAGACACAGTGGTAAAACTCCAGGTAATTGGGCGTTCTAACCAATTTTTAGCTATATCGCTGCCGTTTACTGTCACGGAATAAGTAGTATCATAGCTGAGATTTTCTTGAGGTGCAAAAATAAATTCAATTCCTCTACTTTCAAAACCTACTTCGACTTCCTCACTCTCAGAATCTTCAACCGATATCTGAATGGAGTCTTCATCCATCCTCTCAGAGAAATTAACTTTTATCTCTGTGTCAACAGGTATATCATCGCCCACAGGAGAGAAATCTTCAATATATGGATGTGTCCCCTCGGGGACGACTTCGACATTTACCTCAACGCTCTCATACTTTTGATTAGTTGCCTTGAGAGAATAATAATATTTATTTCCATTAGTAAGGTTATCGTCTTTGAATCCTTTCTCATCGGCGGTTAAATTCTCATAGATCGAGAGGTTGCCTTCCTCTACACCTCTATATATCTTAATAAATTCTACATCATACCTTATAGAATATGCAGGTTCACTCCAACTGAGCTCAGCGCCTTCATCTCTTGGGTAAATCTTCACATCAGTAGGAGGACTGATAGGGGAGATAAGCGGAAATTCGTCACTATTATTCTCTCCTATCTCGTAAGACGTATCCCAAATACCTGTATTTATAGACTCGTTGGCCTCGGAATATTCTTCCTCGTAATCCGACCAGTAATTCCCCCCTCTTTCCCCGTCATCCCAATGATTATCTCCTTGATCGCTGGCTTGATTCTCGTTTCCGAAGAAGATGTTGTGATAGATCAAGTTATGATTAGACTCTGAAATTCTGACTCCAAATTCATTATTGTTTGAAATATTATTGTTTATGATGGTATTGTTGTTTGAGCCTTTTTTCAAATAGATACCCTCTTTCGAATTATTGTATATTTTAGATCCTTTGATCGTTATGTTTTCACTAGATTCTATATTGATCCCCGTACTAGAATTCTTTATCACACTGTCTTCTAGAGTAAAGTTAGAGACTTTATTTATTTTGATACCTGTTTCAGATGAATTGTAAATTTCACAATCTCTAATGACGAAATGTTGCTCAATATTTTTCAAGTAGATGCTGTGGTTTTCACCCATCCCGTCTATTGTATAATTCTCTAATAGAAAGGGGTGTTCCTCGGTCCCGTTACCGGGTAAATCGTAATTTTCCTCAAGAGCAAACTCTTCTAATTCTGTATCATTAGTAATACTTATATTACTCATCTCTTCACTTTCTAGACTTGAGCTCTCATAGGATAGACTATCCGAAGGTTTCATACCTAGTTGCGATATCCCAAGAGCGAAGAGTAAGATCAATATTGTGATGATTGTTGAAATCTTTTTTTCCATTATCTTGGGATATTATTGTTTGAAATCATACTTGTACTTTACTATCTTAAATCAAAGTGTTACCAAAAGTTTAAAATTCAATAAACAAGATTGAAGTAATGTGACTTTAAGGTGATAAAAAGTGGAAGATGAGAATAATAGGGGTAAATTATCAAATTTTTTATTCTCTGATATTAAAAGAAAAATGATTTTAGCCGGTGTTTGGTGTGTTGGGTTTATCCTCATAGTAATATCACTCCTGATGAGCTTCAGCTATGATCAATTTATAATGGCTCTAGGGGTATCACTTTCTATCGGTATCCCTATCGGTTTCTTTGCCGGATATAAGATCGGATGGCCTTTAGGGCTTTGGAGCGGACTTATGGGTGGTCTTATAATCGCTCCTTTAGTGGCTTTCCTTATCGGTGATAGTGTATCCGCTTATTATGCCTCATTTTTGGGTCCGGTCTCGGGCTCCTTAGTCGGTAGATGGAGTGAGATAGATGACAAAAAAAGATTAAAGGAGGACATTGAGAGTATTAGAAAATAAAAATTATTAGAAGCTTGTTCTATTCTATACCAATAAAGGTCAAAATATGCCGGTCAGGAAGAAGTTTGGGAAAAATCATACAGATGAAAGACGTCCCTCAACACTGGTACTAGGTATTGGAGGTGCTGGTCGCAATATAGTAGAGGAAATAGGAGAGATGCCTTCTTCTAATGTAAAGATATGTGAAGTTGGGACCTCCTCTAGACCACCTAAATTATCTTTCCTATCACTCTCGAAAGAAGATATGAACAAAGCTTACAATTCAGAGATCGATATGAATGAAAGGCCTTTAACTGGATCAGAGAAAAAGCTGAAGCGTAAGATTAAGGACTATGAGATCGTTTATCTGATCGCAGGTCTTGGTGGTAAAACCGGCAGTTGGACCGTCCCAGTCTGTGCCCAACTCTGTAAGAGGCATTCTTCTTTCACTATGGGATTGTTGGCAAAACCATTTGAAAGTGAAAGCGAGAATAGAAAAAAGTTATCAGAAGAATCTCAAGCTGAAGCTGATAAATATCTTGATGGATCCACTGTATTTTCTAACAGTAAGTTGCTCGAGATCAATCCTCATCTACCCATAAATAAAGCTTTCTCAGTTATGAATAGGATAATACGGCTTCCGATAGTTGATTTTAATTCAGTGATAACGAAGAGTGATATCTCACACATTAAGGAATTTTGCAAAAAAGTCGATGAGTTCAAGATAGGAGCGGGTTATGGGAAAGGAAGGAAAAAAGGTGTAAGAGCTGCTAAGGAGGCTCTAAGATCTCCTTGGCTTAAGGAATTAGCTGATTTTGATAAAATACTTACAGTGATTACGACCAGCGGTGAAGGAGAAACAATGGATGTTAAAGATGCTCTAGATGAAGTCCAGAGATCCGGACCTGATGCCGATATGATATGGGGGGTCAGAAAAGACCCTGAATTGGAAGAAAGGATGAGAGTGACGATCCTGGCAGGGAGGAAAAATAAAATAGAAACGAGAGAGTAGAAATGGGGTATATTCTATCCGAAAACAGTCCCTATACCCTCTGCTGCGGCCTCTCCTTCTTCTTTTATCTTTTCTCTAACTTCATCGCTATTTTCAGCCGGTTCTACGTCTTCCTCTTTGAATAGGTCTACAGCTTTTTCTACAGCTTCTTCCTTTCCTTCTACCATGACGTAGGAGACACCTTCTTTGAATCCGAGACTGGACCCATCTCTTACGTTGGTATTTTGTTTGCTTATGAGATCATCGGACAGTATATCATCGATCACGTCCTTCTTTTTCGCTTCAACTTCCAGTACTTCGTACATGTTTCTCAGACATCCAACTCTACTTCTAGGATAAAAATATTACTATTTTTTCCCTCCATAAGTGAAGGGTGTCAGCATGAGGAATATACCGATGATTCCCATCCCTATGGGAACGACATTAGGGATGTCCGATAACATAGAAATACCTATCCCGACTATGATGAAAATGAATCCAAGCAGGATGACAAAAAGTTTGGCATGAGTGGGCATCAACATATTCTCAAATTAATTTATTAGATATTCCCTATTTAACAGCTTCGCCCTAACGAATTCTCTTAATCATCAGTTTCTGTTTTTAAATACATCAAAAGAGATATCTGCTCCTCTCCCCAAGGGGTCAATTCACAAAGTCTATCTTTATTCCCCTCACGAAGTAATTTCAAGAGCAGAGGAGATCCTTTCGTAAACATCATGATCCTGTCGAGAGAGTCCTCTTTTATATCTTTCTTGAGAATTTTCTCTGCCTTGTCTTTACCAAGAGGTGAGATCTTTAATTCTTCTACCACTCCTTTCTTTACGTGATTGGATTGATAAAATCTCTCATATACAGGAGTTCCCTCATGTCCCGTGACTATCATCTTCAACGGGTCGTTTTTTTCGAGTCTTTCTAAAAGATCATTTAAAAGACCTACAACATCACTCCCTTCCTCGTAATAATCGTCGAATACTACTAGAGCTTTTTGAGAAGCGAGTCCATCAAAGATATTTTCAAAGTCCGCTCCTATTTTTTCTAGGAATTTGGAGATCTTATTTTTTATATCTTCCTTAGTCACGTTTTCTAACTTTATCCATAACAGATGTCTTTCTTCTAATCTCTCGATGAACTCCGCGGCCAATGCGGACGTTCCTTGACCTTTTCGACCGAACACGATCAATACTGATCTATCGCTCTCTAGCCACTCCTCCATATCGCTCAACTCTTTTTCTCTTCCGTAAAATTCTTCTATGTCAGGAAGACTTTGGATCATCTCCACGGGCTCAAAAACACCTTCCTCCTGGAGATCTATCTTTTGTCC
>JAZKSP010000083.1:0-7063 GCA_036626005.1 Thermoplasmatota archaeon | reverse complement strand
ACGATGACTCACTGGCAAGGTAAATCTAAACGAAAACTTACTGGCGGTAAAAGGGTCTATCATCGAAAAAAGAGAAAGTTTGAGATAAGTAGAGATTATGAATTCCCGGTGCTCGCTGAAGAGAAGAGAAAGACTGTTAGATCACGTGGTGGAAATCAAAAAGTTCGTGTTGTCGGAGCGGAGAAAGCCAACCTTTCTGACAGTGAAGGCGAGGTTAAACATGTTGAGATCAATAACGTGGTCGAGAATCCAGCAAATCCAAATTATGTTCAGCGGAACATCCTGAACAAAGGAGCTATAATAGAAACAGAAGAAGGTAAAGCTAAGGTCACTTCTAGGCCCGGTCAGGATGGAGTAATCAATGCTGTCCTGGTAGAGGATTGAGGATGGCCGGAAGAGAAAGAAAGACCTGGATCATTTTTCCCGAGTATTTTGATAAAAAGCTCTCTAGATCCGAGAGTAGACGTATCTCTAAAGAACTCGCCGTAGATTCTCCTGATATCGAGGAGATCGGAGATATATTGGATTCATGGGAGATACCTAACAGAGTAGAGAAACACCAACATCACCCATCTACCTGGTACGAAAGTAACGGTAGGGTCATCATACCCAAACAAAAGGGCAGCAAACAAGAACTTCTCAAAAAGATCAGTGAGCAATTGAAGAAGCACAGAAAAGATTAGGGCGTTTCTCTTTTTATCTTCAGATAATCTACATCTCCATCTTTTTTTACTCTAGCATACAAAAAATCTTTTCTGACACTGTGTGCGACTCTTACAGCTCTACTGACTTGATACCACGGACATTCGTAATCTTCTTTCAAGGGTTGAACGATGTACTCAGCATGTTTCTCATCAGGGTTCGCTGGGTACGCTCTAAAAGGGGTACCGTATTTAAAACCAGTTTTCGGTATCAATCCACGCTCTCTAAGATCCTTATAAACTTTGTACTCTATCTGAAAATCTCCTCTATTCTTTTCATATATAGACTTCACATCTTCTTTCTCAAATTTCTTCCCAGTATTGATATCTGTGACATTAAGTATACCTGATTCTACGAGGTATAATGTTTCATAGATGGACAATCTAAGGGTGTTCTCTTCTTTAAATCCGTAGAAATTATCTTCGTAAAGTTCTTCATAATCTCTTTTTATAATGGTTCCATCGCCATGTAGAACTCCTTTCAACTCCTTTTGGGAGTATTTTTCAACCCCTCCATCTAAGTCAATTGTCGAAAAAATGTAGTAAGTAACATCTCCCTCTTCGTCGACGAGAGCAGTCAACATAGTTTTTTTAAGATTCGAGACCTGATTATGATGCTCTAAAATTTTGTTTATATCGAAGTTATCTCTTTCTCTGTAATTGAACAACCAAAATCTTGAAGGAGTTTTATTCGGTCCACCTCCTCTAGGAAAGACCCGAAAAGAAGCTGGATCAGAGGCTTTCTTCAATACGTACCCTCTCATCCTCATATCTTTGTAGGGAAGGTACTCCCTGTGAAAATCTTCTTCTGATATTTTTTTGATTATGTCCTCTCTTTCCAAGTCATCTCCGTTCTCATTGGTAATCTCTAAGCGATCAGCTTCAATGAGGTATAAGCCCTCGTAGAGATCCAACTCTAAGCCACCATCGGAGAGAGGCTTTCCAAAATATCCTTTGTTGTATATCTGATTACCTCTCTTCTCGTCCTCTACTATGATATCGTTTTCTTTCAGTATCCCTGTCAAGTTTATCGGTTCAGTCAAAGGAAAGGAATTATAAAAGTATATTCTTTATCAGTCCACCATGTCAGCAGAATTCCTCGTCATATCCGATATACATGGAGCTAAAAAGAGTTTAAACAAGATCAACGCGGCCTTCCATAAATACGATCTAGATTTTTCCGTTGTATGTGGAGATATCACTCATTTTGGGACTAAAGAAGAAGCCGTAGAGATCCTAGATAAGATACCTACCGATGTTATAGGAGTGATAGGTAACTGTGATCCTGAAAATATTGAGGAGGCTTATGACGAGGCTGGAGAAGAATATATCGAGTTGAAAAGGATGGAAAAAGAGGGTACCAGTTTTATCGGTCTTTCAGGTTCCAATTATTCTCAAGAAAAAGTGGAGGCATTTAGAGATAGATCAAAAGGGATAGATGTATTCGTTTTTCATCAACCTCCTTATGGAATACTAGATGAGGCCTCTAGAAGCAAGCATATAGGTAGCGATAAGCTTCCTTCCGTTATCGAAGAAAACAGGCCAAAGCTCGTTCTTACCGGTCACGTTCATGAAGACAGGGGAACTCTAGAAAAAGAAGGAACAATATATATGAATCCCGGTCCTGCATCCGATGATAACTTAGGATTGGTAAAAATTGATGATGAAAAGGTTAACGCTAAATTGATTTAGTATTCAGAGATTGTTTGGTTTTGTTTTTTAAATAAAAAATCGTATATTACATATATTTTTAATAATTTAATATTATTAGTAAATACTTAAATTAATTGATATTTTTTCGAAATAATGTTTTTGTTATTAAAATACAAAAACAGTTTTAACAAATATACTATATTTTTTGTTTACATAACAAAAACAACAATTAATTTAATAAAATTAGAAATTTTACTATTGCATATTTTTCGAATAACTATAATAAGATAAGAGTGAATAATATATTTATCTATTAATTTACTCATCCTTTCTTAGAAAGGGGTTTTTCTTCTGACGTTAAACCTAATATAAATTCCGACGTCTTCTGATTTAATATATAAATATTACGTCGGATTACATACGTTTTCCGACATCTTTGTTTTTCTATATTCAAAAAATAGTAGTTTTTCCACCCCATCTTTCAAAGAGGCCGATCTTTCCTTATTTTTCTTCTAAAGAGGGTACCCTCCGCGGTCTAAATAAGGTATTCTATCGGTTTTCCCATTTTTCCGGTTGTTTTGCATAGAAATTGTATAACCACCTATAAACAAATTAAGGATTTAATTTAGCCTTAGCGGTTTTTACTAAATTTATTAAATTATATGCTAAAAGACGGTTTTTTATAGAAAACGAAAAAGCATTAGTTTATTATTTATAGTTATTTCTTAAACACAACGGATAAAAATTAATAAATTAAGTAAAAACTAAAATAATTATTTCTAAAATTTAAATATCTTAAATAAAGAAAGAAAAATTATTATATAAATATTTAGAAAAGGACATTTCCGAATATTTCCTAGATCTCTACTTTTCCCCGATAACGACTAATCTATCCGCTTCTTCGTCATAAGGTTCTCCTTCATAATTGCCATACACTTCAATCGAAGAGAATCCGACTTCTTTCAACATATCTTCCAATTCTTTAGCGGAATAGATCCAATGGGAGAGATTATATTCCTTTTTACTTTCCTCGCTGATCAATATTCTCCTAGTTTTCATCCAGGACCAGTGGTTCTCAACATTTCTCTCTTCTAATATGAGTCCATCATCTGTCTCAGACCAATCTCTTTCTTCAAAGATGCGAGCTAATATCTCCTTACCCATCAAATCCATGATTAATTTACCATTAGACTTAAGAGATGCATGAATATTTTCAAGAACCTTCATGTTTTCCTCCTCATCTTCAAACAAACCGAATGAAGTGAAGAGGTTTAGAACCACATCAAAATTTTCTTTTCTTTTGAATTCCCTCATATCTTCCTTTATGAATTCGATTTCGAGGTCTTCTTCCTCTGCTTTCTTCCTCGCCTTCTCTAAATAATGTTCTGTTAGATCAACTCCAGTTACATCGTAACCTCTTTTAGCTAGCACAACAGAATGTCTACCTACCCCACAGCATAGATCGAGCACTTTCATATCCGGCTCTAACTCAGCTAGAGATGAAATCTTATCGATCTCTTTTGGAGCTCTATCTATTTCGTCTATGTTGAAAGGTGAATCCTTCCATAATTCCTCATTCTCATACCAAGGTTCTTCTTCGGAATTCATATCGATACCCTCTCTGCAAGATAATTAATTAGATAGCCCGGGACGGATTCGAACCGTCGTCACAGGCTCCAAAGGCCCATATGATTGACCGCTACACCACCGGGCTGTTGCGAAGCAAGAGCGCGGTGGAAACTTGGAATATTTTATTCCGAAGCACCACCGGGCTGGTATGGTATTACTGTGGATTCAACAGAATCAGATAAAATATATAATTGTTTTCACCGAGCGATAAAAAATATCTCAAATGATAAGAATGAGTATAGAGGTGAGCAGCGCCTGGATCACGAATGATAAAGCCGCAGCAAAAGGACCTACCTTGTAAAGCGTCTTCGAAATAGTATCCAATCTATTACTGTTTACAGGACCCATCACTTCGAAATTCTTTATCTTCCCGGAAATAGCTCCAACTTCTACATATTCTAGGTCTTCCTTAGCCCTTTCAACTAGCTCTCTAACATCCTCTATGATAGTTCTATTTTCCATATTAAGACCCACTGGATTGTAATCGTTCATCAGGGTGTTAACTTCGTGGCTGTCCGTGGTATGAACTTCTGATATATCGACGATATCCGATATATCCTCCTGTATCTCCTCTCTAAGGCCTTGAATCATGTTATTTCCGTCTATTAGCACCTGAGCACTCAACTGATCCCCGATTTTGAAAAAAGCGACCTTGATCCCTTCTGAACCTATACCTCTGCTCGGATCATAATTTTTCTTGATCGCAGTGCCCATCTGTACTTTCTTCTGCTCTTCATCTTCGAGCATATCTAGTATCTCTTCTGCCCTATTCATTATCCTTCTGTATCTCGTAGATGGGTAGTAAACTTCGCTGCATCCCTCTCTTACGCAGTTGTGAGAATCGACGAAACCCAGCTCATCTATCCCTCGGGAACGAGCTCTCTCCTCCACGATCTCTCCTATAGATGCTTCGATATCCTCCGTGGGTCGGGGTGAAAAAGAAACTGTGGAAAAAACTTCTGAATCGAACGATTGTCCTCCTATGAATACCCCGTGATCATACGTTAAGTATTTCGTTCCGGTGTCATCATAGTCTATATCCTTAACAGATCCGTCGATAGCCTTTGATATCTGGTGACAGTCTTTTTGTTTGATCGGATTCAACATGTGGGTAGAAGAACCGTGAAAGGTAAAAATAGTGCCGTGGGACCTCAGATCTTCGGCTAATATATTAGATAATTGGAAACCAGCTATGCCTTTCACCGGACCCGGATGTATTTCGGGGATGACGAAAAGTGATTTTTCTCCTTCTTCAGTTCTAAAGGAAAATACTGTATATTCAACGTCTGCTTTGATCGAATTATTTTTGAAGATTTTTTCCAATTCTTTTTCCCCCTCCTCTTCTCCCTTCATCAATTTGAGTGCTATATTCATCAATTTCAAGGCGGAGGTGTCAAAATTGTCTAGGAAAGGCTTGTTCAGGAATGATAAAGTCATAAATATCGGTATGAATCCGATGATAAATACCGCGACGAGAGTCACTAGATGTGAGAATTCTAACCCAAAAAAAATCTGGATAAAGGGCAGGATTAGAAGAGATTGGATCATAGAATGTGGCATCGGTTTCAACCAATCGGGAGAAAAGGCGGCTCTGATTATAAGATACCTTACTGAGAATGGTACTCCAGCGGCCATGATCAATACTATCTCTGGAGGAATATCGGAATTGCTCCAAAATAATGTCAAACCCCCCATTATAATGAGGGATAACATAGCTAGAAGAGATGACTGTCTAAAATTTATCTGTTGATCGGTATTCTTCAAGAAGGGAAGAATAAAAGCAGAGATAACTGTAGGTACGAAGAATATGAGTAAAGTCTTCAAAAGACCCAAGCGAGTGAAATCAAATAGCGTAATAAAAAGTAGGAGGGAGATAAGAAAAAATACAGGAATCTGAATTATTAGGTTTGGACATCTGAAATAGGGTAAGTTTATCGTCGTGTCGTAAACCAAAACACTGTCTTCTTTTTTCATATTCTATGCTTCTTTGATAGTTCCTATAAGCTCCTTTAATTTTGAACTCACCCGGGAAGTCTCTTCGATCACTGTTCCAGTGACGATCACGTCAGCTCCAGCTTCTGCTCTTTTTCTAGCTTGTTCCGGTTCACGGATACCCCCTCCGACAATTAAAGGGATGTCGAGACTCTCTTTACAGGCTTTTATCATCTCCACGGGCACTGGATCGGGAGCACCTGAACCCGCTTCTAAGTAAAATAGTTCCATTCCAAAATATTGTGCAGCTAATCCAAAACTCACCGCCATCTCAGAGTCATTTCGAGGGATTAGATCGGCTTTTCCTACTTTTCCGACAGTCATACCAGGTTCCACGACGACATATCCCATCGGAAGAGTCTCTATATTCATATCTCTGATATAGGGAGCACCGGCGACTTGTTCTCCGACTACCTTGCTGAGATCCATTGAATTCAGCATGCTCATGAAATAGATCGCATCCACATGCGGTGAAATAGCACCGGCTTTAGTTGGAAAATGTATGATCGGTAAATCCGTAACGTTTTTCATCTCTTTGACTGTCTTATCCAAATTCTCCTGGGTTATACCGGTCGATCCACCGACCATGACAGCATCAGAACCTACTTCATCTAGAGCCTGAGCCAATCTACCCGACTCTTCAGGGCTCTGTTCATCCGGATCGATCAGACCCATGTGAAGTGTTTCTTCATCCTTTTTTTCGAGTATGTAATCGAGCACATTCATATTAATCCTCCAATCAGAAAGGCAATCAAGGCAATTATCATTGCAAATTTTATGAATCTTTGAGATTTCTCTGCTGATTTAAGTAATAGGAGGGAATATATAAATATTGCATCTGCCACGAGTATTACTAAAAGATAGTAGATGGAAAGTAAATTTAAAATGTAGGGAAAGGGGGACAATATGACTGCACTTATTATGAAACCAGAGGCGGTCATCTCTGCCTTTTTAGGGCCGACTCTCATGGGAAAGGTATTCCTATTCATATCTCCTTTAAGATCCTGGATGTCTTTGACTATCTCTCTCCCAACCGTCGCTAAAAAAGCCAAAAGTCCTAAGAATGTAGGAAGGTAGAATTCTCCATA
>JAZKSP010000082.1:0-7117 GCA_036626005.1 Thermoplasmatota archaeon | reverse complement strand
CCCTTTTACCGCCAGTAAGTTTTCGTTTAGATTTACCTTGCCAGTGAGTCATCGTAATTCCTCTACCGTTGTGAGTTACGAAACCTTATATAAGCTTTGCCTTTGAACGAGTCTGTCAAAACTATAGTGATATCATAGATTTAACAAGGAAGAGAATAATCGCCAAAATTGCCCCCGTAAATATCATGAACGGCTCAAAAGTCAAAAATCACTAAAAATTTGACAGGCTCCTTTGAACTCATCTGTAGTCTTCATATGGCGAAGAGGATAATATCAGACCAGAAATGAAAACCGAAAAACCGAAGCCGAAAAGCAGGCCGGTAAAAGTCCTAAAGGCGTTAAAGCTCTCGTAGTCGGAAACAAGTTGTATACCGCCGTCTAAAATCAAAGGAAGGGCAAAGATCGCCCCGACGATTATCAGAATAAAGGTTTTCTTTATCTCCGATATTTCGGTATTCACATTGATAATATCTAAAAGTATGTTTTTTAAATTCCTTGCACCTCTAGTAAAACTCATCAGTAGAAATCCCGAGCTGAATCCAATGAAAATCCCCACATCTCTTGCACATACCGGCATTTGGTTTCCATTCAAACTGTAAGAACGTTCATGTTTTTGATGACAGTTGAGGTCGCTGAAAAGATATATAGCATGATGAAAAGGAGAAAGTTCTTCCCATTTATCACTGTAATCTACCTGATTAGCGGCCCCATTTAAGCCTTCAACAGTGCCTGGTTCTAGGGTCAATGGTCCAATAAAAAGACTCACAGTATAGAATAAAACTATGATAAATAAAACGAAAACGATTTTGTTCGTATTTCCTGATAGATATCTAAAACTGATATCGACCATCTTAAATAGCCTCTATTATCTTTTCTTTCTTCACGCTCTTCTGGTCCCCTGATTCCATATCTTTTAAAGCTACTTCCTCGTTTTCGACCTCTTCTTCTCCGATGATAACAGAATATTTAAAATCCGCTTTATCAGCGAATCCAAGAGCCTTACCGATGCTCCTCTCCTTTAGATCTATATCGGCCTTGATATCATTTTTTCGAAGGTCCGAGAGAACATCATAAGAATATGATATGTTTTCGTCACCTATGGGGATGATATAGCATCCCTCTCTCTTCTTTTCGAAAAGTTCATTTTCTTTTTCTAGAGCGAGGTACAACCTATCGAAACCTATAGCGAATCCCTTGGAAGATACCTCGATATCGAAGATGTCTCCAAGATTATAATCTCCTCCTCCACATATCTGCTTTTGAGCTCCGAGTTTTTCCGCATCGATCTCGAAAACAACGCTAGAGTAATAATCGAGTCCTCGGACCGTACTGAGGTCTATCACATAATCTTCTCTTTCTATACCGTAATAAGAGAGGTGATCTATCACTTCACAAAGATGTTCATAAGAAGAGGAATCACCAATAAAAGAAGAGATCTTTTCGAAGTCCATATCTATCAGATCAAAGAATTCGTCATCGAGATCAAATTTCCTTAGGATCTTTTCTGTTTCCTCTTTGTCTAGAAGGTGATATAGTTCTTCTCTTTCGTCCTGGGATAAATCATATTTCTTCAAATAATCTTCGAGGATTTGTAGATTCGAGATTTTTAAAGTAATGTCATCAAGACCCAAATCTTTCATGCATTTGTATGCGAACGCTATATTTTCGGCGTCTGCTCTTGCAGTATCTGCCCCAATCAACTCAGTACCGAAGTGCCAAAACTCCCTGTATCTTCCAGATTGTGGTCTTTCGTATCGAAAAGCGGGCCCAAAGTAGAACAGTTTCAAAGGCTTAGGTTCTCCCCTCAAACTCTCCGAATACATCCTCATGACCGATGCCGTGAATTCAGGTCTCAAGGCAAGTTCCCGACCACCTTTGTCTTCGAATGAATAGATCTCTTCTACGATAGAGGGTCCCGATCTTTCTAAGAAGAGCTCAATATGTTCAAATGTAGGAGTGGAAATCTCTCGATATCCGAAATGCTCGGCTTTTCCTCTCAATAGATCTTCTAACTTCTTCCTAAACTCCATCTCATCAGGCCCGAAGTCTCTTGTGCCTCGTGGTCTCTCTATCATAATTTGACTTATGAGGATATGGTATATAAGTCTTTAAAGAAAATCACACAAAAAATTCTTAACTCTTAGAGATTATTGAGAAATATGAAGGATGAACTACCCCCAAGAGACGGTATAAAATTCTTACCACACTTCCCTACGGTTTTGGTAGGAACTGGTACGGGAAACGAATCAAATCTTATCACCGCAGCGATGGTACATATTTTTTCTATCGATCCGCCTATGATTGGAGTAGGTATAGCTCCAGAGAGACACTCTTTTGAATTATTGGAAAAACATGGAGAATTTACAGTGAACGTACCTCACAAAGATATGCTCGGAAAGGTAAAGGACTGCGGGAGTGCTTCTGGTGAAGATATAGATAAATTTGAAGAGTTCGATCTCACGAGAGAACAAGGAGGAAATACCCTAGTGCCGAGTGTTCGTGAATGTCCATTAGTCTTAGAATGTGAACTTGAAAAAAGAGTGGAAACCGGAGATCATCATTGGTTTATCGGAAAGGTAGTAAGCGCGATGAAATCCAAGGACTTTAAAAGATCTGAAACAGTGATCTATTGGGGCGGAGAGTTCAGAACACCTGGAGAACTATTAGATTGAAAAAATATCTATTCGCTGATCCTCTCCATGGCCTCATTCAATGAATCGATGTCCTGTGAAAAACAGAATCTGACAAGTTCTTCCCCACCATCATCGAAGAAAGAAGTGCCGGGAACGGTCGCAACGCCTTTTTCTTCGACCAGATGATCGACGAATTCTCTATCCGGCATGTCGTATTTTTCTATATTTGCAAGCATGTAATATGCTCCTTCAGGCTTCAAAGGTTCCATCTTTGTATTCTTTAATCCCTCGTATACGATGTTTCTCCCTTTACGATAATAGTTGAGCATTTTATCATAATAATCGTCTGGAAGATCGAGCGCCTTTACAGACCCTTTCTGGAATGGAGTTGGAGCGCAAACTGTCGTGTAGTCATGGGCTTTCCGTATAGGTTTCATAAGTCTCTTTGGAGCTGCGACATATCCTACTCTCCAACCAGTAACTGAGTACACTTTAGAAAAACCTCCGATAGTCACTGTCCTCTCCCTCAAATCATCTAGAGTGGCCGGAGAGATATGTTCTCCCTCATAGATGATCTTTTCATATATTTCATCTGTGATCAATAGAACATCTTCCTCCACACATATATCTCGTATAAATTTTAATTCATCTTTTTGGAAAACTTTTCCAGTTGGATTATGGGGTGTATTAAGTATCATAGCCTTGGTATCTTTTCCAACTTTTTCCTTGATATCCTCTTTATCAAGGTTTAAATCCTTGTCGATGGTTGTAAATCTCGGCTTGCCTGAAGCCATCGAGACTGCCGGAACATAGTTTTCATAGAATGGTTGAAATATCAAGACCTCCTCGTTTTTTTCGACCAAACCCAGGATCGTCGACATTATAGCTTCGCTAGCTCCACAGGTGACCGTTATTTCGTACTCTAGATCGTATTCGAGTCCGTTGAAATCTCTCAACTTCTCTGATATCTTTTTCCTCAATTCCTCCATTCCCCAGGTAACTGAATATTGATTAAGCCCGGATTCTATAGCCCTTTTTGCACTCTCTATAATTTGATCATGGGTCGGATACTCTGGATAGCCCTGGGATAGATTGATTGCATCATATTTTTTAGCCTTTCTAGTCATCTCTCTTATGACTGATTCACTAAGACCTCTAACTCTTTCGGCTCCTTTCATGATTTTCACTTATTATAGATGTAGGTGCCAGTTTTTTGATCTAGAGCATCTAATAGATTTTCTGGATCAGTGATCAGAGCTTTCTCGCCGCCATTCTCGAGAAAATCTATCGAGGCTTCTATTTTCGGCCTCATACTTCCTGCTGGGAACTGACCCTCTTCTAAATATTGTTTAGCTTCTTCAACATTCATAGATTCAATTGCCTTCTCGTCATCTTCGCTGAAGTTGAGGTAAACATGTTCTACATTGGTGAGCATTATAAAGAAATCTTCATCTATATCATTTGCTAATACAGCACTTGCCCTATCCTTATCTATAACCCCTTCAACACCGGTTAATTGTCCGTCATCGTTTATAACGGGAACCCCTCCTCCTCCAGCTGAGATAACGATATAGCTTTCTTCACCGCTGAAAACTAGGTCTTCAATGACCTCTGATTCAACGATACTCTGAGGTTTTGGAGAAGGCACGACTCTTCTATACTTACCCCTAGCTGTCTCTTTGATAGACCAATCTTTATTTCTTTTTATCTTCTCAGCTTCCTCTTCCGAGTAACTGGGGCCTACAAATTTACTAGGTTCGTTAAAGGCTGTATCGTCTTCATCGACTTCTACCTGGGTGACGATACTGGAAACATTTCTTTCTATCCCTATCTCTTTAAGTTTATTTTTCAAAGTTTGTTGAAACATGTAACCTATCTGACCTTGAGATTGAGCACCGCAAATATCCAAAGGCATAGGTGGTACAGAATCAGCGGCGATCTCAGTTTGGAGAAGTATATCTCCTACCTGGGGTCCATTACCGTGTGTCAAAACGATATCATATCCTTCTTTTATCATCTCTGCCAATTTGTCACAAGTTTTCTCCATCATCTCAAATTGTTGTTCTGCCGTTCCCTCATCTTCTGGTTTGACAAGAGTGTTTCCTCCTAAGGCAATTAATGCTGTTTTCATGGATATCCCAACTATTATTTTAATTAAAGGGGTTATCCTCATTCTAGCAATGATATATAAATTTTGAGAGAAGAACAATGGATATTTAAAAAATTGATAACGTTTCATCTCAAAATAGAAAGAATTAACAACTCGCCTTTATATTGGAAAATGATAGGATGGAACTAAAGACTTTGGAAAACAACTATGAAGATACTGATTACAAGATAAAGATAATCTCTCCAGAGTTCACCTGTCTCTGTCCCGGAAAACCTGATCAGCCGGACTTCGCAACTATCTCGATAACCTATGTTCCCGATGAATATTTGATAGAGTTGAAGTCCTTGAAATATTACTTAGTAGGATATAGGAATGAAGAGATATATCATGAAACAGCAACTAACAAGATAAAAGAGGACCTAGTAGAGAATCTTAAACCCCGGTATATGAAGGTGAGAGGAGATTGGAACGTGAGAGGAGGAATTACGACTATCGTCGAAACAGAGTACGTGAAAGATGATTGGAATAAGGACCCTGCAGAGATAGAGATAAGGGCTACTGAGCATACATCTACAAGCTGATAACCGATTCTAAAATAGGATATAGCGGCTGTAAGGAGAATTTTCTAAAAAATTCGATGATCTTCTAGATAGAGAAATAGAAAAGTGTAATGAGAAAACAGCATCTTTTAAAACAAATATGTATTTAAAATAGATTAAAAGAGGAAGGGGTTTTAGTTTTTTCCTAGTCAGGGTGTGTAACTTTCCAGTTTACCATCAAGAGGTTGTTCTTCTTCGTCATCAACATATTTAATTGCTTCTAGGACAGCAGGTTCATTGACTTCTTTTTCACTTCCCTGCTCAGCATCAGGAACGTTCTCAGACAGACCCATAGCATCTAAGCCTATCTCGTCAAAGAACTCTTGGATATAGTCCATCTTTAGCTTCTTTACAAGTCTATAGAGCATCTTATCTGCCATCTCAAAGGCATCTTCCAGGGTTTCCTCAGATTGGACCAACGTCTTGTCGTTTTCGAAAACCGTAGTGGCGTTACTCAGTTCAGATACCTCTTCTAAAGCAGATTCTGCTTTTTCGTATCTCTCTTTTTCCGCAGAAAAAGGCATCACCGCATAGGTGACTACCATCTTTCCGTTCCTTTTTGCAAGATCTGCGATCACTTCTGAGGCACCTGATCCAGTACCTCCACCCATACCGGCAACAACGACTACCATGTCTGCATCGTCTATAGTTTTCAATATCTGTCCTTCGCTCTGTTCTGCCGCTCTTTTTCCGATAGAGGGATCGCCTTTTGCTCCATTTCCATCGGTAAGTTCTTTGCCGATCAGCATCTGCCTATCCGCGTTCAAATCACCTAAGACTCTCTCGTCAGTATTGATCGCCACAGTTTTAACACTGTCGACGTCTTTTTCCGCGATATATTCTACGGTGTTGCATCCACATCCACCAACACCTACAACATACAGGTTTGACTCATACAGAAGAGAGTCCAAGATTTCCTCTGCCGTCTCACTCACAAATTCTTCTTCAGATTTGGGGTATTCGGGGCTGTTTTCCTCCATCTAATATCCTCCGATATTCTAGGTTTCGAATGAGTGTCCTACAACTAATAGGAACTATCTTTTCATGTATTCGTTTTCCTTTTCAGCCATCTTCTTAAAGGACTCGACTTTACTGCTCAACTCTCCTACCGTGTCATACTGACTTTTCAGTTCTTTTATATCCTCTTTCAATAGACCTTCTCTAACTAATTCATGGATAGCATCCTGCCAATCGTTATAGTGTCCCATATTGATAAGATACTGGATGTTGTTATTTATCTTGCTAGGTAATGTAATACTCTCTGGGATCTCTTTCTGGCCAACTGGAGGATTGTATCTTTTTATGAAATCAAGAGCCGCTTTTCTCAGGAATTCTGATCGGTTATTGAAGTCATGTCTGGCTATGAATGAATCTATTACCTCCAAGTCTTCGTCAGCCACTCGAAGCGATATTTTCTTTTCCATACTTTCAGACACCTTCTATATCATGTCCGTCTTACGTATATGACCTAATGTATGACTAGTTTCGCCTTAGCGTAGGACAATTAGTAACATGAATTTAAAGTATATAAATATTTTGCTCGAATTATGATCTCAATTTGTGACTAAAACCGGTAATTATGTATTACATATAAATGATTGTACTACAAATTATACCAAATAAATGACTTGCAAGACCTTATATTATCTACAAGATCATCATATTTTGGATATACAATAAGTACAAGTACAAGTTATGATCTATGAGAAGGAACTACGAACCAAAAATCTTATTTTATGGAAGTATGTAGGCGTCTACAGAATAGATTGGGATTA
>JAZKSP010000081.1:0-7194 GCA_036626005.1 Thermoplasmatota archaeon | reverse complement strand
TCGACATCTCTGACCTTCAATTGAGAAGTCAGAGCTAGAGGCATGTTTTCATCTAAGTCACGAAAGCTTTGCTTGAGTGAGAATAGGAAAGTTCTTTCCTATGAAAAAAGTTTGATCCCGCTCATCAAGCAGTCTCCGCTTTCCTAGCTCTTATCATCTCTCTGATCACTTTTGAATTCCTGTAATAGTATTTCAGAGCTTCTAACACCTGATCCGGAGTCAGGTCCAACTCAGTAGAGATCTTCTCGATGCTCCACCCCAACTCCGTATAATATTGTGCAACATCAGCTACCTGGACCCTTGTTCCTTCGATCCTCGGGTTTCCTCCCACCACACCTTCCGTTTCTACGATGCTCACTTCTTCTTGGGTCATCTTATCATCTATGTATTGTCAACTCGGATATTTAAATATGTTTGTATTTTCTCCCCGAGCAGGTGAGAAGGGAGAGTTCGAGCCAGCGCAGGGGAGCTTGGGCGGGGTATCCGAAGGAAAATAGTATTTTCCTTCTTACCACAGGAATTTCTAATTCCTGTAAGGTCCGCAGGAAGCTTTGCTTCTGAGGATTGAGTGGAAACTTGTTTCCGCAGAAAGTCGGCAGTCCCTCAAAAACCATGCTCAGGCTACTTCTCATGAAAGAAACGAAAGTTTAAATACTTTAAAGTATCATACTCTAGAGTATGTTAACTAAATTCATCGATCGCGAGGAAGAATTGAACTTCTTGAACTCAAAGTTCAGTTCCAAAAAGCCAGAGTTCGTGATCCTTTACGGAAGGAGAAGGGTGGGAAAAACGGAGTTGATAAAACAATTCATAAAGGACAAGACCTCCATATATCATCTGGTATCTAGGGAGACTGAGAAAGATCAGTTGAGCGAATTTCAAGAAAGTCTGGCGAGGACCTTCCCCGAAACGTCGGACCTGAAACTGGACTGGACCGTTCTTCTCAAAAACCTTGAGGATAAGAAAAAGACCATACTCGTGATAGACGAGTTCCAGTATTTGATCGAGACCAACTCAGAGATACTGAAGGTTTTTCAAAAAGTATGGGACGAACATCTCAAGAACAGTAAGATCACACTCATCCTCACTGGTTCATCCGTGGGGATGATGGAGTCAGATGTTCTAGCATACAAGAGCCCGCTGTACGGAAGGAGAACTGGTCAACTGAAGTTGAAGCCTTTCACTCTCGACCAGGCGAGATCGTTTTTCCCGAACAGTGACTTCAAAAAACAGATAAAGATATACTCTATCTTAGGCGGGATACCCTACTATCTAGAGCAGTTCGATAAAGATAGACCCTTAAAGGAGAACATCCTTGAACACATCATAAAAACAGGCTCCGTCCTGCGTGAAGAAGCGATAACGCTTTTAAGAGAGGAACTCAGAGAACCTAAGAGTTATTTTTCCATCCTGAAAGCCATCTCATCGGGGAAGACCCGGTTCAACAGGATATCGAACGAGACCGGCATCAAGAGCAGGAGCTTGAGCAAATATCTCATCCGTCTTCAAAATCTGCATCTGGTAGAAAAACGACTCCCAGTCACCGCTTCAAGCGATAGTAAAAGAGGGAGATACTACATAGAGGACAATTATCTAGATTTCTGGTTCAAATTCATATTCCCCAACCAGAGTTATCTGGAACAGGATCCAGAGTTGTTCTACGAAGATGTGATCGAACCGGAACTCGATATATACACCTCAAAAAAGTTCGAGGATGTTTGTAAAGAGTTCATAGTCTCGAACAAAGATTCCTATTCAAAGGTGGGAAAATGGTGGTATAAAGAGGATGAGATAGACATAGTGGGTCTGAACGAAAGAGAGAACAAGATCCTACTGTCGGAGTGTAAATGGACCAAAAACAAAGTAGGCCTGACTTTGCTCAACGATCTAAAAAATAAATCAAAGAAGGTGAGATGGAAGGATGAAAAGAGAGAGGAAAAGTACATCCTGTTTTCTAAATCGGGGTTCACAGATGCTCTGAAAGAACACGCTGAAGGTACGACCGACTTGAAGTTGTACTCGTTAGAGACGATGGAAGAAGAACTCTCTTGAACTTGCACAAATGCTGATCACCAGTGTTCACAACCCTTTCTATTTACTCACACCATCTCATAACCACATTCATACCAACCCTCTTAGTTGATAATTATCAAACACGGCATATATGTATTGTCAACTCAGATATCTAAATATGTTTGTATTTTCTCCCCGAGCAGGTGAAAAAAGCTCAAGACAACAAATATTGCACTTTAAACGAAATAATTTATATATCAGTTCGTTATTATTGCACATACCATGCTATTAGGGTCAGATCTGCGTATCCTTTCCGCACTCGACACCCCGACCTCTATCACAGCTCTGAGTGAGATCACGGGATACAGCGTCAGCTATGTATCAGAACGAATAACTCGCCTCCAAGAGCTTGAGCTCGTTGCAGTAACTCGTGAAGGGCGTTCGAAAAAAGTAAGCACATTCCCCACCGCCGTGTTTGAAACCTACAAAGACCTCGCTTCTCGTCACTCCCACATCGATCTTCCCTCTTTGATCTCTCCTTCGATGCTTCAGATATGCTGGTTCCTAGATAGACCTACCTCTGTCAGCGATATAAAAACAAAACTCAACCTTAGACGGCGACGCATCTATCAGCTATTAGAAAAACTCCAGTCTAGAGGGTTCATCACGAAGCAGAACAACAACTACCTCATCACGGACAGGATGAACGGACTCGTTCGGTTCGCTAAAACAGTCATCAAGTATGAGCATCAACATCGAGCCGATACTCGGATCCCCGGTTCAAGAGTCGTCTGGAGCTCACCGCACGAATCTTTAGTCATACCGACCAAAAAAAACATCGAAGATATCCTTGACGAACCGGACTGGTATCTTACCGGTATACAACGTTTTTCAGACTATGGTCTAGACTTTTTCACACCAAAAGCCGCTTATTTTCACTCCGAGATAAAAGATACACTGACCCCCTCCGATCTGATATCGCACACCCTCATGGTCGGAGCAGATACTCGAAATCTTAGTTACTGTGCCCTATTGATTATATCTGAAGATGTCTCCTCTGAACGTTTAAAGGAGGCTTCGGTATACTATGATATCGAGGAAACAGTGGATGCCTTGATCACGTTCGTCGAAACGAAAGGTGAAACCACACCTGGAGACCTACCTGAGTGGCGAGAATTTGAATCACTAGCAGAACAGTACGAGGTGAGCTTGTAAGATGCGAGTGATGAACAGCCGAGTATCTATAAAAGCGGAATTCAGATCGAAAAGGAGGCGGATAGAGTCTATGCAGAATTCGAGATCATGAACAAGATCACGGAACAAACAACGCTCACTGACATAGCTGACCACATCGTACCAAAAAATACCGTGAGTGTCAATTCTCGTGCCGATGTTAAGAGTATCGTAGAGGGGCTTGTTGCTAAAGGACTTGTTGAGTTGGATGGCGAGAATGTAAAACCTAAGAGATTGTAACCCAAATTTTCCGATATCATCGATCGATTGCAAAGAGGATTAAAACATGCTTTTCGATGTCCTACCAAAAGCTTTCCAAAAAACCAAGAGAAACTAATTTCCGCAAGCAAGTCGTCAGTCCCTCTCCCATCCGCTCAATTATATAGTCTAAACTAAGTTAGTCTAAACTTACTAATTCTGTATCTTTTCTGCAAAAGATTTCGTCAAGTCTAACAGGAAAATAGAGGTCTACCAAGAAGATAATCATCCATATAGATCTGAGAACTGCGATGTGATTATACCTTTCAAACCATTATGTTTTCTTTCAGGTCTTAATTTGATGATTCTATCTATTTCATCATAGTCGAGTTTTATATCTTCTTCCTTCATTTTCTCCCGCAGATCAGTCAAATCATCGAAGAATTTCTCTTTATTTGGATCGCTTTCATTCCTATCTAGATATGCATCAGCTTTGGCGACGACCAGATGTTCATCACTCGGAACGTACACCTTTCCTATCTTGTCTGCTTGATCCACCATGTCTTTCAGAACTTCTCTCGTCAGAAAATGAGAACCACCAGCATCTATCAATTCTACAGTATACGTTTTATTATCTATCTCAGGAAAGAAAGTGATAGAAGAAGCATCTATCTCGATATTGAATGACCCTTCTAATTCATCTGCTAGTTTTTCTAATCCATCATAGAACTTCTCATAATCTCCAATAGGAAAGGGATGTACATCTATATCTTTGGTTCTCCTAACACTCCCATACCGATACAATACAGAAGAGCTTCCTAACAAAAGTAGATGAAGTCCGTGTTCATCAAATTTCTCAGCAAGCTTATTGAGAACTCTGCGGTGTTCTTTTTTTCCGATCATCTTGTAGCAACCTCTTTTAACCTCGATAAACCTATCTGTTTTTGCTTTTTTCTAACCCAATCCGGTAATCCAACTTCTATATCAACAGGGTTATCTCCTCCATAACTAGAGTAACCTAGTCCCAATAATTTATTTTCTAACTCCTCATCGATCTCCAGGCTTTCAAGGATCTCTTTTCCAGCTTTGACCTCTCTAGAAAGATAGGTTGACATAAACAATAAAGATGTTTCTTCCTCACTGAGTATAGGTAATTTGAAATCTTTCTTCATGACTTTCAGATCGATCTTACAAGAACTAGAGAAATCGTAAAAGAAGTTATCCAATCCTCTATACCTTGACTTTCTCTTTGTCACTACCATGGGTTTCTCAGGAACATAATCAGCATACTCGTATCCGGAAAGACACAGAAAAGAATGTGAGATATCAAGATGACGAAATAAAGACTCTAGAACCAAGATTTCAGAATAATAGTCCTCAACAGCCCAGCAGTTCATAGCTGTACATGGGTCGACCGCAAAATATTTCCCTCTATCCAATTTTTTGATAAGATGATATTTTGAAGCCTCTCTCAAAAACTGGTCCATCCTATTCTCATCGTTCGGACCTTGAAGTATCTCCTTTCTTTCGAACTTCAAGGGAGGCTTTAGACCAAGAAATGTCCTAGTGACCCATCTTGGTGGTGTTTCGATTTTATCTTCCGGTAGAGTTTCAGCCCTGATAGCCATCGTTCTTAACAATATACTTAACTATTAATTAAGTTTTTCTCTTTATTAACATATGATTAAGTTAACCATTTGTACTCTTTGCTAAAATGTGGAAATATCTATTTAAACAGGCGGGACTATCCATCCTTCTCCGGCTTCCGTCACATATATCGCACTTTCCCGTCCTATTACTTACCTGACATCTTTCTCCCATCCTTAGATCCCAACAACTCAGACAGATCTACTATTACAAAAGATATGGATCTTCGATAAAACCCACTCCCCCAACAAAGCACGACACCGACCCAAACCTACTAATCCCACTTCATCTCTCACAACACAGGTATCATCGATGAAGAGATTGTATTACGGTATCGAGGACGAAGACGGTAACGTCCCGGGGAACGTATTCGAAGAAGGTGAGATGATATCTTCAGTCCTGGTCCCTTCCGAAAGCCTCAGTGAAAGAGAAAAACCCGGCGAGTTAGAGATCAAAAAGGACATGGACCACGACCCTCTAGAAAAAGCTTCAGAGATAGACCCGTCGGAATATTTAGTCAAAAGGTGGGAAGACGGAAAAGCTAAGCGTATATACTCCGGGATGATAGGATCTACGGCAGAGGAGTGGAAGGACGTAGAGTCGGTAGAGATCTACGGGAACGGAGAGATATTCGTCGATGAAGAAAAGATCAAGGGCGATTTCACCGTAACCCACGGCTCAACGGTCCTGATAAAAGATGTTCAGGATGTAGCTGAAAGAACAGACCAGGAGATCGAGAAGGAATTCTTTCACTGCATACGCTGCGGTAAAGAGATGAGGTCCTACAGAGCTATCGAGGAAGCGTTACCCGACGATTGGACCGTGGAGACCGATGAAGAGAGCTATCTAGAAAGGAAGGACGACGGCTCTGTAGTATTGAAAGGTATATGTCCCGGGTGTGAGGAGGAAAAAGATCGAGATGATATATAAAGACCTTAGTCGATCCTCATTTAGACCTCTTCCATGATGGCAGAAGGTCTTTTCACTTCCCTAGCGAAGGAGAAAGCGAAGAGCCACCGGGGATCAGGGTACGGATAAAAACGGATATCCCTCCTTACCACAGATCTTTGATCACCGTAAGGTCCACAGTGTTGATGAGGATTAAATAAAATACCGTTCATTGTCCGATCCCGATTATTTATATATAAAATGCTCTTCTATATAGTCCTATGTATCGAACTTCGATATAGGATCCGATTCACTACCAAGATAAATAACGATTGACTGCATTAGTTGATGGAGGTGAGATGATATGATTTATAAAAAAGCGGGAGTGGTTCTTTTGATGGCGTTATTAGTTATGGGTGGCTCTGGAGTTGCATTTGCCGATTCTGGAGTCAGTAGAGGAACATATGGAGAGGAAGACACAGCGGAAAGTCAAATATCTTTGATGTCAGATGAAGAAGCAGCTTTGAATTATGAGGAACACGAGCCGATAAAGATCAACAATAATACCGATCTGTATAACACTGCTCAGGACGAAGGATGGCCCGGCGGCGGAAGCGAAAGCGATCCATACATGATAAAGGGATATGACATAGAGGGATATGACACGGATGGGGATCCAACCGGTTACGCAGTCTACATAGGTAATACCACCGACCATCTCGTTGTAAGAGACTGTAAACTGCATGATGCGGAAGATTCGGACGAAAAGAATGCTGGACTGCACCTATTCAACGTTACCAACGGAAAAATAGAGAACAACGAGATCACCTCGAATGAAGAGTACGGTATTTACATGAAGAAATCGCTCAATAATTCGATAAATAACAACACGGTCTCTTCTGGTGCCTATTATCACGAAGGTATCCATCTTGATAATTCTGATGATAACATTCTAAATAACAATACGGTAGATTCAAATTACCGGGGCATCTATCTTGACAGCTCTGAGAGTAATATATTAAAGAACAATACAGCCTCCGATAACTCCTATGAGGGCATATATCTTTCTAACTCTGACCATATAAACATGAAGAACAACACTATCTCCAGCAACGACGACGAGGGCATTTATCTTTCTAACTCCGACTATACAAACATGGAGAACAACACTATCTCCAGCAACGACGATTACGGCTTATATATCTCTTATTCACA
>JAZKSP010000080.1:0-7444 GCA_036626005.1 Thermoplasmatota archaeon | reverse complement strand
TTTCAGAAAAACCTATAGATCTTCGAACCGCTTGAACTGCAACCTTCTGAGGGGTAGTGACTATGATAGACCCTTCAAGTTCGTTAAATTGCTGGGCTATGGTTAGAGGTTCGTCTCCCGTCCCGGGAGGAAGATCTACAATCAGATAATCTATCTCGCCCCATTCCACTTTTTCTTTGAAATCCTTGATCGCGTTCATCTTCATGGGGCCGCGCCAGATAACCGGTGAATCGTCATCTGGAAGTAAAAATTCCATGGAGACCACTTTAAGGTTAGAACTCACTTCAACCGGTTCAATCGTCTCTTCATCTTTCATCCCTAACTTGTCTTCTTTGACATCTAACATCTTCGGTATAGAAGGTCCATGGAAATCACTATCGAAGATGCCTACCTTATTCCCTTCGGAAGCAAGCTTAAAAGCTAGATTAGCAGCAACAGTACTTTTACCTACACCGCCTTTACCGCTCATCACGACTATCTTTTTCATAATTCTACTCAAATGTGTAATTATATATATAATTTTTTGACTTAGTGTATATCTAAAGAACAGGTTAGTTATAAGTAAATAGATACCACTTTTGATTCTATCTCATTCATTCACTCTGTTAATCCCATATCCATCGACTTGATAATATTCTGTATCAGCACAGCTGAGACATAATATAAGTTGATCCTGTTCTATTGTCCTAGTCGACATCACCTTTTCATCACATTTATCGCATGTGAAACTTTCATGTATCGGGGCGTAATCAGGAAGCTCTATACTGACGTTTTCTATTCTGAATAGATCTTCAACAGGAAGGTCGACAACATAATGGGAAACATCTTTTCCCAACCTCGAGAATTTTTTTCTGTCCTCTTCTGAGCCCTCTCTATCTTTGACTACCTTTTCGAATAATCTTTGGTATTCGGGGAATTCATCGTTCCAATCCTTCTGAGCATCAGTTCTAGGAACGAATCTAAATCCCTGACCCTCCTCTCTATGGGCTAAAGTAACGGCTGTTTTACCTAAGTCTCTAAAAATCAAAGAGTTGTTACCAAAAGAACACCCAGTAACGAATTGAACTCCGTCAGTCAAACAGTTATTTGTTTCAACCAGTGCGAGCACGTCTTCCATCCCGATTGATCTTTTCTGAAGTCTTCGCACTGCCTCTGAGGCGGCATTAACTCCCATCGCCAACCCGGGACAATAGTGGCCATGAAGGACCGCACTCTTGTCTAGAAGTTCGGTATGATCTTTTTCTTTAACAAGTTTCCATATGTGTTTTCTAGGAGCAACCTTTTCTTCCATGATTAACACCAGTAGTAACTCGGCTTAAGATTGATCTATATGTTAAGTTTTTGGATTATAATAACACGATTGATGTCTAATAGTGATATAAGTAACATAAATTGATAGGGTGAGGATAACATCTAAACAAGTTTTAGATATAGAAACGAGGTTTTACTGTGACACGTAAGTTATATATTTGTAACACATCTAACATATACATGATAAAATGAGTGATACCACTAGATTTGGAGTCTCGGTCCCCACTGACTTGATGGAGAAATTCGACGAAAAGATAGAGGAAAAGATGTACACCAATAGGTCCGAAGCGATAAGGGACCTGATCAGAGATTTTCTAATAGAGGAAAAGTGGGAAAGGTCCGATGAAGAAGTCTACGGCTCATTGACTTTAATCTACGATCACGAACAAAAGGGTATTTCAGATAAACTCACAGATATACAGCACGAAGATCACACCCATATTGTTTCAACGATGCATATACATCTTGATGAACACAACTGCATGGAAACGATGGCGATCAAGGGAAAACCCCAAGATATAAGAAAAATAGCTGATAGGTTGAAAAGTACCAAAGGAGTCAAGCATGGAAAATTGATGATGACTTCAGTCTGATATTGGGGAAGTAATGAAACCTGATAACTACCTTTTGATAGAAATTGCAATCAAAAATCATCCAAGGATCGATTCAAGAACTTATTCATGAGTTCTCTACAGGTATCCCAGCTCTCCCTCGTATGAGGGGGCAGCGATTCATTTTCGGATATCCAATTCCTGAGGAACTCGCGGGTCTTTGTATCCGAAGGATATCCACTCCCTACGTCTTTCCCCAACTTCTCAGAGATCTCTTCGGCTTTCCTATCTCGTTCGACTTTAGCTAAAATAGACGCGGCAGAAACGACTGGATATTCGTCATCTGCCTCATGTTCAGATACAATATTTGGATGCTCTTCCGTTCTTCTATTCACCATGTCTGCGAACTTTTTCTCATCCGTTGAGGCTGAATCCAAATAGCAGGTATCACTCTCAGTGCACAGTTCATCGATCACACTCGCAAAAAGGTCAGCTTCCAACTCATTCAAACTCATGGAACTTCTCAAAGAGTCGATGTCTTCTGCAGAGACCACCCTGATCGTGAATTCGGTGCACTCTTTTATCTTTTCTTCAAGGTCTTCCCTGATCGAAGGGCTCAACCTCTTAGAATCCTTCACGCCGATTTCCATCAATTTACCGTCGTCATTGACTTTAACCCCAGAGACCACCATGGGCCCAATAACGGGACCTCTACCGGCTTCGTCTATACCGCAGATCATCGCTCAATGGAGGGACTGTAGTTAAATAGTCTTTTCGATGGATAAGTATAAAAAGCATTCACTATGTTTTCCAGTTGATGAAACTGATCTTAAAGGGAACAGTTCAGGGCGTGGGATTCCGACCTACCGTTTATAGAGTGGCTAAGTCTTTAGACCTAAATGGATACGTTAAAAATAAAGGAGGCGAAGTTGAAGTTGTCATCGACCGCGACCATGACCTGTTCCTGCAAGAATTGAAAGATAACCTTCCATCGCTAGCCGAGATCAAAGATATAGAGAAGTACGAAGAAAGCATAACGGAGGATGATTTCAAGATCATAAAAAGTTCTCAGGGAGAAAAAGAATCATCCACGATACCCGTAGATACTGCACTCTGTGAAGACTGTCTTGAAGAAATGAAAGATGAAAGCGACAGAAGAGGAGATTATGCTTTCACTAATTGTACCAACTGCGGTGCTCGATACTCAGCGATTTATTCGCTCCCCTATGACCGGGAAAAAACCACTATGAGTTCCTTCCCAATGTGTGAAGATTGTCTTGAAGAGTACGAAGATCCTATGGATAGAAGGTTTCATGCTCAGACAGTATCCTGCCCAGAATGTGGTCCAGAATACACCCTTTATGATGAAGATAAGAATGAAATGGGCGATATCTTCGATTTCGTAGACCTGATCGAAGAGGGAAATGTCGGTGTGGCCAAAAGTTGGGGTGGGATGCATATTATCTGCAAATTAGAGAAGATACCAGAGTTGAGAGAAGAATATCAGCGCCCCCAGAAACCATTTGCTATAATGATCCAAGATCTAGAAACCGCCAAAAAATATGCTAAAGTTGAAAGAGAAGAGTTATTCACGGGGCCGAGACGGCCTATAATGGTATATGAAAAAAAAGAGGGTAAAAAAGAACTGTTAGATTATGCGGCGCCCGGCCTTCCGACTATAGGAGTAATGTTGCCCTACACGGGTTTTCATCACCTGTTTTTTGAAAAAAGCGAGCTAGAAGCGGTAGTGATGACCAGTGCGAATCTTCCCGGAGAGCCGATGATAATAGATAACGATGAAGCTTTCGATCTACCCTTCGACTATTTTTTACTCCACAACAGAAAGATCGCTAATCGCATCGACGATTCATTAGTCAGGACTCATGGAGAGGATGCATTCATAATCAGGAGGTCTAGAGGATACGTTCCGTCAGCTATAGAATTCGAAGAAGGGAATATCATGGCTGCTGGAGCTGATAAGGACGGCTGTTTCGGCCTATCCACTGACGGATTGTTATACACAAGCCAGTACCTAGGAGATCTCAAATCCTATGACGCAGCTAGATTTTATGAAGATACCGCCGATCACATGATTTCTTTACTTGGAATAGAAAATATAGACACAGTGGCAGTAGATCTTCATCCAAAGTACCAGAGTAGAAGATTAGGTCTTGATATGGCAGAAGAGTTCGATGCGGGAACACAGGAGGTACAGCATCATTGGGCCCACGGAGCTTCTCTCTTACTCGAGCACGACTTGGAGGAGATAATCACGATAGCTGTCGATGGTACTGGATACGGGGAAGATGGAAACAGTTGGGGAGGAGAGATACTTTACTGCACTAAAAACCGATATGAACGTCTTAACCATCTAGAATCCTTCCCTCTCTTGGGCGGAGAAAAGGCGGTGAGAGACCCGAGACGACTTGTTTACGCTATACAGAGAAAAAAAGGAGTCGAGGGAAGTCACTTCAGCGATAACCAAAAGAACGTATTCAATAAGATGATGGATGACAGCGTTAAAACCACCAGCTTTGGGAGATTGTTAGATGCCGTATCCGCTGGACTAGATGTATGTAAAGATAGGACCTACGAGGGTGAACCAGCGATGAAGCTAGAGAATCTTCTGATTAAAGGAAAGACAGTCAAACAGTACGATGTCGAAGTGACGAAGGATAAGATCAGAACATTAGACCCTTTCCTTGATATGATGGATGATGACGGATCGAAAAAAAATCGAGCCGTGTCTTACGCAAATTCAGTTTCTAAGGCCATAGCTGAAGCGGCTGTCGAGGCATGCGAACAAAAAGGTGTAGAAAAAATAGGGATCTCCGGTGGAGTCTCTTACAACAGGCCTATAGTGGAAAGTATAAGATCCTATCTGGAAGATCAAGGATATGAGCTGTTAGTTCACGATAAAATCCCGAACGGAGATATGGGAGTACCGTTCGGCCAGGCAGTCATAGCTTCTGCTAAAAATGAATGACAAAGTCTCAGTAAAATATAAGAAAAGGGGAGGGGGCTAGTTTTTTAAGGTCAGGATGGTGGGATGGGATGCACTCTAACCTACTAGCCCCGAATACCCTATTCAATCTATCTCATTTAGAAGAATTTAAATCTTTTCCAGGTTTTATAGATAAATATGGAAAAATTTTAAATAATATAAATTGGGGATTTGGGTTGTTTTAAAATAAATAAAAATAAATGTTTTTCGTTCCCTCCTGAGTTAATTCAGAAGGTATAGATCATTCAGTGATACCACGAGCTTCGACTTTAAAAACAGCCTCTCCTTCTGGCATGTTTGGAGAATCTACCAGTCTAGCTATTCTTTTATCTCCCTTGCTCTTCCTTAGATAGACTCTGAAAGTCGCTGTATGACCCAGGATATGTCCCCCAATCGGTTTTGTTGGATCGCCGAAGAACTGGTCCGGATTAGCGGTGACTTGGTTGGTCACAATGATAGCGGCATTATTCCTCTCTGCAAACTTTAGAAGTTCATGAAGATGCTTGTTCAGTGTCTGTTGTCTTTCAGCTAATGCCCCTCTACCCACATATTCAGCTCTGAAATGAGATGTCAGCGAGTCAACTATAAGTAATCTAATAGGATGCTCATCTCCAAGATCTAAAGCCTCCTCGGCGAGCAGCATCTGATGATGGGTATTGAAAGCTCTAGCGCAATGTATATCTTCCAATATGCTTTCCGCATCGAGATCCCTACTCTCCGCCATTTCAGTTATCCGTTCTGGTCTAAAGCTGTTTTCAGTATCGATTATCATCGCTTCGCCATCCAACCCACCTTCTTCCTCAGGAAGCGTGGCGTTGACCAGAAGTTGATGTGCCACTTGGGTCTTTCCCGAACCGAATTCACCGAAGAACTCAGTTATCGAACCGGTTTCAATACCTCCTCCCAACAGATCGTCTACGCTATCTGCGGAAGTAGTAAGCTTTCCAATTTCTTTTCTTTTCTCCAAAAGTTGGTCACCAGTCTCGAACCCTCCTATATCTGCAGAATCCTTAGCTGCTTGAATTATTTTACCTGCAGTGGAGTCTCCCAAATCAGCAACGTCCGACAGAACGCGCGGGGACTCCACGGCTATGGACATGAGATCCTTATAACCTGAATCCATGAGCTTTTCTGCAGTTGCGGGTCCTACTCCTGGCAACTTTTTTATTTCTTCTTCGCTCATTTTACCACTTCTCTCACATCGAGGACCTTTATTAAATTTCCTTTAGGGGGTCAGTGAAAGTAGAAGTCTAGATATCGAATATTATCCTGATATCTCCTTCTGAATCGATACTTAATTCATGATAAGAAACTGCCTTGATAGCGGTATCCATATCATGCCTTTCTAAGTCAATTTTTTCCCCCTGGACAGAAGCCGTCAATCTTATCAAATCTTCCTCTTCGATATTCAAATCGAATTCACTGTACAATTCGTTGTGTACCTCATGAAGATAAATCAGTTCCGAAAGAAAATTGACCAATAAACTCTCAAAATTCTCCGATTCTATCTCAACCTTGCGTTCCTTTTTTTTCTTCACTTTGTCAATATCAGTGATTATGCCGAACATAGCTTTTGCCGTTTCTTCAAAGACCTCTTCGAGGCCATCTCCATATGCATGGATACCTACATCCGCTGTATGGTCTATCTCTTCGTATCCGATAGTCCCTCACCTCACTGAAAGGAGATCCATATCCAGTTCTTCATCTCTTTTTCTGGAAAGAGTCAACTCTTCAAACACCAATAGGGTCAGTTCGGTCACATTGAAAACTTTTCCTTCCTCTAGATGACCTCCAGATACATCGTGATCTTTTCCGCCGATCTCAACGTGAAGGTGCATACTGCCTTCTTCCGTTATACTTCCATTTAAAGAAAGCAGTTCTTTCGGTTCTTTGAATTCTTCCCATTCGTAATCCCCCGTATCTCTATTGTAAAAACCGATCTTGAAATCCCTCAACATACCTATTCCACTCATGACCACGGCACTTTGGTGGTCTATCTCGTCCATGATCTTTTCTAGAGATCGAAAAAGGTCTTCACCATCGTCAAGTTTTGCCACTAGAATGTTATTTTCCAAACCATACTCCATCTTATCGCCCAGATTAATGATGTAGAGGAGTCTTATAAATTGTTGGTCTAGCGATCGAACTAGTTATAACCCGATAGTGATCCAATTAAAAATTAGAAAGGATGTTTAGACCTCCACAGTCATATCTAGCTCATCAGCTAATTCTTTGTATCTGTTCCGTACCGTTACCTCTGTCACGTCTGCGACATCCGCTATGTCGATCTGGGTTCTTCTCTCTCCAGTTTTTATACCGGCTATATAAATAGCGGCGGCCGCTAACCCCGTTGGGCCCTTCCCGGAAAGAAGTTCTTCCTCTTCAGCTCTGTTCAGGATCTGCTCCGACAACTTCTTGACCTCGCCGCCCAAATTCAATTCATTACAGAACTTCTGGAGATAGTTCTGCGGCTTAGTGGGCTCGAGTTTCATATTGAGTTCCCACTTGAGGAACCTATATGTCCTTCCGATCTCCTTTCTGTCGAATTTAGTCACTTCTGCAAACTCGTCAAGAGTTC
>JAZKSP010000079.1:0-7494 GCA_036626005.1 Thermoplasmatota archaeon | reverse complement strand
CAGAACTCTTTTCTTCCTCTTCAATCTCGATCTCTTCATTCATCTATATCTCCTCAACATATATCGTTTCTTTCATCATGGTGAGCCTATTTCTCGGATCGATGTCAAGTTTTATTTCCACATAGGGGTCTTCAACGGGGCCAAATATCCATCCAACCTCCCCGATCAGTTCGTTTTTATTATCGAAGACCGAAGCACCAATTTTAGGTACCTTTGGAAATCTAGCGATTATCTCTTCGTGGTCAGATACGGTTTCAATCTTGCCTTCGATTATCAATTAGTAGGGCCCCCATCTACATATATGGCATTTTTATAATCTTTATAGACGTAGGTTAACAAGTACTATTTAAACCTTTCGCAAGATTTTATTATCTAACCAGAAAAACCGATATAACTTTACAACTAGTCCGATTCAAATCAGATGTAGTAGCGGATTTCCTATCAAAAATGATATGACAAAACCGATCAATATAGGAACGATAAATGGAATCTTCGGAGTCACCCAAACCGTTTTCATATCGTGATTCTTCAATGAGCTTATTCTTTCTGCGGAATCTGACTTGGGTAAAAGCTCTGTTTTTAATTGGCCATCTTCATAATACTGCATCGGCCACACAAAAGAACCTTCGAGTTCGTCGACCCTCTTTTTATATCCAAAAAACATCTTCGGGATATCTATATCTCCATTATATAGATTGAAGAGGGAGTTTGCAATAGGAAAAACCAACATGATAAGTGAAGCATTAAGAAGTATGACGAGTGTAAAAGGAAAAAATACCTCCATTCTAGTTACCACTTCAGTAGAAATCGCCCGGTAGGTCAGTTCAGGTATGTTAGGATAAAACGGAAGTAGGATCGCTAGAGTTATAACGGCTTTTGCATCCGCTCCTCCATGCAGTATGTAAAAGAAATAGAGTATAAAGGAAAACAACATGACCACCAAAATCATGGTCAAAGACCAGAATAGAAGACTTCCATCTAAAACACCTATCAAGTATATGAAAACAAGAATAGGAACAAACAACCATCCGAGAACAAGAGGGTTCACTTTTCCCTCGGAATAAACTGGTGGTCTATCGATAAATGCCTCTAAGAATACTACTCCGATCGGTACAAAGAACAAGAAGTATTCCCAGGTAACTTCTTTAACGAATAGTAATTCAGCTCCCAAGACACCCATAGCTATAATGCCCATCAATATCCACAGCTCGTCAGGGACACGCCGAGATCTAAGGTCTTTTAAAGAAGCTACAAATAAAAAGACCGCTCCTACTACTAACCTAACTAGGGACAATTCCCACATGACTATCCCATTAAAGTTATAGACTCTATAAAATATTTTATGTTTTGAATATCAATTAGATTTTCATAACTCTACTGTTTCTCCCTCTTGAGGAGTATACACTTCAAATTCTGAGAGATCGTCAGCAACTTCTTCTCTCTTATCCCCGTGGCACAATACGATCTTCTCTGGATTGCATCCTCTAGCGAATTCGAGAAGCTCCTCATGACCTGCATGGGCTGAGAAATCATATCTCTCTATATCGCATTCCACAGGAAGGGTCGCTCCGCTGTCTCTGATCATACCGTTCTCTAAAAGTCTTTCACCGTTAGTCCCCTCGACCTGATAACCGGTCATAAGTATAGAACTGTTTGGATCAGTTCGTATTTCTCGGAGATATTCCAATACAGGACCTCCTTCAACCATCCCGCTAGTCGTGACTATAACTTCTCCGTTTTTCGCTTTCTCTCTGCGAGAAGGAGATTTGACTTCGTTCGCATTGGAGATCGCTTTTTGCAGTTTTTTTGGAGAGCGCAAAAATCCTTCATGGTTAAGATATATCCTGCTGACGGTTCTTCCCATACCATCGTACCATACATCGTAATCTCTATCGTCTAGAAGCATCAGTATCTCCTGAGTTCTGCCAACGGCAAAGACGGGCACTATAACTTGTCCTCCTCTCTCGAGGGTTTCATCGATCTTATCTAAAAATTTCTTTTCGGTTTCATCTCTATCTGGATGGTTTTCACCACCATAAGTCGTCTCCATAATAAGATTGTCACACTCCACAGAATGAGATCCCCAAAGAAGTCTTGTATTTTTAGTGTTTATATCTCCCGTGAAAAGAGTGTCTTTTTCACTTTTGATCTCGAACATGCTTGAACCGGGGATATGTCCCGCGGAATGAACTTCGACTTCCATCCCACCGATGTCTCTCTTAGAATTGTATCCTACTATATCAAAGGCCGCTTTCGTATCCTTGATGTCTCTCTTTTCATAATGCTTTGGATATCCTTCAATATCGGCTATCTTCAAGCTGTCATAAAGTAAGAGTTCAGCGACTTCCACAGTTGGATGACTGGAAAGTATTGGAATATCGTTCTGTCTGAGTAAAGACGGGATCATCCCACAATGATCCAGATGAGAATGAGTTAAAAAACCCATATCTACGATAGGAGGTCTCGCCGGATATTTGGGAGGGTCGTCTGGTAGTAAACCGTGATCGAATATAAGTGATACGTCTTTATGGTGCATCACCATCGATAAAGCGCCAACTTCTGATGCACCGCCTAAAAAGTCCAATTTCATTTCTTATCCCTTAATCTATTCATAGGGGGGTCTTATAAATCATTTGCCTTTAAAAACACCCCTTATTATGGTTTTATCCAAAGATATGGAAAATGATTAATAGACCAAAATCTATGACATTTCGATCTAGATGCGCGACAGGATAGTCAGTGAACTAGCAGAGAACAATACCGTTCTTACCCCTAAAGCCATGGAATATTTAAAAGAATTAGATAATCCTTCTAAAGTGATCGAACAGCTTACTGAGAAAAAAGAGAAACTTCCTTTCCCAGTATGTAAAGATACCATCTCATGCTTTGCCGATGAGATTATAGAAGATGAAGTGAAAAAGGAAGAGGAAGATATTGTAGATAATGATCAAAAAGAAGGGGGTTCTCAACAATGTTTAGAAGTATTGAAGGATATCTCTGGAAATTCTACCTGTACAGGTAAAATAGATGATTTTAGTAAATATTTCGAAAGCCGATTTGAAACATTAAAATCTATAATCACTGAGAGAAGAGAGGGAAAAAAAGCTAGACCTATCAATAGAATAGCAAAAAGGACTGGTGAAGCTTCTACTATAGGTATGGTTAGAGATATACATTCAACTTCAAATGGAAATAAGGTCCTGACTTTGGAAGATAAAACTGGTGAGATCAGAGGTTTTATCTCAAGCGATAGTGAAGCTTATACCAAAAATATCCTAGAAGACGAAGTAATACTTGCAAAAGGTGAAGTTTGGGACAATAACGGTGATTTTGATGATACATTTTCGATAGAAGAGATAAAAAGACCCGGTGTCCCAAAATTGAACGATAAATCGAAACCCGATTTTCCCGGTCAGATCGGTTTTTTAGGGGACATCCATGTTGGGAGCGACGCTTTTCTAAAAGAGAGGTGGGACGATTTCACATCCTGGATTAATTCCTCCAAAGAGGCTGAAAATATCAGATACTTGATCATACCTGGTGATCTAATAGACGGTATAGGCATCTTCCCTAATCAAGAAGAGGAACTGGAGATCATCGATATAAACGATCAATATCGTGAAGTTGCTAAACTTTTTGGAGAGATAAGAGATGATATAACGATAATTACGATCCCAGGGAACCATGATATTGTGAGAAATGCAGAACCTCAACCTAGTTTACCCGAAGAGATAAGAGAGATGTTCCCAGAAAACGTGTTATTTTTTGGGAACCCATCTTTGATAGAACTTGAGGGGGTAAAGATATTACTGTATCACGGGAACAGTATAAACGATCTCTCTGATATGCTACCCCAAGTCACTCAAGAGGATCCGATAACCGCCCAGAAAGAGATGTTGAAAAGAAGGCATTTGGTTCCTGTTTACGGAAAGAAAACTTCCATCGCTCCAGAAGAGAAGGACCACTTGGCAATAGAAGAAGTGCCTGACATATTCGTAACGGGGCACATACATAGGACGGCGGTAGACGACTACCATGGAACTATCATGGTAAACGCATCTTCCTGGCAGAAACAGACAGAATACCAGAAGATGAGAGACATACAGCCGGATCCCGCTAAAGTCACAGTTCTAGATCCTAAAACGAATAAGGTATCTATACGTGAGTTCGATTGATGTGTTCTATCGAGTGATGTTGGATGAAGCTTGAAGATAGATACAAGGATATATGGAGAAAGGCTAGAGAGGGATTATCGACTTCTTCACACGGTGTTAGCCATACCAAGAGAGTCTTTAGATTAGCTAAAGAATTATCTGATGACGATGTTGAAGACGAGATTCTGCTTCCAGCGGCCCTGCTTCACGACATAGCTAGAGCGAAAGAGGATGAGGACGAGACCGGAGAGGTAGATCATGCTATACTTGGTGCTGAAAAGGCAGATAGGATCTTAAAAAAAGTCGGGTACGGGGAAGAAAAGATAGAAAAGATAAAGCACTGTATCGAGACTCATAGATTTCGATCCGATAGGAAGCCAAAAAGCAAAGAGGCGAAAATACTTTCAGACGCTGATAAGTTGGATGCGATTGGAGCGGTAGGTGTCGCTAGGGCTTACATGCTAGCCGGCGAATACGAGGAAGAACTGTATCGCGATGTTGATCTCAAGACCTATGAAGATAGCAACTTGAAAGATAGCGGTAAAGTAAAAGATATACAGGAACACGCTCCGAATCTAGAGTATGAGATGAAACTCAAAAAGATAGCATCGGATCTTCACACAAGAAAAGCTAAAAAGATCGCCGATAAGAGACAAAGATTCATGGAAACCTTTTTTGAAAGATTGGAAAAAGAAATAGAAGGAAAGAAGTGATTTTGAGTATAGGTGTAGACTTGGATAGAATTCTTTTTACTCTCACTATCCCATTAAGGTGCCAGAGAAGACTTGCCAGGCTAGAGCTGACTTTGCGACTAGACTCAGCACAATGTAGATCTTTTCTCCGAAGAGGTAATCTTTCCAGGGACCAACTTTTTTGTACTGCAATAGTTGGTTCAATGCAAATATGTTAAAGAATATCGCTATAGAAACAAAGATCCACAGCACAAAGTCGGGCACATTAGCATAAGAAGCGGCGGTACCCAGCCGAACAGCGATAGCGATCCATGGGGCGATACCCGCGATGCAGCCGAACACGAAAGGGGACCATTTTACAGTATCGGTTTTCTGATTGTATGCCTCCATCAACCATCCGAACAAGATCATCGATGCATTCACTAGAAACAAAACCGCAAGAACACCGATGTCAGTGAACCCTACCAGCATAGCGATGACCACTATCATGATCGAGCTGCTGAAAGAGTATTCTACCCAACGAGCTTTGTTGATGTGGTTCTTGAGATTTCTCTTGTACCAGTCGAAACCAAACGTAGACAATACGAAATGAGCGATAGCAGAAATGAACAGAAAAGCAGCAACCGCTGGACCTATCCGCAGATCAAATAGATATTCAGTAGCCATCATGCCAGTTCCAGGTTCGGCTGTCATGTAAGAACTCGTTATGGTTATGGAAAAATCTGTACTCAGGTACAACATCAGAGCGCCCTGAATAAAATGCAGGACAGCCATGAACCCGTTAAATCTCCTTAGACCTTTGAATTTCTCTTCGTCTTTAGTCATTATACACCCTCTGACCCTTATATATATTCATATCATATAAGTTTTTTTATTCATCCTTTATTTTTTTTCTAGCCATATAGTCCTCACATAATAGAGCATCGAGTCCGATCTTTTTCATAGAGTCTATAGCTTCCTTAGGCGTACATACTATCGGATCACCGTGAAGGTTGAAACTCGTATTTAGAACCGCTCCTATCCCTGTTTTCTCTTCAAATCTTTTTATTATCTCATAGAGGGTTCTTTTGTCCTCCGGTTCCAAAATCTGGGGTCTGCAAGTACCGTCTATATGAACAGCGGCGGCTAAATCCTCTGCAGCTTTTTCAGTTGTATCAAAAGACATCGTCATGAACTTATTTGAATCCAAAACCTCTAGATACTCATCTTTATACTCTTCAAGGATGGTTGGAGAAAAAGGTTGAAAGGGTTCCCTACCGAGTTTCTGATTCAACTCCTTTTTCAAATTAGGCTTTGAAGGGTCTGCGATTATGGACCTATTGCCCAAAGCCCTCGGTCCGTACTCCATCCTCCCTTGAAATATACCGATCAATTTACCCTCTTCAATCATGTTAGATATACGGTCCGGTTTATCCTCAATTTTTTCCCATTTCAAATCATCTTTTTTTGATATAACATCTTCTATCTTCTCTGAGTTGAAATCAGGTCCTAGGAGTACATTTTTTAGATTTTCTTTCCAATCCCAGAAATTTCTCTTCCCGGTCAGCTTAGAGTTCACATAAAGGGCCGCACCCAAAGCAAGTCCTCCGTCACCCATATGTGGGTATATGTAGGAATTTTGCAATTTCTTTCTGACGATCTTATTGGCTTTAACATTTTGAGCGACGCCTCCAGAATAGCAAATCTTTTCTTTGAATTCCTCTTTTATCATGTCGTCTTTTTTGATATTCTCACAAAGTTGACCAAGCAGGTTCTCAAGATGTTTCTGAGCTGAAGCAGCGATCCTAGTCGCTTTATCCCAGAGTTCATGGTCTTTTTTTCCGGCTCTAAGCACGTTCGAACATTCCTCTTTCCGATTTAAAGGAAAGCTGACCTTTTCTGAGAGCTTTTTTACCGATTCTGATCCGGTTACCTCAAGGTGATTCTCAAAGCTTAGACCATCTACCTCAATACATTTACTAAAATCATGGTAGTTATCACCCTTGTAGTAAGCACCTAGGGACATCACTTTACCTTCATGTCTCATCGGAACGAATCCTAACATCTCTGTTATAGATGCATAAAAATCTCCTAAAGAATCAAGATAGGATGACTCAGCTATCTTCTTTAATTCTCCGTCCTCTCCGATATACAATGCCGAAGAAACTCCGTCTCCTGCGGCATCAATTGTGAGAACAATACTCTTTTTCCATCCCGATGTGAAGTAAGCTCCAGCAGCATGAGCTTTATGATGGTTCACCGTTATGACATCTGCATCGCCTAATATTTCTTCCAAACCACGTTTGAGCTTCAAAAGCCTCTTCTTTTTCCTGTAAATGCCAGCCGTTGCTACTTTATCTATTTCTTTAGGTTCTAGATCAGATAGTCTAATAACTTCTTTTATCGACTTTTCCGGGAATCCTCTATGATATTTTTCTCGGCTCAGGCGTTCTTCATTTACAGCATGAATCCCATTACTGTGAATCAATGCTGCACCGGCATCATGACCGTCATGAACTCCGAGTACGGTTCTCATCTTCTATTTTGATAGAACTACTCGGTTAAAATTTTTCTTACTCTTATCACAACAATAATATAGGAGAGTCGGATAAAATGTGACCATGAAAAAAACACTTATCACATCTGGAGTACACGGCAATGAAATAGGA
>JAZKSP010000078.1:0-7500 GCA_036626005.1 Thermoplasmatota archaeon | reverse complement strand
TTGACTTCAGCAGTGACGCCCTTCAATACCTTGCTGATCAACTCTTCCTGTTCGCCGCTGGCATGATATACTTTGAAGGTTATAGTCTCATAATCTTCACTATTATTTCCGATCTTTTCCCATTTCTCTGAAAAATCCTTTGGTATCACCAAGACGGCTTCCACATCGCCATTTTTCAACAGATCAATACCGCCCTCAAGTTCTATTACCTCGTTTATCTCCAATCTATCTTCATTTCTAAGAAGATTTACAGTCGTATTGGAGATAAAAGTATTATCTTTATCTACAACCGCAACACTAGCTTTTATCTCTTGTTCGCCCCCGCCGATCAGGTTCAAAAACCCTATCAGCAGCATAGGTGTAATCACTACCCAAACAAGAAATTTTTTCGTCCTTACTCTATTTATGAAATGGCTTTTCATGAAATTCCAGGTTCGCAATATTTTACCCTTCATCCACTCACCCCGGAGAAAAATCCCTCAATTTTACATTTCTAACCTCAAAATATGGAATCTCTTTGTTTCCGATGATAGACTTTATCGAAAGTTCCGAATATACTTTATAATATTCATCTTCTTGAACTATCTTCAAAACCCACGCTTTATCTCTGATCTCATCTATATCCTCTTCGATAGGAATCTTCACCAGAGATCCTTTATAGTAATCAAAAAAATCATCTACAACATCATATATACCGCCGTCGACCAGAGTTATAAGTCTGTTGGATATATCACCGATCGTCCACATATCGTTCAGTGTTATCAAAAAAGAAGTCCCTTCTGATCTCATCTCTTTTATCTTCTCGTAAACCCATCTCCGGGAATCACCATCTAATGTTGATACTGGTTCATCTAGGAAGACCATCTTTGGATCATTGATTATACTCAATATAAATTTAACAAGTTGAGACTTCCCCTTAGAAAGTTTAGATATCCTTTTCTCTAAAACATCTTCTAAAAATGGACACCCAAAAATAACTTCGGAGAGATCATCGAATTCATAATTTTCGAAAAACAATTTGAAAGTCTCCTTCACTGTCAAATTTTTGAATAAACTATCCCCCTGGAATTGAACACCTATATGTGTTTTTATATCTCGTAGGTCCTTCTTTTTTAGAGAGCCATCGAAAACTTGTTTATCAAAAAAATTTATTCTTCCTTCCGTCGGTTTTTCTACAAAACACAAAGTTTCTAAAAGACTGGTCTTTCCAGCACCATTACCTCCTCCTAGTAGTACTATCTCTCCTTCACATACCTCAAACGATATGTCTTTGAGGGTGAAACCGTCTATCGTATTCCCGAGCCCTTCGACTTCTAGATAAGTTTTCATCTTATTCCCAGTATATAACTCGCAGTTAGATCAAAAAGATAAAAAGAGGGTTTTGTAGTTCGGTTTTATTCTCATCACTGTTCTTTCTTGTAGTAGATCGCCACAACTATGACTGTACCAAGTAACAATAGTCCGAAAGTGAATCCTGGTGATTCTTCGTTTTCTTCCGCTTCACCTTGCATTTCATCCATGCTATCCTGTGCTTCATCTGCGTCCATCGATTCCATCTGCATGGTATCCATCTCAACCATATTACCAACTTCGCTACCCATTTGGTCGCCCAAATCCATCTGTTGAGACACTATAAAATCTTCCTCTGCAGAATACATCATCTGGAACGAGGGTTCCTGTTCTTGGGTCATCGTCACGTTTTCACTGGTGTCAAACTCAATAGCATATGCATCAATTGTAGTACCATCAGGAAGCACGACCTCTTCCTTCCCTGTGCACTTCATCGGAATCGTGATGTTCTCTGAGGTTTCTTCTATGTTCCCATTATTGATCCCTTCTGTTTCTGTATCCATCTCTTCGAGCACTATCGGGAATTCTTCACCTATTTTTTCTTCGTAATTCTTGATCACCTGTTGAAGTTCCTCTGGCAGTTCTTCATCATCAACCTCTATTATACCCTCGTAAGTACCTGATGTGGTCACTGTCGATTCAGCCTTCCAATTCTCATTTTCTTCTATCGGAAAATCGAGCAGGTCTAAGGCTGGTTCGAAGTCCATCTGTATCTGCAAGCTTGCTTCGGCAGACATGCCTCCAGAGAAATCCTTATATTCCCAACTTTGCGTATTATTTTCTCTATCACGATCATTTGACGGGAAGTTCTCTACACTGAAATCGGTAGAAAATTCCAAACTATAATTCGTGTCGATCTTTTCGATAGCGAATGTCTCGTTATAGTGAATGGTTCCTTGCACATCCAACATAAAGAAAATTTCTCCTTCCACTGAGATCGTCTTGTTTACCTTTGGAGGTTCCTCGTCTAGGTCATATTCGCCTTCTTCTGCCATCTCTCCTGACATCTCAAGACTTCCGGAGGCTTCGATGCCACCGCCTGCTTCTATCTCCATGACATATCCATCATCGTTCGCCTCTGTAACCTCGTAGACCTGGTAAAATCCCATTTCCCCTTCAACGTCATAATTTATTTCCTTTACCTCATCATTCTCTTCCGTTTGGTTTATCATATCATCTACCTGATTTAAGCCAGGGGCAAAGAGTTCCTCTAGATCTTTTTCAACTCCCATGGCCCACTCGTCTCCTTCTTCCCATTCGGGTTTTTCGGCTTGACCAGATGTTGGTACCGGAACTAATAGAGCAGCTATCAATAGGCTCACTAAAAATACGACTCCAAATTTTTTGATTCTATTATACATATTTTCTCACTCTTTTGGTGGTGATAGATTTAAGGTGTACTTATTTTTTTTGGGTCATCATATTTTAGCCAATATTTGACATCTATTTTTTATATTTATAGACCTACTTGTGTAACAAAAATTATTTTATCCCAGAAAGCAATCCTTAACCATGATATATCTAGGACCGGGAGGCACTCCGCATGGAATCAGTGGAACAAAAGACAGCATGGAGTATCTCTCAGAAGAAGGGTTAAATGCGATGGAAGTACAGTTCGTGAGAGGAGCTCGGATGAAGGAATCTACTGCAGAGGAAATCGGGAAGGAAGCGGAAAAACACGATATCCTACTCAGCATCCACGCGCCATATTACATAAACTTGAACTCGAAAAAAAATGAAACGATAGAAAAGAGCAAGGAGCGTATAATGAAAAGCGCTAGATTGGCCGATACGATGGGAGCATGGGTGATAACGATCCATGCAGGCTACTATTCTGACATGTCTAGCGAGGAAGCTACGAAGATAATTGGAGACGGGGTTGTCGAATGTGCTGAGATGATAAAGGAAGAAGATTTGGATACAAAGATAGGTCTCGAACAGATGGGTAAAGTGAAGAGCTGGGGGGCCTTGGACGAGATTGAACAGGTGATGGAAAGAACCGATCTTGCTGTTCCAGTGCTTGATTTTGCGCATTATCACGCGAGATTCGACGGCGCCTTGAAAACTGAGGAAGACTTCAGAGATCTAATAGAAAAGTACGAGTCCATCCATGATGGACCTCTACACTCACACTTTTCCTCCATCGAATATACCGATAAAGGAGAAAAAGAACACCTTAACGTGGAAGAACATGAACCTGACTTCAGGAAACTCGCGCCTATCCTAAAAGAAAAAGATTACGATATAACGGTGATCTGTGAAACACCCGAATTGGATAGAGATAGTCTTAAGATGAAAGAGATTCTAGATCTCTGATCCAGCGATATCCTACCTCGACTTTTCGACAGTCGAAACACCGTCTCTCTTCTCTACCCTGAAAACCACGTCGGCAAGATTCACTATTTCATTCTCGTGGGACACTATTATCACCTGATCTGCAGAGACTTTATTTATCACATCTTTCAACCGAGTCAACTGTTCCCTGCTGAAACCAGAGGTAGGCTCGTCTAAGACCAAAAGGTTGCTCTCCAATCCGAGTTCTTCTTTGATCATATTGTTAAAAGCTAACCTGTAAGCTAGAGCGACCGACGTTCTCTCACCACCGCTCAAGTCGTCTACAATGGTCTCATTACTCTGTACAGTTATTATCGGAGAAAATTTTTCATCTAATCTTGCACTTATATCCGGCTCATCTAAAATCTCATCGAACCACATACGGAAATATCGAGCGAATTCAGATCTGATCTGAGCTAAACGGTGTTCTTCGATATTCTTTATAGTCTTCTTGAATTCATTAGATAACCAGGATTTGAAACTTTTCAGTTCTTCCGCCTCTTTACGGCTCTCTTCCTTCTCCTCCAACTCTTTCTCTGACTCCTCTATATCTTTTTTCAATCTCTCTATTTCTGACCCGAGATGGGTTTTCTTTTCCTTAAGGCGGCTATTTTTTTCTATCAATTCTTCGTATCTCTTCTTTACCTTTTCATGTCTTCCTTCTGAGTATCTCTCTTCAAACTCTTCTAATTTCTCTAAAATCTTCTTTTTCTCCTCTTCTTTCTCCTCCAATTCCTCTCTAGTGTCATCTTCCTTCCGCATCAAGTCTCCCTTTTTCTTCAATCTCTCCTTTATCTCTATGAATTCTTCCTTGAACTCCTCGAGTCCGTCTTTTCTGTCCTTTACTCCCTTTAAATCTTCTTCATCGAACTTAAAAGACTCTATCTTTTCTTCCAACTCTTCGATATCATCCTTCAGTTCTTCTATATCCTCTTTCAGGCTTTCCTTTTCCTCGACCTCTTTTTCGAGTCTTGTGAGTTCCTTTTTCTTGTGATCGAAATCTTTCTCTTTATTCTTTAATTCTCGAATATCCTCCCCCAACTCGTTAAGTTCTTGGTCTAATCCTTCTTTTTTCTTCTTCAAACTCTTTTTCGATTCTTTCAACTCTTCTTTCTCATCTTCCAGATCATCTAATATCTCATCTAGATGTTCTTCTTCCAAAGGTTGTTTACACTTTGGACATTCTCTTTCACCTTCCAGATCGGATAGTTCCTCTAACTCACCATTTATCTCATCTAGATCTTTGTTTATCGACCTGATATCTCCTTTCACATCGCTCCTTTTTTCTCTTAGGTCTTTTCGCTTTTCTTTTAATTCTTCGAGTTCCTCCACTTCTCTCTCAAGTTCTTCGATATCTTCCTCTAACTCCGTCAATTCGCTCTCTTTTTCTTCTAATTTGTCTAGTTTCTCCTTCTTGTTCTCAAGTTTGAGTTCTAGATTCTCTTTCTTGCTCTCTTTCTGGTTCTTCTTGTCAAGTTGTTCTCTCACCTCTACCAGTTTCTTCTCTACACTCTCGTACTCTTCTTTCTTATCTTGGATATCATCTAGCCTCTGTTCGTCTTCTTCGATCTGTTCCAACTCATCTTCTATCTCTTCGAGTTCTTCTTCTAGAGAGGACACCTTATCTTCTAACCTTGTTTTTTCACTCTTCAGATCTTTTATCTTCTGGTCCAATTCCTCAAGCTCATTTTTCTCTTCTTCAATCTCTTTCTTCTCCTTTTCGCGGGATTCGATTTCTTCAAGAACTTCTTCTCTCTTTTCCTTTTTATCTTCTAATTCTTCCTTTTTCTCCTCTATATCTTCCTTCAACTCTTCTATCTTCTCAGCTTTGACTTCAAGCTTTCCTATCTCATTCCTCAGTCCATTCCTGACTATCTTGACGTTCTCAGCTGCTCGTTTGTAATCCTCTAGATTGAAGACCTTCCTTATAGACTCAAGCCTTTCTTCTTCATTCATCGACAATATTTCTTTCATCCTTTCCTGTGGAGTGTAAATTCCCATGTGGAACGTTTCCACTTTTCCACTAGATGATTCCCTTAAACCGAGAAGATCTACTATGAACTCTCTCATCTCAGTCCATGATAATTCCATCTTCTTGCCGTCGGTCTCCATGTAGCAGTCTTTGCCCCATCCACTGCTTCTCTCTTTAACCGAACGAAACGCCGTATATTCCTTCCCATTAACCTCGAAATTCAATTCGACACTAGCTTTCTTTGCATCGTGCCTTAATATCTTATCGTAAAAATTCTGTTGGGTAGCTCCGAACAAAGCAAACTCTAATGCATACAATATGGAGGATTTCCCTGAACCTATATCTCCTTGGAAAAGGAGAACCCCGGTCTCAAAGTCGATCTTCTGGTGCTTGTAACTCCTTATGTTCTCTATCACCATCTTCTCAAGTTTCATCTTTGATCTCCTCCAAAATCGGTCAGTGAAATCTGTCCGTCTTTCCCTTCTTTTACCTTATCTTCACTCTTTTCCTCCACATCTTCTTCGCTCTCATCATCTTGAGGTCTATCTTCACCATTATCGTATTCATCTCTTTTCTTTATCAATCCCCATGCGCTGTTCCATATCCTCCTTTCATAATCGGTCGAGGTTTCACCGTCTTTTTGGCCGCTCTTTAGAACACTCAAAAGTCCTTCCTGGAAATTGATCGGGATTTCACTCTCACCACTAGATTCTTCTATTAACCTAGCTTCAACATCTTCTTCCTTTTCTTCTTTGACCTTTATCTTCTCGATCTCTTTACCCTCAAGCTCCCTGCGGTTCAAAAAGACAGTTTTAAACCCATTTTTCTTGAACCTTCGCCTCACCTCACTGAAATCTATATCCGAGGGAACTCCCTCAGAAAGAGTACCTGATATCTTCAGTAGTAATATATCACCTGTAAGGTCTTTGTTGTAAAGTCTCTCTATCTCTTCCTTCAGTTCATCGATCTTCAAACCTTCGGCATTTATCCCTTCATTTATTATATGTGGTTCATCAAAAGTTATGTATTCAGGCTTAAAGTCCTCCACGATATAGAATCCGCGTTGGTCCCTCTCTAAATCGGTATAATTTGCTCCAAAGGTCGGACCTGGATAATATATGGTTTTTTCATCCTCATACTCTATCCTTTCGTGGATATGTCCTCCCGCATAATAACTGAAGCCATCAGGAAGGAGTGAAAGCGGTAGACTGCGGTCCTCATGGATATCGGCTGGTTTTAACTCAGCTATAGGTGAATGAAACACGAATATACTTTCATTCTCAGGTTTTGGAAACTCTAATTCTTCAAAGTAACTTATATCGGCCCTGTTCTTTCTCCCACTTAATCCAGTTATAGAAACCCCGGAAGGATCATCTTCTAGTTCCAAAACATTTTCCTCTTCCAAATAGGTCACGACTTTTTTGAATACGTCCGCACTGGCTAGAACATCGATCAGTGATGCCTGAGATATCTTATAATCGTGAGACCCGTAGACCGAATAGATGTTTATACCGTTCTTCCTAGCGCTCATCAATTTCTTTACGGCCCTATCTACTATCTCCATATCTGGATGGGGATTATGAAACAGGTCTCCAGCGATTATTATGAAATCAACGCCCTTCTCTTCACTTATATCTATAGCTTTCTCGAAGGCCTCTAGATTGTACTCTCTCAGTGCTTGGTCTCTAGAAAATGCTCCGAGATGACAATCGGCGATGTGTGCAAATTTTACCATGCGTCATCAAAACATAAAATCGGTTTATAGTCTTTACCACGGGAGCCTTAAGTGAAAGTGAAACTACAAGGGATAAGACTAAATTATTAAAAGAAAATAACTCACCCAT
>JAZKSP010000077.1:0-7566 GCA_036626005.1 Thermoplasmatota archaeon | reverse complement strand
TGAAGTTAGCGAGCGGAATGCAACCTCAGTAGCTTTGGTCAGAAGCGCCTTCCTTCAGGGAGGTGAGGATGTCACCTTTGAACCGTCTTTGAGGGAAAAATGTGTTAAGGCAGATTCACTCCTCTTTCATCATCTCTTCCATCTTTTTTTCCATAAATTCTCTGAGCTTCTCGTTCATCTTATCTTTCATCTCAGGGGGGATTAGTTCTAGTCCGAGGTCAGCACTTGTTTTGGCTAACATTGCATAAGCGTAACCTTCTTTCATCTTCGCTTCCATCAAAACTTTCACATGTTCTTCGAACTCGGATCTAAGCTCTTCGTTTTCCTGTAGTTTGTTCCTTATCCGGTTCTTGATCTCGTCCTTTATCAGTTCCTCGACTGCTTCGACCATCAGATTTTCAGTATGTACGAGATCCTCCCCACCTTTTAAAAGGGAGTCTAAAGTCCTATCTGTTTTATTCAAATTACCACTCAAACAACATAATTAGTCCATAATATTAGTGTTTATCGGACTTTTCGAGCTTAAACTATCGGGTAAAATCCTTTATAAGACGGCAAATGTAGAGGCAGGTATGAAAGTCACTCTTGTCCAAAAAAAGCACCAGATCGGAGAGAAAGGGAAGAATCTGAACGTGATAAAGAAGACTGCGGAAAATGAGGATACCGATCTTCTCATCTTCCCCGAAATGTTTTTGACAGGGTATTCTTTGAGAGATAGAGCATGGTACGAAGGTGAAAAGATACCGGGTCCTTCTTCTAGAGAGATCTCTCATGCTGCTGTCGAGAACGATATGAATATAATTTGCGGTATGCCCGAAAAAGTGAAGAAGGACGGTAGATTGAGGAATACAGCATTGTTGGCCACTTCTGAAGGAGATCTTCATACCTACAGAAAAACATACCTTCCCAACTTTGGTCCTTTTCAAGACAAGAGGTACTTTCACGCCGATGACGAGATCCCTGTTTTTGAGACCCCAGTCGGAAAGCTCGGTATCCTCATATGCTACGATGTTTTCTTTCCTGAGATCACCAAAACTATGGCTCAAAAGGGCGTAGACATCATAGCTGTGATTTCAGCATCTCCTTCTACCACAAGAAAGTATTTTGAGAAAGTCCTCCCTTCTAGAGCGATAGAGACTACGAGTTATATTTTCTATTCAAACCTCGTTGCTAGAGAAGAAAACATATACTTCTGGGGAGGAGCAACATCGATCTCTCCAATAGGCGAAATAATCGGTAAAGCCAGCTATTTCGAAGAAGACATGGTAAGAAACGATATGGAATTAGGCGACCTATCAAATGCGAGAAGGAACCGACCTGTTTTGAACGATACTAGAAAAGAACTGCTCGATGAGTTGAAGAGTTCAGATAGATCAATAGAATAAGATCAGAGCTATCACTATACCTTGACCTATCAATATATATCTAACAGCGTCTGTTAGGCTAACTTCTGAAATGACTCTTTTTACCTCTATATCCTTCACTTTTTCAAATACTGGATAAAGTACAAAACCTACCGGTAGCGTTCCTAAAAGTAGAAGGCCTCCTGTACTGGTTAAAGTGCTGTATTCAAGGTAATTCGCTGTCGTACTGATTTTTTCTCCTACGAGTACGGTCCCAGCGGGTATCACGATATTGTTCATCCAAATAGTAGTAGTAGTGCCCATGAACACTGCCAGTCCAGCAAGAACGACGAGAGGTTTCATCATGCTTACTGGAGCTTCGATAAACTTGATTTCATGACTGGCATGATATACTATCCTGAATACAGAAGCTGCTGTGATGATATGAATGAGAAGTAAAGGTAATAGAACTACTGGTCTTGAGAGGGCAGACTGGAGGATGAACGCTTTGCTGTAAAAGCCGTTCATCGGGGGAACTCCAAGTAGGGATAAAAGGCCGATGATTAAAGTAGAGGCTAGGATGGGATGCCCTCTTTTTAGAGTAAGATCTCTTATGTCACCACTGCCGTAGAGGAAGATGAAAGAACCGGCCGAAAGGAAGAGGAGTGTCTTGAATACTGAATGGTTCACAGTATGATACAGGGCTGCAGATACAGATGAAGGGGACCATATACCTATACATGCGGTTATAAACCCCATCTGAGCGATGGTGTGCCAAGTCAGGATCCGCTTGATATCCCAGTATTTAAAAGTCATCAAAGATCCGATTATTCCCGTGAAGAGGCCAAAGAAGATCACTATATTAAGTATCGGAGAGATCGCGAATCCCACCTTTAATATGCGGAAAAGGATGTATATTCCGACTTTAACGGTCAAGCCAGCAAGGACCGCTGTAATTGGGGTAGGTGCGGAGACATGAGCGTCTGGAAGCCATGTGTGGAAAGGTATCAAACCACTTTTAACCCCTATGGCGACCATAAAGAAAGAAAAGATCAGTATCCTAGTTTGGATCGGTACGGTCGGTAAGACCTCCCCGATAGCCCTAAGATCCAAATAACCTACGTTGAAATAAATGAGGGCGATACCGGCTAGAAACAGGAAAGAAGCTACACTGCCAATCATGAGATAATAGTAACTTGCTCTGAGCGATTCTTTTGTTCTAGTATATGTCAAAAGGACATATGTGGTCAAAATAGTCAGTTCGAAGAAAATGTATCTATTTATCAGGTCCCCGGTGAGGAAAACGCCGTAAAGTCCCGTGGTCATGAAAAGAAATAAGAAGTAATATCTTTCCCCTTTTGGAAGCATATCTTTTGATTCTAGAGAATAGACAAAAGAAGATAGTGTGACGGTGCCCACCATCCCGGCCAACATTACGGATAGATTGTCAAGGACAAGTGACAAACCATACGGTTTTTCCCATCCACCCAATTCGTAGACTATAGGTTCTTCCAGAATTGCAGGAGTGAAAGAGAACAATAATACTACAGGAACCGCCAAGGCAACCAGGGTTATGACATCGTTCATCTTGTCAGGCGGATTAAATCTAGATATCAACTCCAAGAGAAGAGCTCCGGTCAAGGGAGAAATTATGATAAGGATGGGGACGTGTTCAATCATCTGATACCTCCCACATAGCTCTGACGTCGAGAGTTTCGTACTCTCTGTAAAGATATAGTACCAGCGCTAGACCAAGAGCTAATGTCGCGAGATTAACTACTATTGAAGTCAACATAAATGTGTGAGGTAGAGGATCGACCATCTTTGCTCCATCCCCGATGATAGGAACGGAACCATTGGGTATATATGCAACAGATATGAAAAGAAGTATAACACCGGTGTTGACCACAGTCAGTGACATCAACATCTTTACCGCGTTTCTGTTATTTGTCAAGCCATAAAGGCCCAAAAAGATAGTTATCAACCCTACCTCGATACCGCTCAACATTATTCTACCCCCTGCTCAAAGAAAAATATGGAAAGGACCACTATACCTGCAAAGACCTTCATAGCTATTATGACATCTAAAAATATGAGGGAAGTCATATCATATGGAGTCAGATTCACAAAAAAACTCTCCCCTATCAATATCCCGATAATTCCGAATAACAAAAATACAAAGACTCCAAAGGAATCGAACCATTCTATATTATCTGTTAACCTTTTCACCTTCTCTTTTCCGTGAGTTACTAGAACCAGGACTACTGCGGAAGCCAATACGACACCGCCCTGAAATCCCCCTCCAGGAGAAACGGGGCCGAAGAGCATGAGATAGATCCCGTACATCAGGATAAAGGGGGCGAGAGCTCTCCCGAAGGTCTTCACGATAATGGACTTCATGAAGCAGAACCTCCTTCTTCTTCTTTCCCTTCTACGATCTCCTTTCCAAGTATTATTATGCCTGCGATGGATATGTAAAGGACCAGTACCTCACCAAATGTATCGTAAGCCCTGTAATCCAATAAGATAGCTTCAACGAGATTTACCGCTCCGGTCTGTTCATGATTCTCAGCGTAGTATTCGAACATCGGAGATTCAGTCTTGTCTTCATGGTTCAAACTCATGCCCTGAAGAAAGGCGATGCAGATCAAGATGACCAAGAAAGCGGTTAGACCCCTTTTAGCCACGCTCTCTTTCATATCCAAACCTCTCCAATTTTTTTATTATGGCTATGAAAAGTACTGTATTCGCACCAGTACTTACGATAGAGAAAGTTAGAGCTACATCGGGAGCTCTATAGAGATAAAGGAGTAATATAAGAAAGATGGAGGAAAAAGCAAGGAAGATTAGAGCTCTTATAAGGGCTTTCTCTAGAACAACTAATAAACTCGAGATAAGGAATAGAACGAGGAAGAGATCAATAATCATCCTCTTCACCTCCTTCGTTGATTTCTACGTCGTGAAAAGGGATTTCAGCACTTGCTCCTGTATGAACATGAGCAGCTCTAGCAATGGCGTGAGAGATTATAGGCCCTGTGAACAATATGAAGACCATGACCAGGACGACTTTACCTGATATCTGGTTGAGACCGATCCGCATCAACACCCCAGCTAAAATAGCAATAGTTCCTCCAGTACTCGCTTTTCCACTCGCATGGAGTCGCATGTACACATCTGAGAACCTCAAGATTCCCAGAGCCGCGGTAAACATCATCAGGCATCCGAGAGATATCAAAAATAGAGAAGTGACTTCTATAATCAAACAAAGTCACCTCCTTCCAGATATTTAACTAGGGCTATAGTCCCCACAAAATCGAGCATGACGAAAGAAAGAGCTATATCTAGATAAAGGCCGAGGTCAGTATCTACACTTATCAATATTAGTATGATAGTGATTATGACGCCTACAGCGTTCAAAGAAACCAATCTGTCATACACGGACGGTCCGACAAAAATCCTGTAAGAGGCCAAAAGAGCTATGAATATGAGGATGATCGAGACTGCGGTATATAGACTCAGGTGAACACCCCCTCTATCATCTTGTCCCAGCTGGTGATGGATTCCTTGATACTCTCGCTGAGATTTTCCGCCTTGAGATAAGAATAATGCACGTATAAGAAGTAGGAATCTTTTTCCTTCTCAACGTCGATGACTAGAGTTCCAGGCGTCAATGTGATTAGGAGAGAGATAAGCGTAATTTCGCTCTCTGAAGTAAGACTGACCCTAGTCCTTACTACCCTAGGTTCTATATCCATCGTCAAAGACTGGTAGATGAGTATCCCGTTAGCTATTATCAGTTTTAAAGTCACGTCTACAAAGAGAGCTAGGACGTTTTTCAGTGAGTTCAAGTATTCGGCGAGACGAGTCTTTTTTCTTTCTTCACCCCGTATGACAAATTTGTGAACTGTAAATGTAACTATACTAGCTCCTATTAACCCGGAAATCAGCTTGTATAGAGATATTTCGCCTCCTTGAAATATATTTATGAGCTCTCCCGTTAGAAGAAGCCAGAACACCAACAAAAGCACATCTAAAAGTGCATAATGCCGATTGAGAGCATCCTCTTCTGAGACCCCATCATCCATCGTCTGACTCCTGTCTGACAAATCCTACATTTGCACTATCTCTTATCCAAGCTATAAATCTATCGATTGGTTAAACAGGTTTTAGGGATAAAAAGATTTAAATTACTTAATTCAATACTCATCATGATTACCATGCTAGAGGAGTCATCTGAATTGATAGGATTACAGGTTTACACCAAAGACGGAATCTTTCTAGGAACTGTGGATAACGTTGTCATGGATATAGAGGAAGGAGAAGTGAACGGTATATTCGTAGGAGAAACGAATCCACTTCTGGTGGAGGAGTCAAAGAGTACTCTGTTACCGTTTAGGTGGATATCAGCCATAGGCGATGTAATAATTTTGAAACATTTCCCTGAAAGAATTTCGATGTCCGGAGAGTCTGAGTAATAACCTTAGGGAGGATCGAGATTGTCACCCGAAGTGGATGATTCATGTTACATTGCCAAAGATTCGTCGATCATCGGGAACGTTGAGTTGAAAGAAGGTGTTAGCGTTTGGCCGCAGGCGGTTTTGAGGGGAGATCAAAATTCTATATTTGTTGGTGAAGGATCGAATATCCAGGATCTTGTCATGGTCCATGTCGACCACGAAAATGAGACCGTAATCGGTAAAAACGTGACTATTGGACATGGAGCCGTCATACACGGGTGTGAGATCGGTGATGAAACGATAATAGGCATGAACGCCTCGGTCTTGAGCGGAGCTAAGGTGGGAAAGGGATGCATAATAGGCGCAAACGCTCTTGTTCCTCCCGGGAAAGAGATCCCTGATCACAGCATGGCAGTCGGTGTTCCCGTGGATATCGTCAAAGAGGGTGAGGAAAACTTGAAAGAAAAGGCTAAAGAAAACGCCCAACATTATCACGAACTAAGAGATGAACATAAATCAGAAAAATATGAAAGATACTGAATTTTTATTTTCCTTTCTATAATATTCTAGAAGTACGATTAAAAATAGAGTGATCAGCTACCTTTTGATCTCTTCGAAATATAAACTTTTTTGACATGGTCGCCGAAAAGATTATAGGAAATCAGTGATGCTCACTATGATGATGTTTGAAAAAGCTACAAGATTTACAGTCAAAACCGGGAAAGCAACCAGCTCTCAGTCCACTCTTAACGCAGTTGATAAAGCGATGCGTAAGGCATCGATGGGCGATCTAAACCTGATCGAAGTCTCTTCTATACTTCCAAAAGGAATCAAAAAGGTAAATAATAAATCAACGAGAAGAGGAGATTTCAGACCAGCCGTTCTCAGTAAAGCTACTGGATCTGGTAAAAAATTGGCAGCTGGATTGGCATGGGGTTTCAGAGATGATGATTCAGGAGGTTATGTGATCGAACATTTTGCTGAGAAAGAAGAGTTAGATATCAACGCTTTTAAAGAAGAGTTGAGAGATAGGTTAAGAGAGATGGGAGAAGTAAGAGGTACCGAATTGAAAGAGATTGATTTAGTCTATGAAGAATTAGATGTTGATGAAGGAGAGTTTGGTTGTGTTATCTCAGGGTTGGTGTATCTGCCATGAAGGGCGGAGAAGGAAAATACGCTATAATCGTGTGTTCAGAGTGCAAAACTCCGAAAACCGTTCTCCTTACCAATAAGACCACGAAATGCCATCAGTGTGGAAAGAGATTGACCTTGGATAAGATGAAGATCCATTATCAGACTGATTCTAAAGAAGAAGCGAGTTGGGCGATCGGGAGATTGAACGCTGAGATGAGTGGAGGAAACCTTCCTGAAAAAGAAGATAAGAAAGAAAAAGATCCTCATGCTAAAGCCTCTAAAGAGGCGGAGATCGCTGATGGTGAAAATGAAAGGTTAGATATCATAAGCAGGATTCTTAGTGAAGAGTTAGGTTCTTTTAAGTTAGACGATGTGAAAAAAGTCTATGAATTACTGGGTAGGGAAGATGTAAATGACCTTGAAGAAAAATTGAAGAGGTCAGAAGAAATATATGAACCAGAGGAAGGGGTTTTTAGGTCGGTTTGAGCTTATTTTTTTCTTCGTTAGAAAGCTACTGGGACGGCTGTAAGGAAACCGAACCAAGCTACCAATATCAACAGTACAGATAAAGAAATCATTACCATCCTATATTTTGTATCCAAGTCGTCTCTAGCGATGCCGCCCATTGCCAG
>JAZKSP010000076.1:0-7625 GCA_036626005.1 Thermoplasmatota archaeon | reverse complement strand
CTCAAACCGTTCCTCAGAAGGGCGAATTTCTTACCGAGTTTCTTGATTTCTAGAGGCAGCGTTACCATACCGATCATTGTTAAAGTGGTGATGAATGCGGCGACGGCCGTAACCGTAGCACCGCTGTCCAGTATCGAAGCCGCCAACGGGAACGAAACCAAAGCTGGGATATGGAGAACTGAACCTACTGCACCTATAAGAAGGACGCCGAAAAAGCCGGACTGCTCTCCTACGAACCTCGATATCTCTGAAGGCGGTACGAACCCGAGCATCAATCCGATGATGACGATTATGATAAGCACTGTAGGCAGTATCTTGAAGAAGGAAAAAACCGCCTTCTTCAACGACTCTACAGCCTTTCCTTTATCCCTATAAATTCCGTAGAGGAAGCAGACAAGAGCGAATAGATTGATGAAGATAGCTGTTATGCTCATCTATTCACCCTTTGATATCTGTATCCCGAGTATCTTAACGCCTTCTTTAGTTTCCATTGAAAGCGTCGCCGGTTCTGTAATGAGACCTTTCCCTTTAGATAAAGTGACCGATTCGTCGTCCACCGTTACTTCAGCTTCTCCATGGAGTACCACGAATATCACGTAGGTCGGCATCTCACACGGCGGTATCTTTTCACCTTCTGAAAGGAGTATATGTCTTATCTTGAACTCTTCCTCTTTATATATCTCTTGTTTTTCTTCCATCTTTTTCAAGTCGAATATTTCCATAATTTCTCACCTCCTTTATTCCTCATTTCCAAACTCTTTTTCATAAAAACTCGTCATCTTTTCCATCATCCTTTTCCTCTCCTTGACCATCTCTAGCCAGCCCTTTAGATGTTCTCTTCCTTCTTCGGTTATACTGTAAACCCTTTTATCAGGTCCAGATTCACTTTCTTCCCATTCAGATTTTAGAAGGTCTTTCTTCTCCATCCTTCTCAGTGTAGTATACATCGTTCCAGATTTGATTTTATGTCTACCTTCACTCATCTCTTCTATCCTTTTGATTATCCCGTATCCGTGCTTAGGTTCCTCACAAACCACACGGAGGATCAGGAACTGCAGCCATCTCCCTTCTGGATAGCCATGATGGGATTTGCAGTCTTTTTTTAAATCGCCGCACATCGACTATCTATGTAACAATGTTACATATATGATTTTCCCTCCGAATGAAAAAAATGGGTGAAGAAGGTTTAGTGAATAGAAATGTTGAGGAATCAACACCTACTAAAATCACCTATACTCTTACCAGCGATGGAGAAGAACTCTATGAAAGACTGAAACCTCTTGTGGGATGGGTCAACGAAAGGGATTGAATCCTTTCATTTGGGCTGGAGCGTTTTTACTACCAAGATCTTTGCAGGTTGAAAGAATCCAATTTTAGATATCTAGGCCAAGATTGGATCGGAAAAGAGTTTACTGTATCGGTCTTAGAGAAATGATGAAGAAGTCTTGAAAAAAGGTGGTTTTGTTGTAATCTCTTGTCGAAAAGAGGTAAAAAATGAAATTTTGCCGTATATTAAATAATTTGTAAATTTAGGCTTATAGTTCTTATCGAAAAACTTCAATGAAGACTCTCTTTAATCGAGGAGATCAACTTAGTCTACCGGTAAATTCTTTCAAATAGCTTATCTTGGACATCATGAGGGTGCCTTTTCTGTCATCATCTAGAGTTACCACGTTTTTTTTGAGCATACTCCTAAATATCAAATATTCTTTTTTCAAAGTTCAAACCGCCATATCAACGAACGGACATACTTTCACGCAGGTCGAACAGTCGCTGCCGTTTTCTATCCAAAATTTGTAACATTTTTCATGATCAACAGCCCATCTCTTTATTCCCTCGTTATTCGATCTGTTGATGGTCTCGAAAGAGGGTTCTTTTTTCGCCCTAATAGCATCGGCTTCACAGGCCTCGGCACACTTACCGCAGTCTTTACAGAATTCTTCAACCCCAAAACTGATCGGGTTATCAGTATGTAGTGGCATATCTGTGAATACCTTGCATAATTTGATAGAGGGTCCATACTCCGGTGTGATCAACAATCCGTTCCGGCCTAGTTCACCTAAACCAGCATCGATAGCTAGTGGTATACTCAAAGCGGTATCGTTGCCCATTGGTATCGCTCTATAACCCAAACTTCTTATGAACTCCGCTAAACATCCGATGGTGAAAGCCATCTTCGAATATCCTAGACCCGATTCGATTCCAGCGGGAAAAGACGGTGACTTCTTAACTCTCTGCGGATCCAATTTTATTGCCATCACGATAGCATACCCGAATTCATCCGGGATATCTATCTCTTCGCCCTCATAATCATGTGAATAAAGCCAATCCTTGTTTAACTCTGTGATACCTACCATTGAAGCACCGTATATCTTTGCGGTTTCCTTGATGGCTTCGCTCATCTCCACTCTATCCTCAACTTTGAAATCCTGTAGGATAGGTTTAGACATCACATTGTTCGCATCTCCTAATTTTTCCCAGGAAAAAGCTCCGTGAAAGTAATCGTATACTGTCCAAGCTCCCATCATCTGAGCGAACTGAACGGGAGAATAACCTTCATTATTTTCATCCATCACTTTGTCAACTTTCTCGTACATATCAGTATCATAGAAGTCTACATGTGGATCTAGGATCTTCCTACCGAAAACAGTATCTCTCTTATCGAATCGTGAATACCTATCTTCATCGATGGTATATGTAGGAGACTCGACTTCTTTTTCCATCTTATTTACCTCATGAAATTTTAGACATTTTTTCTTTTCTAAACACTAAGTTTAGCCGATGAGGTCCTCAATTTTGTCTAACTCACCTAAGGTCGGTGTGAGTTGAAAGAGAAGGTGGTCTATACCTAAATTTTCCAACTTTTCTATATCTTCCCTTACAGTCTCAAATCCCCCTACCAAACCGCTCTTGTATACCCTATCGTAGATCTTCTCTTCACCGTTGGAAAGCGCTTTCAATCTTTCCTCGGCCTCTTCATCTGTATCCTCGAGTATCGTTATCGCGGGAACCGCATACTCCATCTCTGAGGTATCCCTATCTTTCTCTTTCAACTTCTTTTTCATATCTTTTAGATGTTCCTCAATCTTACTGATCCCATCAGCTCCCATCAGCCAGCCGTCTGCCTTTTCTGCCACCAGTTCCCTTGATGGATCGGACATCCCGGCATACCAGATAGGTGGCACTGGATCAGGTTTCGGTTCCACGATACCCTCTTCGATCTGGTAATACTCGCCATCGTAATCGACTCTGTTTTCTTCCCAAAGTCTTTCCACGATTTCTATTGTCTCAGCCGCTTTATCTATTCTTTCGTCGTGCTCTAAAAAGTCCAAACCGAATGCCGCGTATTCCCTCTTGAACCAACCAGCACCGATACTCAACCAAAATCTTCCCTCGCTTATCTCCTGCAAAGTACTCGCCTGTTTTGCAAGAACCGCTGGATACCTGAAACCCTCGCATATGGTAGTATGAGAGATATCGACCTCTTCGGTCACCTCCGCGATCGCGGTGGCGAGGGTCCACGCTTCTAAAGAAGGTGCTTCTTCTCCTTTCGGTGGATTCAAAAGATGATCTGGTATCCAGAGTGAATCTATACCGATCTCTTCCGCTCTTATAGCCACTTCTTTAACATAGTCATAACTAAGCTCCCTTTCTTTTTCGTTCGCCGATCTTCCCAACCATCCTCCAAAGATAGGGAGGTACAGGCCAAATTTCATCGATTCAAAACCTCCGTTTTATGAAACGATGTTTTTCATTTATAAAGGCATCCTCCTCAAAACTATTCCAATTTATCCTATCTCCTCTCTGAGTACTCTAAAAAATTCATCCCTTGCATTCTTCTCAAACCAGGGATAATGGCCACATTTTTCAAGGAACACAAACTTAAATTCTTCCAATAACTCCGAAAGAGGTTCTTTCACTCCTCTGTATGGATGATGGTCGTGATCACCGTATATCGCTACGACAGGACAATCGATGTCTTCAGCCATCTTCAGCAGTTCACCACTCCTTCTCAATCTCTCCGCTTCCCGCCAAACTTTCTCATTCACCTCGGAGAGCACTTCCAACTCATCCTTCTCATGTGGCACAAAGTCGTAGGAACTCAACTCTGTGATCAATTCGCCATATTCTTTCAACCCCTTGTCATCCTCGGCCATCTTCTCTCTGAGTTCGAAATACCTCCGCTCCTGTTCTTCATCCATCCTCTCTAAAAGGGTCTCCTTCATCTCGCCAATGTACTCTTCATCGAAGGGAGGGCTCGAGACCAACACGACCTTCTTCACTTCATCGTATTTTGCGGCGAAGATCCACGCGAGCCATGCTCCCCACGAGTGTCCAACCAAAGTAATGGGCTCTTCACAATTCTCTCTCACTACCTCCTTCAACCAGTTCAATTGTCCTTCGATAGAGGGCTGGTCGAACAGGGGCTCTACCACGCCGTGGTCGTTTGAAATCTTTTCAGCCAAAAAAGCCACATCACCGAGCGCTCCCGGCCCACCGTGTAAGACTCCTACGTCATAGGGCTCATCTCCATATCTCCTCAATCTGTTCATCTTTTTCCACACAATCCAACTTTACTTGATGATATAGGATTTATGGACATGATTGTTCCTCCATCTCTAGCACTTCACGATAACCCTGCATGTCCATGAACCCGTGTCCACTAACGTTGAAGACGATAGTTTTTTCCTCTCCTTTTCTTTTACATTCTCTCGCCTCTTCTATCGCCGCAGCTACACTGTAAGCTGACTCTGGAGCTGGTAAGAACCCCTCGCTCATTATGAACATCTTTGCTCTATCGAACACATAGCTTTCGTCCTGTGGAAATATTATCGTGTCGATGAGACCTTCGTTTCTTAAAGCACTGATTATCGGTGCGGCTCCGTGATAGCGCAAACCGTCAGCTTTTATCGAAGGCATAGCGCTCTGATGACCGAGTGTGTACATCTTCATCAGTGGCGTCTGCTCAGCATGATCTCCGTAGTCATAACGGTACTCTCCGTTCAAGTTGGGAGCGGCTTCGCTCTGGGCGGCTATGAATTTAGTGTCTTTACCATCATTTATCATGTCCGCAGCGAAAGGAATCGCTAAGCCGCCAAAATTACTTCCTCCACCCACACAGGATATAACCATGTCAGGATAATCTCCAGCCATCTCGAATTGCTTCTTCGTTTCCAGACCGATTATGGTTTGGTGCAGTAAAACATGGTTGAGTACGGAACCTAGAGAGTAGGCCGCTTTTTCATCTTTCTTGGCGTCCTGCAGAGCTTCTGATATAGCTATCCCTAATGACCCTTCGTGTTCCGAGTCTTCTTCCAACATCTCTCTCCCGATCTCCGTGTGAGAACTGGGAGAGTCGTGTACTTCTGCGCCGTATAACCGCATCAGATCTCTGCGATCTTGTTTCCACGAAGAAGCTGCCCGAACCCAGTATACGGTTGTATCCAATCCCACAAGAGAACAGGCGTAGGCCAATGCGGTACCCCACTGGCCTGCTCCTGTCTCGGTAGTTAATCGTTCGATCCCCTCTCGCTTTGCGTAGTATGCCTGCGGTAAAGCGGTGTTCACCTTGTGACTTCCGGTAGGGCTTTCGAATTCAGATTTGTAGTAGAGCTTTGCAGGAGTTTCCAACTCATCCTCTAACCCTTTTGCTCTCACTAAGGGTCTCGGTCTACCGGCTTTTTTGTACAACCTTCTTACCTCTTCCGGTATCTTAACGTACCGTTTTTCAGACATCTCTTGGTCCAATACTTCCTTGCTGAAAACATTTGGAAGTTCCTCCATACGGGAAGGACCTTCTTCTGGATCCTTTGGAGGAGGCATCTCGCTGGGCAGATCCGGTATTATATTGTACCAAGCCTTAGGCAGTTCTTCAGAAGATAGTTCATACTTGATTTTTTCATTTTTCATAGTTTAACCTCTTTTGAGTAGAAATATATCTTAAGAGACCTATCGCAAGAAAAAAGACAGTCTAGGAAAAATACGATTTCGGATAGACAAAAGATTGATGTCCAACTAGGCCTTTTCAGATACCTAGGGGAGCCAAACTAAATCCCTTTCTTTATGATTCATGGAAGACAAATTGCTTATGTATTATTTAATACTTTCTTGTACTAAAATGTACATCAATACACGATCACGCTTTCTACGCCCTCTTCATCTTTGATGTCATCAACGACTTCCCCAGGCACCGGAGACTCGGTGATCACGTAGAGTTTCGCCTCCTCCGTGAATTCGGGATCTTCCGTTATACACTGTCTGATGCTTATACCGAAATCGGAGATTTCCCTCGCGACACCAGCTAGGATACCTACACCATGTGGATCATCAGGTATGATCTCTATCAACCCGGCGTCGATATTTTGAGCTACCTCCTTGTAAAAAGCGGTCGCCTTGAGCTCAGAGAATATCCGGGACAGTTCCTCTGAACTTTCGATCGTATCCACGGCCGCTCCCACCGTTCGCCTATCGATATCAAGGACTCGACCGATCCTCGAGGGTGACATCTTAACCTCGTTACAGTAGATTTCACCGTCTTTCACGGACAGACCGGTCTCTAAAAAAAACTTGACGACCTTCTGCTGGGCCGAATGATCTTTGAAGTGTTTTCTTATTTCCCACATAGATGTACGAATTTGTTCATCGATATATATATCTTTTTTTAACTGTAGCTTCAGTAGTAATCGGAATAGATGATCAGGATAGTTATGCGCCCTAGAGATGACATACAAAATATCTCTCAAAAATCGTAGAAAACGATGAACAGTATAGTCATGCCTACGATAAATACTAGGAAGAGCCAAGGACTAAAGAGCCAGATATGACTCCGCTCTTTCGCCACCTATCCCTTCCTGTTTGTCACGTGATTTTCGCACCAGGAGAGTGATACGGGTGAATTGTCGAAGACACAGTAAAAAGTAAAAGAACCTCTCAGAAAAAAGTATTAGACTCTCCAAGAAGTGCAGGTTTGAATCGGTAGAAATTCAAAAAGCATACCAAGACTTATATCACCATCCTCTTTCAGAGAGAAAATGATATGAAGGACGATTACGGCGGGATGATTTTCATAATCGCAGCCGCCCTCTTATGGGGTATCGGGGATTTTTTCTCCAAGTTAGGCGTAACAGCGTTGGGGCCGTGGCCGGCGATCTTCATAAGGTCGATATTCTTCCTGCCGATTGTGATGGTTTACGTGTTCAGTCAAAAGGGTTTTGTCGTCAGCGTTGATAGAGATTCGATCTATCCGATGCTAGCCGGGATCTTCATCGGGACAGGCATAATATTCTCTAGATTTGCCTTATCACTCTACGAAGTGAGTCTAGTAAAGCCCATACAGAGATTGAGTATACTCATCACGGTTATCCTTTCCATCGTATTCCTGAAAGAGGAGATGACTAGGAGAAAGGCGGTCGGTGTTGGTTTGGCCTTGACCGCTTTTTTCTTACTGTATCCGCTAGACTCTAGCCTGTTGGATTTCTCACTCAAGCATCTTTACCTTATCGGGTTGATCTTCAGTTTGGGTTTATCCACTGTCTTTCTCAGGATAGGTATACTCAAAAAAGATGCGGACCAAGCTAGATTTTTCCGCGCCTTTATGCAGACCGTCATCATAACTGCGGCTTTTA
>JAZKSP010000005.1:0-33028 GCA_036626005.1 Thermoplasmatota archaeon | reverse complement strand
CCTTTAATGGATAGTATGGATACAATATTATTATATTTTTTGGTCAACTTGATTTTCTGATGTGATCTTTGATATAGAAAATAAATACTAGAGATGAAAGATCAGTATTTTCTCATATTTTTGATATCCTGATGACTTAAAATAGAAAGATTCATAAATCTGTTTGATATAAACAATTGAGGTATGAAAATATGAAGGACGTCAAGATAGATCAAGATACCTGCATAGCCTGTGGTATGTGCGAATCTACCTGTCCACAGGTATTTTCGGTCTCCGGTCATCCGAACTCCACTATAGTGGAAGAGTTCCGAATAGACGGTGATGACGAAGGAAGCGTACCTGAAGATATACCGTGCTTAGAAGACGCTGAAGACAATTGCCCCGTCGATGCGATAAGTGTAGAGTAAAAAGAACAGACCGGAATAGGATCCGCAAAGTAGATCGTAATCTTTATTCTATCTTGAATATTTCCTTTTTACTGCATCCATATTATAGAGAACTGGTGCCTTCTCTATTCTATCGTAGATGTGCTTCATGGCGATGACATCATCTCTACCGTAAGTCTGGAGTTCATTCCAATCGGGCTCTTTTCCCCTATCTTCCATGTATTCGGAATATATCCTGCCGACATCTCCACCGTCTAAACCTACAAGGTCAGGATCATAACCCAATCTGGACGAAACGCTTTCCAGCTTCGAACATCTGCAGGGGAGAGCCGCATGTCTATCCACCCAGTACATGAAGTCTATCTTTTCTATATCCTCCCAGAAATCCCTTCTTTCAGGAGCGTAGTCCTCAACAAATCTACCGAGATGTTCAAAGTCGAATTTTTTTCCATACCACGCCAAGAGAACGCTGTTCTCACCGGCGTTCTCTTCTAAGTAGTCTAGAAAGTTCTCGATCACTCTTCCCTTCTCGCTTGGATCTTTTTCCAAAAAACTGTGATAACTACCATCCTCATCATCATATAGACCGATATGCCAGATTATAGAGGGATTCAAAGAGTCCGTTTCTATATCCACGAAGATCCTGTGTTTTTCCTCGAGATCGTTCTCCTTGATGCGATATACGTTTTTTTCCTCTATCGCCTTGGCGGAGCTTATCCATTTCGTACTTCTGTAAGGCCCGATGCCTTCACACTCTAGTATATTCTCGGGCTCGATAGAGCATAGGTCCTCACGTGATTCTATCCCTTTCCTCTCGAGTTCGGTAGAGAATCTTTTCCCGAGTCCCGGAACGGCGGAGATACCCACCTTGCTAGCGTTGAGTGTCTCGATATGGGGACGTTCTCCAGTGACTACACTGGGTATTTTGGTCTCTTCTACCCCCTCAGATAGCCCGAAACCGTAGATCCTGCCTTTCTCATGAACCGGTTTTTTCCCGGTCTCGATCTCAGTTGATAGGACATGGAAATCATCTAATTCGTCGTGGATACGATCTAAAAGAGAAGTATTGACAAGTTGAAAATCGAATGTTTTAGGGTCCATATCCTCCTTTATCAAGTCGGTGATCAGCACAACTTTTCTGCTTTCATATTCCGCTAAGTTCACCTCAGATAGGGACCTCTTATTCCTCAACAGCAGTAGGATTTCGTTCCCCAAACGTCTTTCTTTGATGGTCTCAACTCTGTCCATGTCTATGGTTTCGTAGGAAAAATTTTTCTCGATAGTCCTCCTCTCCCGGCTCCTCACTTCAGAGGTCACTGTTATATCCGGCTCAAAGTACGTCAAGATATCTTCGATCTCGTCTTCTGAATATCCCCAGATCGCTCTGCCGGGTAGATGCAGTATCTTCATCATTCCAAAGGAGTATCTCACACCATAAAAGCCTTATCACTGAAAGGAATTTTTTGTCACGATGGATAGATCATATCTAAGATCAGCCTATCACGATTATCGAGACCAGATCGAGTTTTCTACCACTATACCAGAAAAAAAAGCCGACTATCGCGAGAGCGAATTGTTGAATCCGTCGCTCAAAGAAAGATTGCGGGAAGAACAGATCTCGCTCTACTCTCACCAGGCGAAAACTATAGATTTATTCCTTGAAGATAAAGACGTCTGTTTGACCACTGAAACCGCGAGTGGAAAGACGCTCGCTTATGCACTTTCTATCGCGGAATTACAAGCTCGGGAAGAAGATTCTAAAGCTCTGTTAATATTCCCTACAAAAGCCCTTACCAGAGATCAGAAGGAAGAATTACGGGATATCTTCGAATTGATGGATCAGAAGGCTGAGATAGGTATCTATGACGGAGACGTGTCCTCAGATAGGAAAAGAAAGGTCAGGAATGAAGCCGATGTCATACTCACAAATTTTAGCGGTTTGAACCTCTATCTTAGCCATCACGACAAATGGTCGAACTTTTTTGAGGATCTAGACCTCGTCGTGGTAGACGAAGCTCACCATTACAGAGGTTTACTCGGCATCCACGTAGCCTGGATAATCAGAAGATTGAGAAGGGTCTCACGATACTATTCGAAAGACCCTGGATTCATATTGACCAGCGCCACATTGGGTAATCCAAAGCAGCATTCGGAGAACCTTGTTGGAAAAGAGTTTAGAGTGATAGATCAGGACGGGAGTGAAAGAGGAAAGAGAGATCTCCTTTTTTGGAATCCTCCTGAATTCCACGAGAAGATAGGAGAAAGGAAGAGTACTCACAGGGAGAGCAGCGAACTGATGGCATTCCTGGTAGATCAGGGTCTTCAAACTTTGATGTTCGCGCCATCTAGAAAGATGACAGAGCTGGATGCCCTCTGGGCTAGGGAGATACTCGAAAAAGAATTCAGCAATAAGGCTGCTGAGGTCAGATCTTATCATGCTGGTCACTCAAAAAAGGAGAGGAGAAAGACCGAGAAGAGGATACGGGAAGGAAAGACGGACGGAGTTGTTTCCACAACTGCCTTAGAACTCGGGATAAACATAGGAGGTATCGACGTTACACTCCTTTCTGGATATCCCGGTTCGAGGATCAGCTTTTGGCAGCAGATAGGAAGAGCCGGAAGGGGAACTGAAGAAGTCATGTCTGTCCTGGTTCCTTTCAACAGCGCCCTGGACCAGTATATAGTAGATGATCCTGATCATTTGCTCGATGAACCTGTAGAGGACGCGGTTATCGATATATCGAATAATCACGTTTATTCTAGACATCTGCTTTCCGCGGCACAGGAATTACCTCTGAAGAAAGAGGACGAGGAACTGTTCACCTCTAAATTGAAAAAAGCGGTGGAGATGTGGAAGCAGGAAGGGAGCTTGGCTGGAGATTTAAAATCTAGATGTCGGTATGTGAGAAACGATTTTCCACAGCAGAAGATCGATCTTTACTCCATCGGCGAAGATACTTTCGAAGTACAGATAAGGAAAGATGGATCGCTGGAAAGTCTGCCGGATGTAGAGAAAAACAGGGCCTATAGAGAATTTCATCCCAACGCGATATATCTACATCAGGGCGAGTATTATCAGGTGGTTGAATTCGAAGAGGGCCCTCAACCTAGAATCGTCTTGGAGCCGGTGGATACAGATTATTATACGGAAACTCTCAGAGACACCAGTATATCTAACATAAAAGTGGATGAGAGCAGAGAAGCTGGTGGATATAGAGCGTTCAAAGGAACCGGTGATGTGAGTATCCATTACTTCGCATACAGAAAGAAAAAATTAGCAGATGACGACGTGATCTCTACAAAAAAGCTGGACCTGGAACCGGTGACGATAAACACTCACGTGAGTTGGATCGAGATACCGGAACATATAGAAAATAAGTTGAAAGAGATCGCCGAAGAAAGAATAGAAGCTGGGGTATGGACAGGAGGCCCAAAGAGGTCCTATGCGGGCGGTTTGCACGCCGCCGAGCATTCACTGATACATATGTTACCTTTACTGATGCTTATCGATGAGAAAGACGTTGGCGGCGTATCAACAAATTTCCACCAAGAACTTGGAAAGCCCGCGATATTTATCCACGATGCGGTGGAAGGAGGTGTAGGTTTTTCTCACGACGCTTATTCTCGACTTGAAAAGCTGGGTGCTAAGTCTGTGAAGAGGTTGAAAGGATGCTCCTGTAAGAGTGTAAAAGGCTGTCCCGCCTGTACATTCTCTCCGGACTGTGGGAATGATAATGAACCTTTGAACAGACTTCTAGCCATAGAACTTCTGAAGGGATTGAAAGATGAAAGTGATTGAAAAGGAGATCGAAGTGGGCTCAGCCGGATTTGAACCGGCGAGCTTCGCCATGTGAAGGCGACGTTCTAACCGATCTAAACCATGAGCCCTTAAGAGGTTGTTTTTCTAGACAATGAAGCAAGCTAATAAAATTTTTTATCGATACAATCTCCAGTTATCATCTAGTTTGCCTGTTAGAAAAGACCAATCCTTATATACATGGCCTTTTAATCTCAAAGAGGATGGAATTAAACGAGTTCGATTTTAAAGTGGAGATTAGATGCCCCTTATTCCCGACGGAGGACAAAGAAACTTTGATACAATGCATCTCGAATGTCTTTCCTAAAACGGAATGGGAACTAATTGAGGATGAAGTAATCGGAAATTCGAAGTACCTGACACGATTCAAAAAGATCTTGGAGGATATGCGGATCAGAGATACCGCTAGACATCACATGAAAGAAAGGGTGGTCGGTGACGAGTGTTCTTTCGCGCTCTCTAAACAGGCGACCTGCAACGCTAAAATTAATTTTTCTCAAGAAGACAAACCGTTGGGGGAAGTGGAAGTCAAGATCGTTTGCGATGAAATCTCCGCTCTTATCAAGAATCTGACGGAGACGGAGGAATAATATGATATTTGCCTCTAATCCAAAATTTTCCCTAGATCCTTTTGAAGAATCTTTGAAAAAGGTTGAAAAGGAATTCGACGGTTGGGAGATCTTAACGGAGAAATATCATTCTTGGAGCTATCGTGAAGAAATCGAAGACGCTCTTTCGACCACAGATATGGAAGTACAGGTACACACCCCATTGAACGACATAAATATAGCGAGTATAAATGAAGAGATGAGGAAGGCGAGTGTAAAAGAAGTCAAAAAATCGATAGAACTGGCCTCTACGATAGGAGCAAAGATAGTGACGGTCCATCCCGGCCTATATTCACCTTTGAGCGTATACTGGGATGGGGCTACAGACACCTCTAAGAGATCTCTTAAAGAGCTTCAGGGATATGCCGAAGAGATGGGTGTGACTTTAGCTTTGGAAAACCTTCCTGAGATGTGGCTGTCTATGTGCAGCACTTCAGAAGAAACTAGAGATTTTCTCAAGGAATTAGATATCGAATTCTGCCTTGATATCGGTCACGCCAATACCGTGAATGAACTCGATGAATTCCTAGATTTTTCTCCTGTCAATATCCATCTACACGATAATGTTGGGGAAGATGATGTACATCTCAAGCTTGGAGATGGTGAGATAAGCTTTGAACACTTGCTCAAAAGTTTGACAGATTATGAAGGGAATTTTGTGATCGAAGGTAGAAACATGGAAGAACTCGTCGCAAGTAAAAAATATCTAAGGGACATATTGAGCAAGATCGATAATGGATAAAAAATATATCTTGAGAGTTGTATTAATAGGAGTAATAGAGGAATGGATTGGGTAATACTCGGTGGATATCTTGTAGCAATAACCTTTTGCTTATACATGAGCGGTAGATTTTCGGGTTCAGAGACCGCTCTAACTGCTCTAGACAAGATAGATATCTCAAAGATGAAAAAAGAGGGGAAAAAACACACAGAGAAGGTGGAATATCTTAAAGAGCACATGGATCAGACCATAACTGCCATACTTATTGGTAATAACGTCGTAAATGTGGCCGCTCCCACCCTCGTCACCGTTATGGTCAAAGATTTCATCGGTAACTGGGCCGTCTCAATCGCGAGTGGAATCCTGACACTTATTTTATTGATCGTTGGAGAGATCACTCCAAAGGGTTTCTCTCTGAAGAACAAAAAACGGTTCAGCCTTAACAATGCCGCTTTGATATATTATATGTCTATCGTTTTGAGGCCGTTGATCAAAGCGCTGAACGATATATCTGATTACTTCATAAACGTATTCGGAGGGGAGACAAAAATCGATGATCTACATGTCACCGAGAGTGAGGTGAAACACCTAGCTTCTATGCTCGAAGAAGAAGGCGTCATCAAAAAGATAGAGAAAGATATACTCCAACGGGTATTCTATTTTGGTGACCAAAAAGTTAAAGAGGTGAAAGTCTCGAAGGAAGATACTTATGCTATGGACGCGGACATTTCTATAGAAGAAGCTGCTGAATTTATCAGAGAGCACGGATTTACTAGAATACCGGTAACTAAGCACGATTCAGACGAAGTCGTGGGTATATTGTACAGTAAAGAGATACTCGGGACAGGCGGTGGAGAGGTAAAAGATTACATGAGAGAGCCTTACTTCGTTAGGAACAAGGATGATGTGACTAAGATATTTCAGCACATGAGAAAAGAAAGGATACATCTTGCGGTTGTCAGGGACGGAGATGGTGATTTCGACGGCATAATCACTTTAGAAGATATCCTAGAAGAGTTAGTCGGTGAGATATATGACGAATTTGACTGAAAGAGGCGAAAAATCTTTTTATAAATGTTGAGATAGACATTTCATCATGCTCAGATTGCTGCTCTCTGCCTTGTTCATGTTTTTCATTCCCGGCTATACTCTGATTAATGCTATATATCCGGGGAGAGGCGAATTGGACGATGAGTTGGACCTGCTTTATCGAATCATTTATAGTATAGGTATGAGCGTGTCTGTAGTAGTGATAGTGGGCTTCGTTCTGGGAAATGTAGGTGGTCTATTCGTCTCTAGGAATCTATGGCTCAGCCTTTTCTCTCTTACATTAGTGTTTTTCTTCATAGGTTGGTATAGAGGCGCATATCAAAGTTTAGGTATCATTTCTCCTCGATTGACTAAAGATGAACCAGAGGTCATGGAATACAGTGATGAGAGTGCTAAGAAAGTGAAAAGATTGCAGGAATTGGCTAAAAAAAGAGCGGCTTTGAAAGAGGACATAAACCATTCCAAAGATAAGGAGGAAAGAGAGGAATTAAAAGAACAGTTGGATAAAGTCGAGGAGAGACTGAAAAAATTGGAAAAGGATAGAGAGGAGGACTTCTAAAGGTGGTATGATGAATTTCAAATATAAATTGATGATAGTTGTTAGAGACGATCTAGATATCTCTCCGGGTAAGTTAGCGGTGCAGGCTTCACACGCCTCTGTCGGCTGTGCCGTCAAGAGTGAAAAGAAGAAAAAGAAATATTTTAAGAAATGGATGAGTGAAGGGCAGAAAAAAGTCTTGGTGAAATGTGATGACGTTGAGCATATGGAATTCTTGAAGGAGAGAGCGGAGAGAGAGGGACTAGTCACGAAGCTCGTCAGCGATGCGGGTCTAACTGAAGTGAAAAGCGGTACCAAGACCTGTTTGGGGATCGGACCCGGACCGAACGGACTTGTGGATGAAATAACTGGGGATCTTTCTCTATATTGAGATGTGAAAAGATGAAAGAACAGGTGAGAGCTATAGGGATAGATGACGCACCCTTCGAGTTCTCACAGAAGGAGGTCCTAGTAGTCGGTAGTGTTGTAAGAGCGCCCAACTATCTTGAAGGGGTCCTTTCTACAAAGGTAGAAGTGGACGGCAGAGATGCGACTGAAAAGCTGGTGAGCATGATATCGGATTCGAGGTTCCTCGATCAGGCCAGTACTGTTTTTTTGGATGGCGCTGCACTCGGAGGCTTTAACTTGATCGACCTTGAAAAATTGACTGAGTCCATCGGAGTTCCCTCTGTTACCGTCTCAAGAGAAAAACCTGATTTCGAGAGGATCAGGAAAGCGATGAAGGGACATTTCGATGAGTGGGAGGAAAGATTTGAAGAGATGAAGAGTGGAAAATTACATGAGATCGAAACGGAACATAAGCCTATCTATATCCAAAAAGAGGGGTTAAAGATAGAAGAGGTAAAAAGGTTGATAGATCTCTTCACTGTCAGAGGAAGACTTCCTGAACCTGTAAGGATAAGTCATACGGTCGCTTCAGGGATAGTCAGAGGAGAATCTCAAGGTAAACCTTGAACTGGTCTTACTAACTGAGACTTTCTTTATTGGATTATCCTTATCCCCTAACTATATCTTCTTCTGAAGGATCTGTTTCGCTTTCCTCAGACGCTTCCTCTTGCTCTTTGTTTTTCCGCCATTCGTGGGTATTAGCCTTCTTATTTTTACCGAAACCACCGAGGATATCGAGGCTGAGATCTCTCCTCTCCTTATCCGATAGATAAATCAACGAGATCGCAGCTATCACAATTATTGAGAGCGGGAAAACCCACCATTGACCTGCTAGAGCAGAAGATTCTTCCTCTTTTTCGTTTACTGTGAGATAGTTTTCTTCAGTCGAGTTGAGTAGATCATCTTCTTCTGCTACCTGGATGTTGTAATCTCCGGGTTCTCTAGTTGTCCACCAATTGATAACGGTACTGTTTTCTCCTTCTTCGACTGTTGCAGTTGCCACTATTTCACCATCGACTTCAAGAGCTGCCTTATATTCACCTTCTCCTTGGAGATTCCCATACTTGTCCTGTACCTCTACAACATACTCCGCAACTTCCCCTGCCTTGATCTTATCTTCAGAAGGCTTCTCATCGAAGACCAATTGGTGAGCCTCTGCAGCTTTTACTGTTACAGTTACCGATTCTGATACCTCACCGTGTATCTCTGCTTTTACATCATATTTTCCTTCTTCAGTTTCGTCGAAGAAACCGTTCTCTGCATTGTACCAAAAGAACTCTTCATCCAAGTCGTTCATCGGATTGTCTTCATTATTATATGCTTTCGCTGAAAAGTCTAGGGTTCTACCGGCTTCAATAGTTAATTGATCCTTCGCAGGTTCATTATTTCTATAAATCTCTATGTTTTCAACGGTTTCCTCTTTGACTTCTAATTGACTCTCCCATTGATCACTAGAATCTGGCTGTTTCACGAGGATTTCATAAGTACCTGTTTGATCCGTTTTATTGAAGACGAACGTAACCGTTTTGCTCTCACCGGGCTCTAACGTGACGGGAACATACTCCTCTTGCTCATCCATGTCATTCACATACAGGTCTACATATTGTTGAGCTACCTCGTCTCCGATGTTCTCGACTTCACCTTCTATAGTTACGCTCTCCCCTACCTCGATATATCCAGGCTCTACAGACCAAGTATCTTCCCTCAACACGAATTCTGGACCCTCATCCGTTTCATCTCCAGCTACTGAGTAACCGACGATACTCAATGATATCAGTAAGAAAAGGGCTGTTAGTAGTACGGGGATAATTTGGGTCTTGCATTTCATCTCATCGCACCTGAGTAAGTCACGTTTGTAAGACATATAAAGTATTTTTGGAAGAGATATGACGACGATTTTTGCTGTTTTAATAAAAAATATATGAAAAACTAAAACAAATCCAGAAAAAAATATTTAAGATATTATCTTTAATACATCGAGAATATTGATGGTTAAAATGGCAAAATAAATCGTCAGACAAGTTGTAAAAAATAAAGTTATTATTGCGGATGCGTCCGACGAAATTGAAGACAAAAAAGGACAAAAAAAGAGGTTTTTTTCATTCTACTTTACCGGGTGTTCCCTTCACCACGGAGACCGTACACTCCGCGTGCTGCATGATCCTGTTAGTGGTACTGCCCAAGAAAAGCTCTCTAAAACCGGACATACCATGGGATGAGATGTAGATCACGTCGTCTTCATGGGCATAATCGCATATCTCTTTGTAGGGTGAACCTTTCATTATCTTGGTTTCGAGTTCTACATCCATCTCTTCTGCCATCTCTTCTACTTTATTGAGTGATTCCTTTGCTTTCTTTTTGAGACTGTCTTTCACCTTTCCAGATATATGGATCTCGCCCATCTCCACAACATAGATGGCTGTAGCAGGGACATCTAAAGCTTCAGCCAATTTCATCCCTTCTCTCACGCCTTCCATAGCTAAATTCGAACCATCGGTCGGTAAGATAACTTCTCGATACATGTTTATGTTTAGTAGGGTAGAAGTTAATATATATTTTCGAAATAATCGCCAAGTATATCTGTCGGACAGAATAAATTAACGCTTGACCTCGATTTCTACACCTTCTTCTAGAGTATTATCTACTGGACATCTATTCTGTATCTCTTCGATGAATTTCGGTATCTTCTCTTCAGGTATGCCCTTGATATTCTTCACATGAACCCTTATGTCCTGAAATCCCACGGGAACGTCTGCTTCGCCCTTCACTCCCCTTGGATCTAGATCACCCTCGATCTCCAACTGGAAATCTTCAAGTGAGTGTCCCATCTGTTCCGCTACTATAGTACCTGTAAAGTCCAAGCATCCGCCCAGTGAGGCAAGAAGGACTTCTACAGGATTCGGGCCTTTATTCGACCCCCCTAACTTTTCCGGTTCATCGATTGTTATCGAAAAATCTCTGATCGTTGTCTCAGATTGGAACCCTTCCACTTTATCCAGCTGCGCCTTATACGTATTCAATTTCGAGCTATTTTTACCCATATTACCATTAATGGTAATAACACGGTTATATTATAAAAGTGTCGGTCCTATCACTTGTGAATCTTAAGTTCTTCATCTATTTTCATAGAATATTCTCGAAAAGTAGCACGATGAAAAGCAGACCTCCCAAACTCGTATTTACATAGGGTAGAAACCAATACACTTTCTCTATCTTCGCCTTTTCATATACCAATACAAGCAGAGGTATTATAGGATATATAAGTATGATCAAACTAAGAGGATGATATTCAGTCAAAAAGATCGTTATCGAAGCTAACATTGACCAGAATCCAAAGCATAAAACGAGAGAAGGTTTTTTTCCTATCACAACAGGGGTGGTTTTGATACCGGCCTTCTTATCATAAGTTATGTCCGGTACCGCGGAAAATATATGCATAGCGGAGATGTGAAAAAAACCTGCTAGAACTATGAGAAGAGGAGGGAACTCCGACGAGACCAATGTATAGGCGAAGATACCCGGCATTATGTACAGCATATTCGAGGAAAAATCGATAAACGGCTTAGACTTAAATCTAAGAGGTCTTGCACTATAAAAGTAAGATAAAAAAAGAAAACTTGAGAAGATCGCTCTTTCTATCCAGTTATCCTGAAATATCAAGAGAAGCACACTTATCGCAGTGGTTACATACAATATAGATTTTAGATCTTTTATCTTGCCTTGGACCAGTTTATGCTCTTTCTCCACTTTCTTAGGATTTTCTTTGTCCGTTGATAGATCGAAGAGATCGTTTACACCATAGATGAAGACATTTGCTAAGAAGAAGAAATAGAATAGAAAGATATAATATTCAAGGCTGTAAAAATCAGAGATCCTTTCCGCGCCCAAGGTATATCCTATTACGAAGGTACCTCCAGTATAGATCCAAAAGCGGAAGCGGGAAACCTTGAATGCGTACTTTACTTTGTTCAAAATGGGTCTTCTTCCAAATAAGTTTTCGATTATAAACCACCTGTGACCTTCTTGGGATGAAACACATTCAGCAATCCTTTCATCACTATTCTAGTTTTAGATGGCTTCAATTTTTCGTCGTAGACTATAAATGGTCTCCTCCTGATCCCTCTAACTGTCCACTTGTACATGTCAGAGGCTGTTTTGATCGGTATCAGATACCTTTTCGGAATAAAAATAAATCCTCCCTCTGCTATCTCCTGCCAATCATCGTATCTGCTGACCTGTTCTTCGATGAACTTTGAAAACCTTTCTTCTTTATTTCGAGCATCTGATAACTTCAGTGACTCAAGATTGTATCTCTCTAGATCTTCCTTAGGAAAATACTGTCTATCAAGATCGATATCTTCCTCGATATCTCTGATGAAGTTGGCATACTGCATCGCTCTACCCAAGTGCCTTGCCGGTCTATGTGATTCTTCTGGAAGATCGAGTATTTTAGCCATCATCAAACCGATCACTTCGGCGGATCCATACAGATATTCCTTCAATCCATCTAAAGTCTCATATTCACTTTTGACTATATCCAACTCCATCGAATGTAAGAACGCATCAACCCACTCTTCTTCGAATCCCTGACGATCCATGAGGTCTATGAATGCATCTATCACCTCGTTTCCAGATATTTGTTCGGATGATAATGCCTCTTCGTAATCATTTTTGAATCCATAAAACTTATCTGTCTTCTGAGGGATATCGTCTACAAAATCATCTGCCTTTCGAACGAAACTGTACAGTATCGAAACGTCTCTTCGTATATCTTTTGGAAAGAACATACTGCTGTAATAGTAGGTCTTACCACCCTCTTTGAATATCTTTTTCATCAGATCGAAATCCACATTCACTATTTTTCACCTCAATATTCTTCTTCTATGTTGTTTGCGACTATCTGGGCCGAGATCAACGTCATGGGTACACCGATCCCGGGATGGGTATACTGGCCGGTATAATAGAGGTTATCGACTTTCTTGCTCTTATGCCTCGGACGCCAAAATGCAGTTTGTCTTAGAGTATGGACCAGGCTCAAAGCCGTGCCCTTATAGGCATTGTAATCTTCCTTGAAATCGTTCACGGCGAAAATACGCTTAGTGACCTCGTGTCCTCTTATGTCTTCACCCACTTTTTCTTCGAGATCGGCCATTATCTTGTTGTAGAACTTTTCTCTATCTTCCTCTGTATCTTCCAATCCTGGAGCGAGAGGAACCAGTATAAACAAAGTCTGAGAACCATCGGGAGCCATCTCTGGTACGGTTTTCGAAGGAACGTTGACATAATACGACGGATCCTCGGGCCATTTAGGATTTTCAGATTCAAATATTTCGTCGAAGTTCTCACCCCAGTCCTTATCCAGGAACAGAGTGTGGTGCTCAAGTTCTTCTATCTGTTTATCTATACCCACATAGGCCACGAAAGCCGAAGGAGCGAAGTCTTTCTTCTCCCAAAACTTCTTGTTATAGGTCCTATATTTTTCATCTAGAAGATCCAATTCCGCATGTGGATAATCAGCATTCACTAACACCAGATCGGTATAATATCCACCATGATCCGTTTTCACCACTTTTGCATCACCATCCTCGACCTGTATCTTTTCGACCTCATGGTTCATCTTGAATTCGACCCCGTTCTCCTCTGCAATCTCTTTTATCGAATTCACCACGGCTTTTATCCCACCTTCAGGGAACCAAACACCCTTTATGAAATCGACATAGGACATGAGCTGATATATCGCCGGAGTTATCTTAGGTGAACCTCCTAAAAAGCCGATCGAGTACTCTAATATCTTCCTAGCTTCATCGCTATCAAATACCTTCGTGACCTGGCTATCTAAGTTCTTAAATACATCTAGTCTAGAACCACCTCTCAATAATTTAAGATTGAAGAAATCAAAGACAGAATCGAAATCTTTGTATATCATCCCGTCCATCGACAGGTCGTATTTCTTTTTGGACTCTTTTAGATACTTTTTTAGCTTTTCTCCGCCATTTTCCTCGAAAGTGTCGAATAAGTCGTAATTTTTTTCCAGATCGGCTCGAACGTCGAGAACTTTTTCATCGCTGAAGAAAATCCTATAGGAAGGATCTAGCCTATTCAATTCATAGAAATCCTCCGGTTTTTTATCGAAATTTTCGAAGAACTCTTCAAAAACATCGGGCATCAGGTACCAGGAAGGTCCCATATCAAATTGGAATCCCTTATCTTTGTGGACTCGGGCTCTTCCCCCTACCTGATCGTTCTTCTCGAAAACTGTCACATCGTGTCCATTGTCAGCTAATAATGCCGCAGAAGCTAAACCTCCAAAACCCGCCCCGATAATGCTTATCTCCACATAATCACCATAGAAATGTATTAGTATATTCGAAGATAAAAACTTTTTGTTTCGAACCAAGTTTTGTGCGATTCGTAAATATTTTTAAGAGATTTTTAGGTGATAGGCAAAAAAGTAATCATTCACTGAGATTTCTTGTTTTAGGAATAATACTTCACTCATATGTGCCGTATCTGATCGCTTCTCCGTTCTCGACCATCACTTTTCCCCTAGCGATGACATCATCGATCTCTAAGGTATCTTGGTCTAATAACAGTATGTCAGCGTCCTTTCCCTCCTCGATCGTTCCCTTACTGTCAAGCTTTAGCTGTTCCGCGATATTAGTAGATGTGATCCTTACCGCGTTTTCAACCGAGATATTTCTTTCCTGAATCATCTTTTGGAACACTTTTTTGAGATGGATCGGCGAGGCAGATCTCATGCCGGCTAGTTCTCCGTCTTCGTCGAATTCGGGTAGACTTCCTCCAGCGTCGGTGCTCAACTTGATCTTGTCTACGGGAACACCTTGATCTAAAAGGTCTTTGACTGTTCTACTAGGACCTTCCTCACTCTCATCCGAAGGATCGCCAACTGTAATATCGATATAGCCCCCTTTCTTAGCAAACTCTACCCCCTGTTCGAGCAGCTGTTGGTTCCTGTTGATGTGAGTCGGAGCGAACTGCTCTATAGGTATGTTAGTATCCTCTATAGTTTCCATTAGAGGATTTAGACCGCTTTCTTCATCTCCCAAGTGAATGTTCACTATACCTGCATCTCCCGCTAACATCCCACCGACTCTTGCATCCGAGGTGATTCTCCGGATTTCTTCCAAAGTTGGATGTGATGACCTATGATCGGAGAGCGCTACCTTCACTCCTATCACCTTCTTTATAGTGATGATGTCGGTGAGAACGTCTTCGGTCATCGTTGGGGAGGGAACCTGATAAGCGCCAGTATAGATCCAAGTGCTTATACCTTCTTCTTCTAGAGATCTCGCTTTCATCAGCAGATCTTTCAGAGATCGAGTTATGCCATCAGAACCTAAAAGTCCGACCGCAGAAGTTATCCCTCCTCTAGTAAAATCAGTCAGTTGAAGAGATGGTGTCCTGTTCTTTGGGCCTCCTTCTCCGCCGGCGCCGTTGAAATGAACGTGGTGATCTATGAATCCGGGAACTGCAACCGATCCGGAGGCATCGATGACCTTAATATTATCTAAAGAGCCGAGTTTTTCTTGATCGATATCATCTTTGATAGTGAGGATCTTTTCCCCGCATATCAAGATATCTTTCTTACCGATGTCTTCTGGTGCTTGGACATGAACATTCTTTATCAGCTTGATGATATCACCTTTCTATGTTTTAGTGATTCTCGTTTTGAATATAAATACTTAGTGACTTTCGTCTTACCATTTAAGAGCGTAGAAACACTCCTATTATAGAGTCTCATTCTATTTTCTACCTTTTGCTGTCTAAGAACTCTATGTATTCTTTCTCATGTATTATCTGTTCGAGTTTTTCTTTTTCATCTTCCTCTAGCTCTTCTCTCCACTTTTAATTCATATTCTCCAGTTCTTTCTGTTCCAAATATCGTTGAATCCTCTCGTTGTATTCAAGGCCGTAAAAGTCTAAGATTTTGGAAAAAGATTCCTCCGGTTTTTCAACTAGATTTTTGTACCTGACTTCCATATAGCGGTCTTCGGATATATTCTTCGCATCTTCCCATATCATCTTGAGGACGAATTTCCACTGGAAAGCACAAAAAGAGAGCAGCTAACCGTATTTTTCCTCGAACTCTTCCTTCCACTCTTCCGGCCAGCCGCTGGTCCACCATTCTATTTCCTCACTTTCTGGATATACGCCCTTTTTGATCATCTTCTTGTATTCATATGCTACAGCTTTCCCGTTTCTAATTACGTGAACAAATTTAGGTCGAGGAAAAACTGTATCGAAGAAACTCATCCTGGCCCAGAGTGCATACTCAGATAAAAAGTGATCTTTCCCCTGCCACATGCAGATATTCTTCACGACATTTTTGGCCTCTTTTATCTCTTTATCAGTTAGATCATCTTCAGTTTTTAGTCCCGGTGGATGGCGTTTACCGAGAGGTACAGGATTTTCATTTTTACCTCTACTCGATTCGAACCCTTTGAGATGTACTTTCCAAAAATCGTTACTTTGGACCGGGGTAGTGATCCCGTCTTCCTTCTTATTGCAGTATAAATTTAAACCTATAAACGGAATGTCGTACTTACGATTGAAAAAGCTGATAGAATCTAGATTCGGATAAGAACTTTGAAGCTTCGAGATCTAGGCGAATTCACCGGTAGAAGCAAGGATGTCATGTGTTGTAGATTTCCCGCTTCTAGGACTACCTATTAGGAACAATAGACCGTGCATCTAACTCTATAATATCCAATGCTGGTCTTAATCTTTTCTCAAAAGGGTAAATTTTTTCGAAATATGATTCGACCGGAATGGCAAGGCTACAAACCCATTTCACTCCTTTATCGGGGGTATGTTAGTGATGGTTACGGATTTTAAGTCTACGTCTTTCTTTTCGAGCTCGCGTAGTAATTTTACGTAGTTGTCATTTAATAGGATCTCATCGGAATCTATTATGGCTAGGAATTTCCCGGCGTGACGCTTCTGAATCTCTTTAAAGCGTGAATTGAATTCTTCACCGAGACCTGTTTCTTGGTCACGGAAGAAGTTTTGTGGCATATCCTCATCCCTCAAGTTATTTATCAATTATTGTGTATTTAAAATTTTCGAATGAAAAATTAGGATCATACTACCAAAATATTTTATGTAGATGTATTTTTGAGGGAGTAGAAATGAGCCGAAAGAAGAGTGAAGATAGGCCCAATATATGGGATATCCAAGTAGACAACATGATCGAGAACTATTCTTGGTACTGGTGGTGGTGGATCTTCTTTATCGATGATCCTGATAATCCTGGAAGACCAAAACAGTTGATGATACTCTGGTCTACAAAATGTACAGACCACATCAAGGTCATGGACAAGGAATGGTCTTTGGAAAACTTTCCTAAATGGGAGGAAAACCGTTTAGAACTTGAAGGTATGGTAGCTGCCTGGTGGTACGATGGTGAAGATATGGAAGATCCGTTGTTCTTAGAGGAAACTGATATATTGGTCGAAAAGGACGACGAAGGAGGCTCTTTAAAGACAGATATAGAGAATTGTGAGTACAGTCTTTCTGGTAATCCGGAAAAATATACCGTTAAAATAAAGGATTCAGATAATGATTTTACTTTTGAATTGACCCCGTCTAACAGTTATCTAAGCAAACATAGGCCCAATGAGGAGAGATACACTGATGATTACGGATACAATATAATGAAGATCCACGGGATGAACCTGGATGGGAGAATAGACGGTAAAGAAGTAGAAGGAACGGCTTATTTTCAAAGAGTATGTGTTGATGCACCGGCTGTACCATGGTATTGGGGTGTTTTCCACGGTGAAGATGGCAGTTTTCTACAATATTTTGATCTTTTCGTAGGTCCGCAGATGTTCAGGAGTAAGGATACTCAAAGATCGATGTTAGAATGGGGTGATATCAGCGTTTCAAGATCAGTAATCTTCTACCATAGGGAAACCGATAAAGAATACAGATTCAATAAAGAATCTATTGAGATAGAGAAGGAACTAAAGAAAGGTCTTCCAATTTTTACCGTGAAGGGAAAGGAGGACGGTAACAAAATAAGTATCCGATCGAGGGCTTATTCAAGAGCTTTCTGGAGATTCCAACAGAAAAGACGTTTCGGTATGAAGCAGGTGCTTTATTACAACGAATATCCCGCAGAAGTCTTAGATTTCAGTTTTGAATCAGTAGAAGATTCATTGAAACTTGAAAAAGAAGATATAGGAAGGATGTACGGGAACTTCGAGCATACTTGGGGTAAACTATTTTAAGTCTTCAATCTTTTTTTCTCCGAACATCGTCGTAAAAAATTTAAGACCTCTTTAGATATACTAGATTCAGGTGAGAAAATCCGATGACTCAAAAAAAACCGAACATACCAGAGATGGCTAGGGCTCCGTTTCTGTTCGCCATAGTAGTGCCCTTGACGATCAGCACTCTTCTATCTGTTCATATCACTGGAAGACTAGATATATTGGGATTAGCATTTGCCTCACTCGTAGGTATCAGTCTACACGTCAGTACCAATGTATATAATGATATATACGATACCAAGCAGGGAGCGGACACCTCTAGATCTTCTGAAAATGAATTCAGTGGAGGATCCGGCATTTTGGTGGATAATCCAGAGATGGAAAAAAGCATGTTCACACTAGCCAGGGCCGGCATAGTTTTAGGATTTATAGGGTACATCGGACTTTTGATAGTATCGGAGAGTAGATTCTGGCCGGCTTTGACTCTAATCTACTTGGTTACAGTTTTTTTGAGCAAATATTACACCGCCGCCCCCTTCAAATTCGCCTATCGCGGTCTAGGTGAGATCGTGGTTTGGATAGGTTTTGGGCCTCTAGCTGTTTTACTCGGCTCCATAGGGCAGGGCGTTGGATTTCACCGCTACATAATATCGATAATGCCTATCACCGGTTTGAGTACTCTTTTCATCGTTTGGATGGGCCAGATGGTCGATCTACCGGACGATATAGCCGCTGGAAAAAAAGGACTGGTAGCTAGGATGGGTCTGGAGAAGAGCGTTTATGGACTTTTCACCATCCACACCCTTGCTCTGGTCAATGTGATCCTCGTTTCATATCTTCTGAACCCCGGTATATTTCTACTGGTAGCGTTGATCCCACATGCTTTTCTACTCCCCCTAATTTCCAAGAAATTGTACCGTGAGAAAAAAGATAGAAAATTGATGAAAAAAATATCTAGCCTTAACTTCACTCTTTATATACTTTTTTCGTTATTTTTGATGATAGGCTTCCTCCTTCAAGTACTAATGGAGATCTAAAAACGCAGTCTAGCTATACCTCCCCACTCTAAGAAGTACTTTAAGAGAGCTGGTAAAGGTCCGACCATCGAGAAAGAGCGAAACGTGAATATCCCGTCTTTCCTACCCAAACTTATCACTAGTGGAAATTCCATCTTTTGGTATTTAGACAATCTTTTTCCTTTAGAGTGTCTAATGATATTCCGGTATATCAACTGAGCGTGTCTGTCGGCATTATGTCCGGTCTTTTCTTCGTCTACAGAAGTTATGTCCCCGCCAACGAAGATTTCATCATAGCCCTGAAGTCTAAGGTCTCTATCGACCTTTAAACCATGGCCATTTGCAAATACTGAGTCCTTGAAGCCATGTAAAAATGATCTATCGAACCCTAAACCTGCGCACCAAATCGCCATATCTGCCTGGATTTTTTTGCCGTTCTCAGTTTGAAAATCACCCTCATTTCTGACCACTTTGTCATTGAAAATCAATCGAACCCCTCTCTTCTCTAAAAATTTTTCTGCATACTTAGATGCGGACTCTGGATTTCTCTCTATGAGCCTTGAATGGGGATGAACTAGACAGATCTCTTTATCTGTATTTACAGCTAACTCAGAAGCGACTTCGACACCTATCAATCCACCACCGATTATCAAAATACTTTCTGAACTCTCTACTCTCTTATTGATCTTTGATGCATTGGCGATAGTATTTGCGGTGAAAACATCCTCAGTGTTCTCCAATCTTATAGGATAATCGGCACCTGTACAGATAACTAAATAATCGAATTCGAACTTATCTTCAAATGTTTCTACAAACTCAGGAGTTATTCTCTTCAATTTTTCCTCTACAAGCCTCGTATCGGAAAGAAATGAATCTAAACTCAATTTGATCTTCGATTCAAGACTAGGTTCTGTAATCAATTTGGGGATAGAAGGATAAAACTCGAAGAAGCCGTTTTCATCGATCAGAATCGTATCGAGATCATCTTTAGAGTCAAATTTCTTTGCAAGTATCGATCCGCAAAATCCCCCTCCGGCGATCACAACCCTCATATTTCTAAATCACGCACATCTAATTTACTTTTTTTGAAATCTTCTCTTAAATATATAAATAAGATATATTATTTAACACAGCAAAATTAAAAATAGTAGGAGAGATATCGTATATCATGTCAAAGGAAACGCTAAAAAAATATATGAAAAACAATCAGTCAGAGTCTCAATGCGATAATTGCGACGAATCCATGAAAGTCCTCCAGTTCGACTGGGGAGAAAGTGAGGCCCATGAAGGTATCATAACGGTACTCAATACAGTTCTAGAAGAAGATGAGATGCTCAAAAAACCACTAGATTACGAAAAAATGAGGATGGAATACTGCGAGAATTGTGATGCGATAAACCTGTCTATTGAGTGATAATAGAGTAAAAAAAAGATGAGATTTTAAGCCTATCTTTTCCTTGGATCTCTTTCCATTAATTCTACCTTTTCGAAATAGTCGATTTTCGGTATTTTTTCCGCCTTTGAGCACACCACTTCTATTTCACCAGATCTCTCTTCTAGGTTTTTCACTTCGATCTCATCGTGCTTGATACCGTGTTCCTGCACCTTCTTTCCGACTTTCCATCTGCTCGCCTTTTCGTCGACTTTGAACTTAAACGTCACCATCCCATAAACATCGGAATGGTGATCGTAATCTATCTCATGGTCGACTTTCCCATCGGATTCTAGCTCAAGATGTTCAAGTTCATCTTCTATAAACTCTTCTATCCTGTCGAGGAACTCCATCTCATCTCTAGTGACTAAAGTAACGGCTTTACCTTCTTTTCCCAGCCTGCCTGTCCTGCCTATCCTGTGAACGTAGTCCTTCTCGTACTTGGGAATGTCGTAATTGACCACGTGAGTTATGTCTTCTACATCTATACCTCTTGAAGCGACGTCGGTCGAGACCAGGATATCTATGTCGCCTCTTTTGAACTTATTCATGGTTTTAGTCCTCGCAGACTGACTCATATCTCCGTGCATCGGATGTGCTTTGTAACCGTGATTATTCAATCGGTCAGATAGGATCTGAGTGTATTTCCTGGTATTGCAGAATATTAGGTACTTGCCGGGTTCACTATCTAAAAGCGAAGATAGGACGGAGAGTTTGTTTTTCCTACCTACAGAAACGTAATACTGTTCCACACCTTTAGCGGATATCTCGTCCTCGCTCAATTTGAGCTCGATTGGATCTTCCATGTATTCATTAGCCAGTTTCACTATCTCATCCGGCATAGTAGCCGAGTAGAGCATTATCTGCTTCTTTTTAGAGGTCCGAGAGATTATCCATTCTATGTCTTCTAAGAAACCCATCTCCAACATCCTGTCAGCTTCGTCAAGAACGAAGAAGTCGATGTTATCTAATTTCAGTTCCCCTCTTCTCATCAGGTCCATAACCCTTCCCGGAGTTCCAGCTACTAGGGAAGTTTTAGGTAGATTATCGATCTGATATTTTATACTAGCTCCACCGTAGATCGCTAATGTATCTATACCGTGGTGCTTTCCGATCTTACCCGCTTCACCCTCCACCTGCTGGGCGAGTTCTCTAGTTGGTGTGAGGATGATAGCTTCAACACCTCTATCCCCTTTTATCTTCTCGAAGATAGGTAAAAGGAAAGAGTGCGTCTTTCCCGAGCCGGTCCTAGCTTGAACTATGATATCGTTTCCTTCGATCGCTGGTTTGATCGAACTTTTCTGAACTTCCGTTGGACTTTCGAATCCTATTTCTTTCAACGCTGAAAGCGTATCCTCGTTTAACGACATATCGTCGAATTCTTGTAGATCGTTATTCATTGTCTTCTAATACTCCTATTTAAGAGGAACAGAAAGGGTGTTATTTATATAGTTTGACCCTTTGCAAGTCTCCGTCAGGACCCCTCAAGTATATATAGAAATAGTGTAGTTGTAGTTGATAGGTGAGAGATATGGAGGGCAAGTTATTGAGACCGGAAGTGAAGAGCGAAGGTGCTGGCGCAAAAGTTAGAAGAGTATTTCCTTCATCTGACCTTGAACATTACGATCCTTTCGTACTTCTAGATGAGTTTTTTGTGGATACTGAAGCCGGCTTCCCCAAACATCGACATGCGGGTTTTGAAGCCGTCACCTACATACTAGAAGGTGGGTTCAGACACAAGGATAACCTAGGCAACGACTCTTCGATAAAGGGTGGAGGCGTCCAGAGATTCACCGCTGGTAAAGGTATAGAGCACTCTGAGATGCCCGTGGGCGATAAAGAAAGCCACGGTTTTCAGCTCTGGATCAACCTTCCAAAAAAGCTCAAGAAGACGGAACCGAGCTATCAGAAGGTAACGGCAGAAGAAATTCCCGTGAAACGGGAGGGGAAGACCAAGATAAAGACGGTCATCGGAGAAGATTCCCCGGTTGAAACGAATACTCCTGTTTTGTATCAGGATGTCATTTTAAAAGAGGCTTGCTTCACCACTGTAGAGTTCCCAGAGAACTATCGGGGTTTTCTTTATGTGTATGAAGGTGAGATCACGATCGATTCTAAGGGCGACAACAAAGAAAAAATATCGAACAACCAAGCTTACTTTCCTGAAGTAGAACATCGTTTCTCTATAAGGTGCAATGCAAGGTCGAAATTTATAGTGATCTCAGGAAGACCTATAGAGGAAGAGATAAAACTTCAAGGATCGGTAGTTAAGTGAGCGGATCATTGGTTCTTAAATCAGTTTTATTTCGAGACCATCTCTTCATCGATATGGATGTCTCTCTGTGGATAAGGTATCTCGATGTCAGATTCGGTATAAGCCTTGAATATACCTTCAGTAAGGTTAAATTTGACCTGCCAATATTTGTCTTTGTCCGTCCACCCCTTGAGCATAAGGTTCACTGAAGAATCCCCTAGGTCTGTAACGGATACCTGTGGCTCGGGTTCATCCAACACCTCCTCATGGTCTTTCAAGAAATCGAGCGCTACTTCTACCGCTTTATCCACATCACCATCATAGCTTATCCCTACAGGGATATCTATCCTCCTTTCGGGCATCCTAGAATAGTTTATTATCGGTTCATCCCAGATCAGCTTGTTAGGGATCGTTACCCTTGTATTGTCAAGTTTCAGTAATTCAGTCGCCATCAGACCGACAGAGGTGACGATACCCTCTTCACCCTGTACCTTAACTCTCTCGTCTATATCTAGCGGTCTGAGTGCCGCGATCCAAACACCAGAGAAGATGTTATTCATCGTATCCTGTAGACCGAAACCCAGGACCAATCCAAGAACGGCGGAGAATCCAAGTACCACAGAACCTACGTCTACACCGACTACAGATATAGCCATTAATAAGACAACTACGTAAAATATTGTGCTCAAGAACCTGCTCAGGAACTCTATCACGAGAGATGGTAATTTACTTTTCTTCAGACTTTTTCTGAAAAAGTGAACGACCAGCTTTACCAAAAAGAATCCTATAACAAGTATCAGCGCAGATACTAAAAGATCGAAAATCCTAACGCCTAGATATGGTAAAGTACTACCCAGATTCATCTTATCACTGACCTAAACCCGGGGAATCTATATGCACCTTAAACATATATATCTTTTGAACAGATACAAGAACCGCTATGAACCATAGAGAGGTCACTCTCTTTCCAAAACCTTTTCATCTAATTTTCGGCTCTCGTCCTCTACTTTCCTTTTCAACCGATCGATCTCCATCTGCTGTTCCAATATTATTGAGAAGAGTACAGACTCCATGGGATCTGGGTTAGCCTGATACTGTGCGGCTGAGGCATGCTGTTTCGCTTTGTTGAAGAGCTCATCGAACATCTCTTTTTCATCGGAACGGAGAGCTTTCCTGAACTTTTTCCACTCTGACTCTATCCTTTCCAATTCTTTTCTAAAGGTTGGAACGCTCTTCCCCATGATGATCACATCTTTAGATCCGAGTCAGAAGTATTTAAAATGAAGAACGGGGGTGGAGTAAAAGTGTGTAGTATAGGTAGATGGTGATATATCCCAATGCAAAAGTTTAAACCTATGCAGTCTCTTTCTGCTTTCCCGTGTAACGATGACTAAATTTATATTCGTCACGGGCGGCGTGATGTCAGGTTTAGGAAAAGGTGTTGTCACTTCTTCTCTCGGAAAATTGTTGAAGGCAAAGGGCTTTTCTGTAACGGCTATCAAGATCGATCCTTACCTTAATTGTGACGCTGGAACGATGAATCCATTCGAACATGGGGAGGTCTTTGTACTCGACGACGGGACTGAAGTCGATCAGGATCTAGGCAATTATGAGCGTTTCTTGGATGTGAATCTATGTGGGAACGACAACATAACCACTGGGAAGGTATACAGAACCGTTATAGAGAAAGAAAGATCTGGTGAATATCTAGGAAAGACCGTACAGATAATACCTCACATCACCGACGAGATCAACAGGATGATATGGGAAGTCGCGGAGGATACAGAGGTCGATATCGTTCTGATCGAACTCGGTGGAACCGTAGGCGATATAGAAAGCATGCCCTTCTTGGAAGCTGTGAGACAGTTACATATGGATCTAGGAAAAGACGATAGCAACTCGATCTTTATCCATACAACTCTAGTTCCCGTTATAGATGTAGTCGGGGAACAGAAGACAAAACCGACACAGCACTCTGTCAAAGCTTTAAGGGAGATAGGTATCGAACCGCATATAATAGTGGGTCGATCCGAGGAACGATTGGAAGAATCTACAAAGAAAAAGATATCTCTTTTCTGTGATGTGCCTGAAGGAGCTGTTGTTTCTTCACCTAACGCCGACAATATATACAGGGTGCCTCTTATCTTGGATGAAGAAGGTTTGACAGAATGCGTTATGGATAGATTGGACTTGAGTCCGCAGGTAAAAGCAGAAAAAACCGCGGATAGATCAGAACTGGAAATGGGAAATTGGAAGAATTTTCTAGAAGACTTCGAGAATCCTACTTCAGAGATTAGGATCGCCTTGGTGGGAAAATATACGGATCTAGAAGACGCCTATGTGAGTCACGAACAGGCATTGAACCACTGTAGGGCCGAGACCCAAACCAGGATAAACGTCGATTACGTGGAATCAGAAGACCTAGAAGATGACAGATCGGTAGAAGGTCTTTTGGGACATGTAGACGGGATCCTGATACCTGGAGGTTTCGGTGATCGGGGTATCGAGGGAAAGATAAACGCTATAAATTACGCCCGCGTTAACGAGATCCCTATATTGGCTATCTGTCTCGGTTTTCAGCTTTCAGTCGTTGAGTTCGCTAGAAACGTGTTGGGTTATGAGGATGCGAACAGCTCCGAATTCGATGAAAATACACCTCATCCTGTCATCGATCTGCTTCCGATGCAGAGAGGTATAGACAAGATGGGAGGGACCATGAGATTAGGAGGCGAAAAGATAATCGTCGAAGAAGATACTAGAGCTTACGATATTTACCAAAAAAACGAGATCACTGAAAGACATAGGCACAGATATGAAGTGAATCTCGACTACAAGGATGAGATAGAATCTAAAGGTATGCGCTTCAGTGCTCACACTCCGAACAAGAAAAGGATGGAGATAGTCGAGATTGACGATCACCCGTTCTTCATAGGTACTCAATTTCATCCTGAATTCCTTTCTAGGCCGATGAAACCGGCCCCTGTATTCCTGAGATTTGTCAAAAGTATGGTAGAAGAAAAGGAGAACTGATTTAGATGAAAATAGACGTAGTCGATAACGGTGGACAGTGGACTCACCGAGAATGGAAATCACTAAGTGAACTGGAAGTCGACTCTGAGATCATCTCTAATGATACCCCTCTAGAAGAAATAGATGTGGATGGTTTAGTCCTTTCTGGAGGTGCACCTAGGATAAGTGAGAAGGACATGGACCTAGGTAAGACCGCTGATTATTTAGACAGATTTGACTTTCCGATACTTGGGATCTGTGTAGGGGCCCAGTACATGGCGAGACATTTTGGAGGAAAGACGGGAAGTGCAGAATCTCCCGAGTACGGGAAAGCGGAATTGAAGGTGGTAGAAAAAAACGATCTGTTCGTGAATATGCCTAAAGAGTTCACCGTATGGGAATCCCATAATGACGAGATAAAAGAACTCGGTGAAGATATGGAACTCTTAGCATCGTCTGAATCATGTTCGGTACAGGCCTTCAAACATAGAGAAAGAGAACTCTATGGTCTCCAGTTTCACCCGGAAGTCGATCATACGGAATACGGTGAACAGATATTCAAGAACTTCCTAGAAAAATGTTAAATCTCGATGTAGGACCTGAACGATACATTTAAAAACCCTATATTTCATGGAATATCCAACTGATCGAGTATAAAAGAGGATGGATATGTGCGGGATAGTCGGCATTATGGGAACAAGTAAGGCCTCTTCAGAACTTTACAATGGTCTTTTCGCCATACAGCACCGCGGCCAGAACGGTACAGGTATGTTCGTTGCAGACGGTAAAAACACCCAGCTTGAAAAAGATAGAGGTTTGGTTGATGATGTCTTCGATAAAAAGACATTAGATAATCTCGAAGGTAAATGGGGTATCGGGCATGTAAGGTATCCCACTATCGGTTCCAATGTGGAGCGGGATGCCCAACCTTTCAAAGTCGAAGAGCCGATAGAGATGGGAATGGTCCATAATGGTAACATAGTCAATTACAGAGAGATGATAGATAAATACGATCTAGACCTCGAATCGGATTGCGACCTAGAACTCATCCTTCATGTTTTCGCTGAAGAACTCAAGAAGGAAGAAGAGGTTAACGGCGATGCTCTTTTTTCCGCTGCCGAAAGAACTATGGACAGTTTGAACGGAAGTTATTCGGTCATCACCTTGATACCGGAGATGGGATTGTTTGTTTTTAGAGACCCTAGAGGTATCAGGCCTTTTGTCTTTGGAAAGAAAATGAATTTAGATGGAACTAGTTTTGCCTTCGCTTCGGAGAATACGGTGCTTGATATCCTCGGTTATAAGGTCTTAAGAGACGTGATGCCGGGAGAGGCGATGCTGATCGAAGGTGATAAATCTTACCAGTCGAGGCAGATAAAGAACATCCTGCCTAAACACTGTATGTTCGAATGGGTCTATTTTGCAAGAACTGATTCTACTATAGAAAGGATAAACGTTTACGAAGCACGATTCAGATTGGGAAGGGAATTGGCCAAGGAGTGGCGGAAGAATGAGTATAACTTGGACGTGGTTATCCCAGTGCCGGATACCGCAAGAACTTATGCTTTAGCGCTCTCGGAAGAACTAGATGTACCCTATAGAGAGGGTCTCATGAGGAATAGGTATGTCGGAAGAACATTTATAATGCCTGACGAGACCTCAAGAGAAACCGCGGTAAAGACCAAGCTCAATCCGATCATCGAAGAGGTCAAAGGGAAAAAAGTTGGACTCGTAGATGACAGTATAGTTCGAGGTACTACCTCGAAAAAATTGGTCGATCTCATGAAAAGGTCAGGTGCGGAAGAAGTGCATTTCTTGGTGGGTTGCCCGCCGATCATATCTCCATGTTATTATGGTATCGATATCCCGACTAAAGAGGAACTCAAAGCGTCTCAGAACTCTGTGGAAGAGATAAGAGAAGATATCGATGCTGATTCTCTGACCTATCAGAACCTTGAAGGTTTGGTAACCGGTATAGCTAAAGACAAAGACGAACTGTGCTTAGCCTGTTTGAATGAAAATTATCCGACTAAAGTGAAAGAGGATATCAGAGAATATTTCCAAGAGATGAGAAAGGAGTCTAGGGAGAAAGTAAATGAACAGAGCAAGCTTTCCCGAGAATGATCATCTCGTGATGGTCTGATGCCTTTTTGGTCCTATAGAGATATGGGAGATCGGTAATCCAACAGCGTCCTCGATATACTCTAGATAATTTTTAATATTTTCTGGAAGAGCTTCGTATCCTTTTTCTGCTATGGTATCCCAATCTTTCTTGCTCCATCCTTCAAAAGTTTCGTATATCGGCTCATATTCGTACATGCTTTCGATATCCGCCGGGAATTCCTCGATCTTTTCTCCATTATGTTTGTATCCGGTGCAGATCTTGATTTTTTCTAGGTCCTCAAGCACATCGACATTTGTGACAGCCAATTCTGTCAGTGAATTTACTCTCTTAGAATATTTCACCATCACTAGATCGAGCCAACCGACTCGCCTCGGTCTTCCCGTGGTGGTACCGTACTCTCCTCCATTCTCCCTGATGTAATCTCCAGTCTCGTCTTCGAGTTCAGAGGGAAAAGGTCCTGTACCGACTCGAGAGGTATAAGCTTTCATGATGCCGATCACCGATTCAATATTTGTGGGACCTATCCCGCTTCCGGTTGAGGCGTTCGCAGCAGTGGTGTTTGAAGAAGTGGTGTAAGGATAAACGCCGTGGTCTATATCCAAATGAGTTCCTTGGGCTCCCTCGAAAAGTATCCTTTCCTCGTTCTCGATCGCTTTATCCAATAGAATAGAGACGTCCTTTACATAGTCTTCCAACTTCTTACCGTACTTTAGGTAGGTTTGGAATAGTTCTTCCACATTCCAAGTATTGTTTTCTCCGAGGGATTTAAATATCTTATTTTTGATCGGGACGATCGTTTCAAGTTTGTTTTTAAGAGATTCTGGATTGTAAAGATCGATCACTCTTATCCCAAAACGAGCCACTTTATCCGAATAGCATGGTCCTATCCCTTTTTTCGTAGTGCCCGCTTTCATATTGCCCTTCAGTTTTTCCTCCAGCTCGTCCATGGCTTTATGGTATGGCATTATCAGGGCGGCTCTATCGGAAAGGACGAGATTCGATGTATCTATCCCTCTCTTTTCTAAACCGTTAATCTCTTCCAGTAGTACCTTTGGATCCACAACTACACCGTTTCCTATCACAGCTTTTTTATCATCTCGGAGTATCCCTGAAGGGAGAAGATGGAGTTTGAATGTTTCTTCTTCTAATTCGATAGTGTGACCGGCGTTGTTCCCACCCTGGAAGCGAACTATATGATCTGATTTTTCAGCATAATAATCAGTGATTTTACCTTTACCTTCGTCGCCCCATTGGGTTCCTACGATTACTACTGCACTCATGGTTACAAATTTTGTAATACTCATCTATATTTAAGATTACTTGTTTTTGCTTCCATAACATTTATTATACCTTTGTAGTTTCTATCCCTGATTGTCTATGAAGAAATGGACGACCATACTTGTCATAGCTATAATCGTGATAGGACTCTCCACAGGAGGAGTCTTTGCAGCGAAGGAGCTTTATTTTAAAGAAGAAAAAGAAGAAGTAACCACGGCTGAAGAAGGAGATACGGTTGAAATACATTACGTAGGTAGGCTCAAAGATGATAGGGTCTACGAAGGCAGGAGGATATTCGATACCTCCTATGAAGATATCCCTGATGTTAAAGAACCTAAACACACGCTCACCTATAACCACGAAAGAGAACGCGGTGAACCATTCGAGTTCACTATAGGTGGAGGTGTGATAGAGGGATGGAACGAAAATATTAAAGGCATGGAAGAAGGAGAGTCGAAATGGTTCCAAGTTCCCCAAAATAAGGGATACGGAAAGGCTAGTGAGGATTTGAGGTTTCAAATCGATAGAACTGAAAGTCACCCGGTTTATGAAAGCATGGATAAGGACACCTTCAAAGAAAGTTTCAGCCAACCTCGGATAAATATGATAGTCGAAGATCAATTCTGGGGATGGGATAAAACAGTCACCTCGATCGGAAAAGAGAGTGTGACATTGAGGAACACCCCAGATCTTGAAGAGATTTACAGACCTACTGGAGAGAGCGACTGGAATGTAGAGGTCAAATCCATCGATTCAACAGCAGCAGGTGGAGAAGGTGAGATAAAAATCGAACATACAGTGCATAAACCATTAGTTGTCAATAATGAGCTTATCTCTCTATATGATGAGAAATTTGAAGGAATTCCGCAGTTCAAGCAGAGGCTCGGCCAATCTTCCGACGGTGAAGGGATACTCATACCTGATGAAGACCATATAACTGTAGATTTTAATGACGAAGTGAACGGGAAAACTCTGTACTTTGAAGTCGAAGTGTTGAATATTGAGAAAGGCTGATGAAGAGTTGGGAACTGGCTTAGTGAATAGAATCTGATAGACATATTTGTTATTCTGGGGATAGATGAAATCTGGGAGTTTGACCGGTTAGGGTTTCCATTGACACATAGATTTAATTAGCTGATAATTACTCTAAACTAGGGTTGGTTGGAGTTAAAGTCTAATAAACAACTTTCGAAATTCGCATCCTCTCATTTCTGCGAGGTACGCGGAAAAGATTTCCCCTCACATTCAAGTTTTACTCCTGAACTCGTTCCAACTTGCGAGTAGTAATCGGAACAAAGTTCCGAAGTACTCTCGAAATTCGCAAACGCCCACTTCTGCGAGGGTAGCCGAGGAATAAAATATTCCTCATTCTCCCTCGGTTTCTCGCATACGCTCCAAACGCGAGGGTAGCCAAGCTAGGCCAACGGCGCAAGGTTCAGGGCCTTGTCCCGTAGGGGTCCGAGGGTTCGAATCCCTTCCCTCGCATACTTTACTTTTTCTGGATAGTTAGAGAAGGAAAGGACAATTTGTATACAACTTTATAGCTATTAGGATCTTTAGAAGACATATGACTAGATACTAGTGGAGATACAAAGTGAGAGGTATGATCAGCAAAAGAAAGTTCCGATTTCAGGACAATCTTCTAGCGATGGTATACAATAAGCTCCGCCACATACGGCAGGGTGGTATTCTCCTTCACCTGAAATTGAAGTTGGGTTTGAGGAGTTTACCTGAGATCATGCGGGAAAGACACAAGGAAGATGAAAGCAAGTGAATCATAGTTGAATTAGAGAATAAAGATTTTTATAGATAACTCCTATTATGATTAACAATCATTTACCCTAAGAGGGAATTTGAAGATATGGAGGATAAAAGATGAGGATGAAAAAATATGTAGCTTTAGGCGTAGCGATTCTGTTAGTTGCGAGTGTTTTTGGCACGGTCACTGGAATGGGAGTTGGTGTGGAAGAAGACGATGTTGGAGACAAGGAGATTTATGGAGATGAAGTTGTAACTGAAGGGGATGGAGCATTTTTTGAAGTTGAAATCACTGAATGCCCTGAGGAAGTAGAACTTGGCGAAGTAATTGAAATAAAAGTCTTTCTCACCAACTCAGGCGATGAGGTAGGAACTCAGGACATTCTTTATACAGTAAAGGCTGAAGAAGTAGATTTTGAAGAGAATGATCAAATTGGAGATGTTACACTCCCTTCAGGGGCTGAAGACAACCGAACAATAGAATATGATACTGGGGATCTAGAAGAAGAGTACGGACAAGACATCTTAGAAATAGAAACCGAGGTAGAGATTACCGTGGAAAGTGATGATGACTCTGATACAGAGACCTTTACGATCATATCGCCAGGTCTAATCCCAGGCTTCACATCGCTACTTCTATTAACGGCTACGATCATCGCAGTATCTATCTACCAGAAGAAAAGTAAAAAGCGTTGAGAAGGATAGAGTCAATAGTAACAACGAGAGATAAAAAACCCATTTCGTGCTACATTTTTCCTTATCAATAGGATTATTTTATTGAATAGACAATTTAACATACAGAAATGAATTGAACAGTAAATTTGTATACAAATAGGCGTTAGTTTCCCTTCCCTCGCATTATTATAGATTTATAGCAAAACGGAGTTCATAATCTATGTTATTCCTCATCTTCAAAGCTCTTTAAAATTTTCTCTATACAGGACTGAAGATCTTTGTGTGCCTCTGTTAGTCTCTGAGTTCTCTCTAAACAAAACAAAAAATCTTCCAATGATTTTTCATCTAGGAGAGCATTTTTCTGCCTTAATAGAGTCTCTTTGTCTAACATGGTACCGGGAAGAGGACTTGATGGATACTTTGGAAAGACATATAAATAATTTTGCATAATATTAAATATTGGATTGTTTTTCAGTTTTGATCCAAAAGTTGGTTTACAACGTTAAACTAATTACTGACTTTCTAAATATAACTCTAGAAGATGTATAAGCTGGAATGCAAGTGTATGTTGAAAAAGGAAGGCAAATTTGTCCTTGGGGAAGGTAGAGAACAACTCCTCGAGTTGATCGACGAAAAGGGTTCGATCTCGGAAGCTGCAAAAGAGATGAATATGTCTTATAGACACGCATGGGGTAAAGTGAAAAAGATCGAAGAAGCCATAGGGAAGGAGGTAGTCAAAAGTCAAAGAGGAGGGGATAAAAATAGAGGTTCTATTTTGACTCCGGCCGGTAAAAAATTACTCTCGGATTACAAGAGACTCAAAGAAGAACATAAGGGTGAAGTATACAGAAACCCGTCCCTTACAGTGGACGGTATTGTCAGAAAAAACGAGGAATTACTGCTGATAAAAAGAAAAAAACCTCCTTTTAAGGGGAGTTATGCCCTGCCTGGAGGTTTTGTGGAATACAACGAACCAGTGGAAAAAGCTGTAGTAAGAGAGGTGGAAGAAGAAACAGGATTGAAAACCGAAATCGAGAGTATGGTAGGAGTTTATTCTTCTCCGGATAGAGATCCTCGGGGACATATGGTCTCTACAGTATTTTCCCTCAAAAAAATAGATGGAAGGGTTAAAGGTGGGAGCGATGCAGAAAAGGCCCGATATTTTGAGATAGATGATCTACCTGATCTAGCATTCGATCATGCGGATATAATAGATGATTTTGTGTCTCAATATGCTGACTGAATGTCTAAGTGTTTCCTATCGATTAAGATACAGTAAATATTATAAAGTATAGTTCTCTCAATTCAAAAGGAAAAAGCTTCTTAGAGTTGAGTTCGGAGATGATATGGGCATGGGTCGGAAGAAGGACAAAAAGATAGCCAAAAAAAGGATCGATATACTATTTGAAGAAGCTGAGAAAGCGGCCTTAGAAGATGAATTAGAAAGATCCGATCGCTATGTAGGACTGGCTAGAAAGATAGGTATGAGGCACAACGTGCCCTTGAAATCAAAACATAAAAGAAGGATCTGTAACAACTGCTACTCTTATCTTCACCCCTATAAAACCTGCAAGATCAGGATAAAGGACGGCTTATTAATTACTAAATGCCTGAAATGCGGAACTATCAACCGCTTTAAGTATAAAGATTGAACTTATATGACATAAAATCAATATTTGCTTATTTCCTCACCAGTATATCGTAAGCTATATGTACTT
>JAZKSP010000075.1:0-7779 GCA_036626005.1 Thermoplasmatota archaeon | reverse complement strand
GGCGGTGCTGCCCGTTCAGAAGTGGTGATCTCCGACGATGAGATCGGTTACTGCGGATTGTATCAAGCGGATTACATGATGGTGATGTCGCAGGAAGCCTATGATAAGTACAACGATGATTTAGCCGATGACGCAGTGCTTGTAGTCGATCCAGGTCTGGTGAAAGATGTAGATCACGATTACATAGGTATACCCGCGACCGAGATAGCCGAAGACGTAGGAGCTAAGATCGTCGCTAACATAGTGATGCTTGGAGCGTTCAACGCCCTGGGAGACTTGGTTCCCAGCGATTCGTTGGAGACTTCAGTCGAGAACAGTGTACCTAGTAAGTTCAAAGAGATGAATCTGAAAGCTCTGAATCGAGGAGTCGAGGAAGCGGAAAAGAAAATGGAATAGACCTCAAAACCTTTTCCTTTTTACATATTCAAGATCATCATCTTCCCGAATATGAGGGAGATCGAGTAGACCGTTATCGAGATCAGGATAGTTTTTCCGAAGCTATATTTAAATTCCACAGCATCTAACGAGTTTTCTATCCCCTTAGTGAAGTAAGTTATAACGATACCCATCAGTATCAGATATACGCCGATGACTGCAGAAAAAGCAACCGGCGAGATGAGGTCTACACCGCCTAGATTGGTAAACACGTCCTCCAGCATAAAATACAAAGAAGAGATGATGCCCATGGTTACCGGTGCGAAGATAAGATTCGTACCTTTCATCATCTCGACGCTCTTTGATAGCATGTTCTTCAGTTCATTATCCATCTCCTGAAGGTCCTGTTTGTAATTCGCGACTTTCATGATTGTTTTTCCGGCCTCTTCAGGGTCCTTTTCTGATATCTTGATAACCGTTTTCATGGCGGTTTTGATAGTTTTTGATGGATGGTCTAGGAGTATTCCTTTATCTCCAAAGAGTGTCTCTTCGATAGATAGGCGAGTTATCTTTAGAGAGGAAGAGATATCATCGAACAGCTCGCTCACTTCTGTATCCTTTAACGATTTTGAAGTTGTCACTAGAGCTTTCTCTAGAGAAGTCCCTTCGGCTATCCTGCTTCCTAATTGGAAGAGAGCGTCAGGAAATTGTTCTTCCATTTTAGAGATGCGCTCTCTTTCCTCTTTTTCTTTGTGAGAGGTGGCGAGACAGTAGTATGAAATAGGTACTATGATCAAAAAGAAGAAAGGTAAAGGCATAAAAGATCGGAGTAGGGCGTAGAAAAGTGATATCACTAATCCTATCCCGACTAATATAGTGATAGAGATCAAGATATGGAAGGATTTCTTTTCATTTTTTTGGACATCAACGGGTCTTTTCATCCCGGGTCTTTTGCCGATGATATGGTAGGAATATAAGAATGCGGCCAGCGGGAAAACCACATTCATCAAGAACACTACTAGCGGTAATGTAACGGGACTGGTATAGTCTGTTCCTCCGTCCGTCATACCAGTGATATCTAGCCCACCTAAAGCGGCCATTGGAAGCATAGCACCCACGATCAAAGGTAAAAGGACTCCGATAGCGAATAGGATCGTTGTCGGGGTTTGAAGTGAATTCGTGAAGTCTTCTACCTCTTGTTTGGTCCCTTCGATCACTATGTCATTAGCCCGCATCAATGCTGTTCTAAAACCCTCGTCCGTTTTCTCTAACATCGACGACCTTATTGCGTAGAGAGAGCGCTTCAAATTTTCATTCCATTCACCCCATTCCATAGCAAAATCGAGGAATGATTCTTCCAAACTCTCCTGTTCTCTCATGTAGACGTCCCAGGAGATCTTTTTCAGCCCTGAAGAGATCGGTTCTTTTGTATTTTCAGCAGCGAATACAACTGCCCTGTGAAGAGATGGGTTGATCCTCATGGACATGGTCATAAAATTTATCGTCTCCGGTATCTCGCCTATGCAGTCCGCTTTCATCCTTTTTTCGACCAGTTCTGGATAATAGGCCGTTATGAACATAGCTATGGCGGGAAAAATAGTCAATATCGGTACGCCAAATATAACGATCTGGAACAATGGGAAATCTAGAAAGGTTAACAAACCTACAACACTGATAAGAGAGAATATAAAAGTCAAAGAAGCCGTGAATATGGAAAATGTCAGTATCTCCTCGTATTTGAAGTCCATATCGATGAACTTCATCGTCCTTTTGAAGCTCTCTTTCTTGTATTTTTCCTCTACTTTTTCCAGTTCTTCCTTTTTCTTATCGTGATCTTTCTTCCTTTTCTTATATTCTTTCGAGTCCTGCCCGTGGATAATCTCTTCTTCTTTTAACTGATCTTCAGATCTTCTGAATTCCTTTCTTTTATCTAAAAATTCATCTTTCTTTTTTATCCTTCTCTTCTTTATTTCGTCTCCGTCAGGTCCGATACGAGCGTTGACTTTTCTGCAGGCTTTCTCATAGAGGTCAGGCATATTTTACCCTCTTCTCGAACCATTCCATCCATTTCTTCTCGACTTTAGTGTAATCTTTTTCCTGACCATATTTTGATATTAGCGTCCAAAATTTACTGTTAGCCTTCGTCACCCATTCTGGATTTAAAAGCTCGTCTTTATCTTTTCTTTGGGCGGTCTTCACCATCTTCTCTTTGATCTTTGCTCTTAGTTTTATATTTTGAACGGCTTGATTGTAGGTAAGTCCCCAGGAACGAGCGATCTCTCCTATTTTCTCAGAGTTCCTTTTTAGATGATCTGTAGCTTCCAACCCTTCATCATAACCCATCAATTCTGAAAAACCGTCATCTGCGAATTCGGAGATCTCGATCAATCTTCTCTCCTGTTTTTGCGCGCCTCCGGGTCTAACTATACCGGCTATCATGACAACGTCTGTAGCGGAAAAGCTCTCTTTTGATATCCCGATGTCATGAACCACTCTTTCGTAAATACTTTGAGAACTGTTTCCATGGATGGTCCCCATCACTGCACTTCCCGCGGTTCCGGCGCGCATCGCCTCGTACAGCGTTTTCGCCTCTTCGCCTCTCACTTCTCCCATGACTATAGCGGATTCTCCTAATCTTAGCGCGACTCTAAGTACATCGTTCGCTTCTAGGTCTCCTTTGTACGTTCCCGAACTTATCATCGTACTCTGCACGTTGTATCCGACGGACTGCATTTCTGAACTGGGCAGCTCTCTAGTATCTTCGATGGTCAATATCCTTTGAGATCTTGGGAATTCCATCATCATCGCACCCAAAAGAGTGGTCTTCCCGGCTCCTCGACTTCCTCCTACAAGTATTGTGCTCCTACCGTCTATCAGAAAAGAGATAAGACCCGCGGCTAGGGGAGTCATACTTCCCACTTTAATCAGCCTCGGTAAAGTCCAAGATATCTGACTTCTTCTCCTAAGAGCTAGGGCGATACCGTCCGAACTTAGAGGTGAACCGATGGCGGTTACTCTTGTATCGTATTCAGATAAGTCGGCCTCTAGGACAGGAAAAGCCTCAGAAAAAGGTCTACCGCTCTCGATCCTGAAGCGAGAAAGGATGCTGTCCATATCCTTTGAAGATAAGTTGATATTGGTCCTACATTTTTTTCTGATCTTTTTGGAACTCTTTATTTCAACGTAAACCTCGTTACGCTCTACAGGCGCGTCTACATAGATATCCTCTACTCTCTCATCGGATAGAAGCGTCTCTAAGACTCCGTAGCCCGCGGTATATTTGGCCAATATCTGAGCTAATCTTTTTATCTCGTTCAGTTCTGTACTTCTACTCTCCCCCAATTCTAAGTCCTGTGATTCAACACTTTTTTGGATCAGCGACATACCTCTCTGTTCGATATAATTTTTTATCCTTCCCTGCTCGCTGAGATTTGGATCGGAAGAAAAGCTATCGACCAGAGCATCTTTCATCTTTGATATCAGTCTGGCTTTTGCGGTCTTCATCTTATATTCTGGAGGAAAGATATGGTAAAGGTCTTCGGTTTCCTCTCCCAATCTAAATAATTGAACTAGAGTATTTTTTATCTCGTATTCTTCTACCGGTTCTGCTTGAGGTGGTGGGTTGGGTTTAAGCCAGGTATGAGAAAAGCCAGGTCTGACTCCTTTTGTTTCTTCCATAGTCCTTTCTAGCCCTTCTACAACTCGCTCTCCGTCAGTACTTCTCAGCCCTTGAAAAATATCTACTAAAGTCAAGGTGAATCACCCTTTGATCCCGAAACCTTCGGCGAAAACTTCGGATTTCAATTCGAGCGCTTTTTCACCGATGATATCCAATTCCTGCTTCAAATCTTTTTCACAGGTGGAGCATCTATCTTTTTCTTCTATCTTATCTTTCAGTCGCGGGAGATTCTTGTAAATGATGCCCGGGTCAGCTATGAATCCATTTTTTAACTCAGGATAGAGTGAAGAAGGTCTGAATTGGCAGCTGCTGCATTCATCTCCTCTCGGAACTCTTGAAGAGAAACTTTTCATTTTATCCACTATATCTCTCATCTGGAGTAGAATATCGACCTGTTTTTTGTCAAGTCTTTTTTCCATATAGTCGGAGATCACGATGGATTCGATCTTGTAAACATCGTCAAGAGCCAAAATCAAACCCGTTACACAATCTTTGAAGTGAAAATCTTTATCACATTCTTTACATTTAATCGTGAGAGTTGTCTTTTCGTTCTTTTTACTTTGGACGTGATCGCATGAAACTACTTCTGGGTCATCCATCATGTCACTTGAGAATCGGCAAAGTTTAGTCGGTAATATAGTTATGGGAGCCGCTATTTAAAAGAGGGTTTTAAATTTTGGAAAACTTCATTTGAGAGTCTCGGCTTCTATCCCGTATTCTCTTTTTACGGCCTCTGCAAATTCTTCGTCGGATCCGTGTACTGTAAGAACTTTATTTGGATCACACCTCTCAACAAAATCGAGAAGTTCATCGAAACCTGCATGATCAGAAAATGGAAATTGCGAGTTGATATCCATCGAATTGTAAAATGGAAAAAATTCGCACCAGCCGGAGAGATATGTTGTGGCGCCTCCGGATCTTTTAGCGTCTCTAGCTATGTTTCCCGATGGTTTTTTCAATTCACCCGGTGGAACAACGGCCGTATAATTTCCTTGAGGATTGTCCCATATCTCATATTCCAATCCCATATCGTAATTGTTGTAGACTTCGGATATCTCGGCTATTTTTTCAGTAGTATATGGAGTCTCTCCTAATTCGTTTAACAGGGCGATGACTTCCTGCGCCTTTCCGAACTGATAAGCACCGAATACCACCGGTCCTTCTTCCATCTGGTGTTCTGTCCATGCGAGTAGGTCTGCGGTGACTTCATCTTTAGGCGGTAGTTGATATTCGCTCTTTCCATAAGTGGATTCTATTATCAAGGTCTCGCAGTCATAGGGCGCGGCTCTCTTACAGGTCTTTCCGCCCTGCGGGTTGAAATCGCCGGTATATAGGACGTCATCGACTTGAACCATGGCTGATCCGAAGACGTGTCCTGCTGGATAGAGTGTCACATCAAAACCGTTTATATCTTGTTCAGAACCGTAGAGGAGCTCTTCTCCTCTTTTTTCTCCCTTGCGTGCTTTGAGAATATCTAGAGTAGGGGGTGTCATGTAAGAATCTTTGACAAGATGATCTAGATGTCCATGGGTGACTATACCGTTCTTGACCTGTTTCGAAGGGTCCAATATTATTTCTCTATCATCCTTCTCTATCGTTATTCCGCTCTGATGTTTTATCTTCATCTTTTTTCTCCTTAGGTTTGTATTCAAAGCTGTATCTCGTAGGTATCCTTCTTTCCAAGGTGGTCCAATAAGGGCATTCCTGGCACTTGTATCCGAGGGTTACGGAGCCTCCGAATATCGTCTCGTTCTTCCTTTTTTCAAGCTTGTTTCCGCAAACGGGACATTTTCCTTTAAGTGAATCTTTTTTTTCGCTCTTCCTAGCGTAGATATCGGTCTTCATGAAGGAGGCGGTAACCGCAAGTTTCCTTATTCGCTCAAAGCCGACAGTATAATCCGGGTCGTTGTTCTGCAGCTCGCTCAGGACTAAATTTCTCAATTTATTGAGTGAGTTGATGCCCTTGTTCCTCCTCATCACGTATCTTAATGCGCTCTTGACCTCTTCATCACTCGGGATGGAGTAGGACATCGGCGGTATATATGGATAGTTTTACTTATCTATTTGGTCGAGAGAAAGGATGTGTTGCTCGTGTTTCTATTGTATTGTTTTAGAAATAAGCAAAAAAATCATAAAAATGTATCAGAATTAGGTCAGTGATTCCGGAGGAGTAAGATTGAGCAAAGCGTGCTCAAAAGAGGAAACTAAGACAAGAATCTTGTCTAATGGTAGTGATTCAGCTGATCAAGACTTCATCCAGGAGCATATGACTCTTTCTTTCCTCCGACCGATTCTGAAGAAGAGGTGATAGATGAGGATCATGGTTGTGAGAGAAGAATCGATGAGAGGATGGACTACGTGGTGGATCTTGTCAATGATGCGGCGGACATGCGGGTTTCAGGATTCGCTTATGTCAGTGATCTCTTGCAGACAATCGGTGAAGTGATAGCTGAGTGGGGCATGAGAGTGATCGACGTCCTCGGCGAGGCTTTCTAGCACTGTGAGAGACGCGGTGAGCGAGGTTGGGGAGCTGATGAGTGCTCTAGCTGATTGGATCAAGGGAAAAGTCTCTAGCCTGTTCAACTCAGTGGTAGACTCGATAGTCGATGGCCTAGAGAACTGGGCGGAAACTAATCAAACGAAGATGGACAACTTTTTCACCAAGCTGTCAGATTGGGAAGACGGAGATGGAGACGTGGACGCGACGATGGAAGCCGGTACTGGACTGATGATGTCGTTCATGAATCAGCAGGATAAAGTGGAGTAGGTGAATGGCGTGATGAGCAAGGTGATGAACTACATCAAGCCGTTCCATAATCATCTGAATATGTGTGATAAACAGGTTTATTCGTAAACCAAAAAAGACATTAACTATAAAATATATTATCAAATAATGAATAATCAACAAAATAAAGATATAAATTATAGGTCCTTATCCGATAACGAAGCTTATGTTTTAGAATCTATTAGATCGGAAGATATACTAGTTTTTGGGGTTAATGAGATCAAGGCATTGACAGGTTGGAAAAAAACTCGCATTCATAACACTTTTTCTACTTTGAAGAGAAAAGATCACATCGTGAGGATAAAGAAGGATGCTTACACTCTTGAAGACGAATTTCATGATAAAAGATTCGAGGTCATGACTGAAGCCGTAAAACCATCTTATATCAGTCTTTGGACAGCACTATCATATCACGGTTTTACTGAACAGCAGGTGAATGTTATACAGCTTGTCTCTACCAAGCAGTTCGATGATCTGAAAGTTAGAAACCAAAAGATTGAGATATCTACATTAAAACCTGAGAGATTTTTTGGATACAAAGACATAGAAGGTCCGATATTAGCCGATAAGGAGAAGTCCCTAGTAGATGGATTGTTCATGCTGCACAAAGTCGGGGGGTTGGAAGAGTATGTGAAATGCTTGAAAAACGGTTATGACAAATTAAATAAAGAAACATTTAGAGAATATATCGTAAAATTCGATAATAAGTCATTGGTCTCCCGGATGGGATTTCTCTTAGATGTCCTTGATCTAGCAGACCAGGAATATCTTAACAAGCTTAAAGGAAGCATTTCAAAAAGTTATGTACTTTTGGACCCTCACGGAGGTTCGATCGAAGTCCATAATGGCGATTGGAAGATAAAGGTAAATAGAGATATGGAGGCCCTGAAATGATATCGAGAGAGAAGTTGAGAGATATCAGTAAGAAAACGTCGCTTCA
>JAZKSP010000074.1:0-7800 GCA_036626005.1 Thermoplasmatota archaeon | reverse complement strand
GAAGAACTCGATGAGAAGGAAGAAAGACTTGAAGAACTAGAAAATGATCTCGAGAGTAAGGTAGATGACCTAGATGAAAAAGAAAGCGAATTACAATCTGTAGAAGATGAATTAGGCGAAAAAGACGATCATGTCCAAGAAAAAGAGTCAAAACTAGAAGAGCTAGAAGAAGAGCTAGAAAGTAGAAAAGATGACCTAGATGAAAAAGAAACTAAACTTGAGTCTTTGAAAGATGAATTAGGGGATAAGGAGGAAAAATTAGAAGAACTTGATAGTGAAGTCGATGATAAAAAATCCGAACTCGAATCACTTGAAGGCAAATTGGAAGATAAAGAGAAACAAATAGAAGAAAAAGAAAGTGAATTGAAAGAACTAGAAAGCGATATCGAGAGCAGAAAAGAAAGTCTCGATGAGAAAGAAGCCGAACTACAATCCCTTGAGGACGAACTCAGCGATAAGGAAGAACAGCTTCAAGAAAAAGAAAGTGAATTGAATGAACTAGAGGAGGAACTGGAAAGTAGAAAGGATGACTTAGAAGATAAAGAAACCGAGCTCCACTCTCTAGAAGATGAATTAGATAAAAAAGAAGATTCCCTGCAAGAATGGGAAAATGAATTGAGAGAAAGAGAAAAGGCATTGGAAAAAAGAGAAACAAAACTAGAAAAACAGGCTGAAGAGGTAAAAGAAAAAGGAGACTTTGAAGATCTACAAGAAACTCAAGGCGTTCTAAAGGAGCTTTTAGAGGAAGTAGAAAAAAGTGAATTCAAGAGAAAGAAAAGTGAGGATGATGAGGATTAAAAGATCGTTGTGGTAACTCATCGATTAAAGATTGTCTTCTCTATTATTTTTCCCGGGAGATAACGAAATCTACAACATCCTTAAGAATATTTCTATACCCAGGTTTGGGGACTATTTCTAATTCAGATTTAGCTTCTTCAGCATAAGTTTTTGCTAGATTTTTAGAATACTCTATAGCTCCCGCCTCTCTCAGTAGGTCCATAGCTTCTTTGATATCTTCTTGAGCATTATTTTCTTCTTGAAGGATCTCTATCAATCTCTCTTTTTTTCTTTCTGACAACTCAGACAAGGCCTTTATAACCATCAAAGTTCTTTTTCCTTCTTTTATGTCACTTCCAACATCTTTTCCTATCTTGTCTTCATCTCCAACTAGATCAAGATAATCATCCTGTATTTGGAAGGCGACTCCCATCTTCTTAGCGAATTCTCCCATCTTTTCGATCTCTTTGTTCTCGCAGTCAGCTATTATCGCGCCTCCTCTTGTCGCTGCACTAAAGAGGTAGGCGGTTTTCTTTTCGATCATTTGTATGAAGTCCTCTTCCTTTATTTCGAAAGTCTCTTCAAAATGCATGTCTTCTTCCTGACCCTCCGCGATCTTCAAAATCGAAGATGATAATTCCTCCAGTAATGTCCTGATCTTTTCTCCTTCAACATCAGTTTGAGATAAGATATTAAAAGAGAGTGCAAAAAGACCATCACCTGCATTGATCGCATGTGCATCTCCTATCTTTTGGTGAAGTGTAGGCTTGCCTCTACGGAGTTCATCCTGATCCATTATGTCGTCATGCACGAGAGTAAAATTATGTACCAGCTCCAACGCGATTCCATAAGGCAGCGCTTTGCTTTCAGAGTGTCCAAAACCCCCAGCGGTGATCATAGCTAAAAAGGGCCTCAACTTCTTTCCACCGGATTCAGGATAATATGACATATACTCCCAAAGAGGGTGATCCTTCTTTTTACCGAATATCTCATCCATCCGTTGATCGATGACTTCCTTCCTATCATCTATCTCTTCTATCAATCCCATAATGCCTCTCCTCTGAACTATTTCATTCAATCCAATTTCTCAGATCTCCAGTAAATACTTTTTTGACCTTTAAAAGGTCATCTATCTCTTCACAACTCAATAAAAACATCACTGTCTTGAGTTCCCTGATCACTTTCTCAAAATACTCTTCTACTGTTCTTTCATCGTCATCTAACGCTCTCAGGACACCCCCTGCCATCCCTACGATATCGGCTCCAAGTGATATCGCTTTTGCTACCTGGACACCATTCCTTATACCCCCGGTAGCTATCAGAGGTAAGGATACGGATCCACGACATTCCATTATAGAAGCCGGTGTTGGTATACCCCAGTTCCATAGATCTTTTGATATCTTTTTCATCTTTTCTTCTCGATTCCTATAATGTTCTACAGCGGAAAAAGAGGTGCCTCCCTTTCCACCGACATCTATCGCCTTCACACCAGCGTTTTGAAAGGTCAAAGCCGTTTGGGTTGATACCCCAGCTCCGGTCTCTTTTGCTATCGTCGGTATGTTTGAAGATAATTCTTTCAGCGAATCGATAACCCCCTTCGCTTTCAGCTCACCTTCTGGCTGCACCGCCTCTTGAAGATAATTGAAATGGACCGCTAGATAATCCCCTTCGATCATGTCTAGCAATTCATTTGCTTCCGCTAAACTTATGGATTCAGAGCCTTTTTGCTTTATTAGTTGTGGAGCACCTATATTTCCCACGACTATAGGTGGAGAATATCGAGAGACCGTTTCATAACTTTCTCTGAGATCGTCGTTCTCAAGAGCCGCTCTTTGACTCCCCACTCCAAAACCTATACCCATCTTTTCAGCAACGGCTGCCAATCTTTCATTGAAATTTTCAGCTCCCTCATATCCGCCGGTCATACCAGCTATCATGATAGGGGCATCTAACCTCTTATCTAGAAAATCTACTTCTATATCTATATCTTCAAAATCTATTTCTGGTACGGAATGATGATAGAACTCTATATCTCCCCAATAATTTTTACTTGAATCAACATCTTCTTTCAAACTTATTTTCACGTGATCTTCCTTTCTCGATTCGATCATTATTTCACCTGAGTAGAGATTACCTTTTCATTATCCAGGATTTTACGTAATCTTCCAACTTTTTCCCCATTCACGATATGGGTTTCACATTCTTCAGATATATTAAAAATTTTTTCGACTTTTTTATTCATACCACCGGTAACATCTACTGTTTTCTCGGTTCTAGAGAAATCATCTTCCTTGAGGGGAAGCATATCTCTTTCAAATGTCTTCACGAGGTCACCCTCTTTATAGATACCATCGACATCGGTTACGAATACGGCTTTATCAGCGAGGGAAGACAACCCTAATATTAGATCGTCTCCAGAACATATAGTTACCTCTCTTTCAGTATCCATGGCAACGTCGCCAAAACCCACTGGAACAGCTCCTAATGATAGATATCTTTTAAATATATCTATATTTGTTTCTTCCAAGTTTCCATCTTCAAACGTAGTCACCAAACCACCAGGGATGGAGACACCCCACATATTTTGATTATGCATCAACTCTAAAATGCGGTTGTTCATCCTTCTCATATCTAATTGTACTTTAGATAGGCCTTCTATAGACCTTTTAGGCTCTTTCTCATTCAGATTATATTTTTTAGCCCCGGGGTGACCGAAGCTTCCACCTCCATGAATTATTATATATTCATCGACTGAACTTTCATCGATTTCCTTCAAAAGTCTCTTAGCTATCCGGGTCTTAAATGAGTAAGGTTCCTCCTTATCAGTCAAAACACTTCCGCCTAATTTGATCAAAATCAAGGATTACCCTTCCTTTTTTCTACTACAGATGGCATATTCATCTCCATCAAAAAATACTTCACGATCTGGATTCTCCTCCTGTATTTTTTTGATCATCTTTTGGATATCGTCAATAGTTAGAGATTCATCATTCTTATCTATCTTTTTATGGATTTTTTTATCCATTCAGATTCCTCAATTATTTAGGAGATAGCAAATTAACTACTTATAATTTTTTGGTCTAAACAAGTTTTAAGCCCACTGGGGAGGGCTTTTTTGGGAAAGATATTTATAATAGGGATATGTTCATAAATTTGTCATAAAAAGGTATGACGTTTTGGAGTGATAAGTATGACGGAAAAACTACTCGATAAGCTCGATGAGCACAAATACAATATCCTTTACTATGTGTATTTCATAAGTTGCCTCTTAGTAGCGCTTTGGGTGGCAGATCCCGTGGATACTTTAGCCTCTCTTTTGTAAAGTTCTTATTTAGGTTCCATCTATCAATGATCTTACCGTTTTTGCTATAGATTCTGCACTATCGTATTCTGGAGCCCATCCTAAATCCTTAATCTTCTTCAACGAGAGTAGCATAGTCTTTACGTCTCCTTTCCATCCACCTTTATCCCCATCAGAGTCGGCTGTCCATTCATATTCTACATCTTTTAACCCCATCTCTTCGCAGACGATATCGGCTATCTGTTTTACATTGATATAGTCCTCTGAACCAAGATTGAAGTACTCTACTCTGTTTTCCGCGTTTCTAGTTCCAAACAACATCCCGTCGATACAATCCGTTATGTAAAAGTAAGATTTTGTCGTGCCTGGAGGAGCTCCCAAGATTTCAAGATGAGTTGGATCCTCTTTCAGCTTCTGTACGAAATCATAGGTAACACCATGAGTGCTTCTCGGACCCACGACATTGGCGAATCGGAACGAGACCGATCGCATATCGAAGGTATGGCAGAATGAAGAGATCAGAGCTTCACAACTTAGTTTAGACGAGCCGTAAAGAGAGATCGGTTCGAGAGGGCCTAAATCTTCAGGTGTAGGTATCACTTCGGTTTCACCGTAAACCGTAGAAGACGAAGTGAAAACGATCTCCTCGATATCGTTCTCTCTCATCGAATCTAGTACGTTGTAAGTGGCGATGATGTTCTGTTCAAGATGCACAAAAGTATCTTCTGCTCCGACTTTCACGTCTGGATTAGCCGCGAGATGAAAAACCATATCGCATCCTTCCATCACCTCTGATAATCTTTCTTTATCCAGAACATCTTCGACTATCAGTTCAAAATTATCTTCATCTTCCAGATGCTCCACTAGTTCTCTTTTTCCAGCCGACAAATTATCGTATCCGATCACTTTATTCTCTTCAACTAGAGCATCTACCAAATGGCTTCCTATGAAGCCTGCTGCGCCTGTTACGAGTATCTTTCTATTTTTCAAATTCATTTTAACACCTCATCTTCGTGCCGACTCCCCGAAGAATCGGGTTTTTAGAAACTTGTATAGGAATATAAAAGCTACGATGAACAGCATAACGATTACCGCATATTTGAGAATATTAGTCCCAAATACCTTGATGATCGCTCCTCCCGTGTAATAGGCTACGGTCCCGATCAAGAAAGTGCCGATAAAGGCTCCCACCATTATCGAAACCCATGCATAATATTTATTCATCCCGATCACTCTTCCAAGGATGGAAGCACCTAGCCCCCCGCTTCCCTGAAATGGGACGACGACGAAGGTCGCCACACCATAAAAGGCTAACCTCTTTATCCATGGGTTCTGTTTCATTTCCTTAGCCCCTAGTTCTTGAGATTTATGTATCCAACTTCCCAACACCGGGATCTTTTTGGCTATATAAAAATTATATAAGAGGAAATATGAAGTCACTATGTCAACATAGGCGACAGATCCTGCGACCATAAAAATGGCTACCAAAGGTGACAATTGAATAGATTGCAATCCAAGAAGCGTAAATATGGTGGTCGGAATCACCGTCTCCTTTCCAAAGGGAGGAAAAAGATACGCAAACATCGCTGGACCTACAATCCAAAATGTGTTAGTAGGATTCAATATTAAATAAAGTAAACCCATATATGAAAATCCTATAACAAAGGGGATAAAGAACAGGAATAGTTTCCCCCATATATTCTTGTAGAATTTTTCTTCATTTATTAATATATCAACCATCGATAGTAAATATCTAAAGAGGGTAAAATATCTTTGGAATGATTTTTTATATTTGTGGATCAGTCTTACTTTTCAATCACGATCATCGCGTGATCTTTCTGTCGATGCGATATATCTTTCCTAAGGACTACTTCGCAGTCCTGTTTCTTCAATTCCTCCTCTACTTCATCATATATATTTTCTGGATCTTTAGATACGTCTACACTCCTCGCTTTCACGGCGATGATACCGACGGAATCTTCTTCTAGGAATCTTAGATTTTTCAAGAATATCTCGGTCTGATCTTTCTGCGATATATCCTGGTAAAGGAAGTCTACCTTTCCCACGATCCCCTCATATCTCTCTGGATTCCTAGCATCAGCCATTACCGAGAAGATATTTCTTCTCTCCTTCGAAAGTGAAAGAAGATTCCTGAAAGGATCTCTCGCGACCTCTACTGCAAATATCCTCCCCTCCGTCACTACATCAGAAAGGTGGCTGACGGTCGTTCCGTCGCCTGCACCTAGATAGAGGATGTCCATATCGGGTTCGATAGGGATAGATCCTTCCTTTTCGAGGAAGGCACACAGTTTACTTCTCTCCGGATCCCATTCCCTATATTCGAATCCCTCTTCTTCGATCAACTCTTCTCCGTAGACATCCTGGCCCGGTATGAGGTTTAGGGTATAGAATTTCCCATCTTTTTCATATATGCCTACATCTACAGGTTTCATGATCTCAACTCTTCTATAACATCGGGTAGGACATCAATAAATCTTCTCACGCCTTCTTCGGGAACCGTAAAGGATACTCTTATGAAGTCCTCGCCGGAACTCTTCGAGACATAGGTTCCAGATCGGACGAAGACGTCATGTTCATAGAGGAGTTTTTCCTGAAGGTTCTCAGGACTTATCCCTGTTCCTCCGATATCTATCGCAAACATGTTAGTGTGGGACGGATAGACCGGTAAAAACACATCCTCGATCTCTTCAACGCACTCTTTTATCAATTTTTGATTCTTTCTTGACTGTTCTACCATATCATCTAACCATTCATCCTTTGTTTCCAAAGCCGTCTTTGCTCCGAGCTGAGCGAGGACGTTAGCGGATAAAACGTTGGTGCGGTATTTGTGAATATGATCCGATAATTCGTTCGGCATGACGAGACCACCTAGTCTCATGCCGGCGAACCCACAGTTCTTTGAAAAACTGTAAACCAAAAATGTCCTATCAGGGACGAATTCGGTGGTGAGAGTATGATCCAATGCAAAATCTCGATATGTTACATCATCTATTATCCAGAGATCTTCATCCTCCACGATGTCGCATATAGCTTTCACCTCATCTTCGTCATAGGTGGAGCCGAGGGGATTGAGAGGATCGATCAGAAGTATCATCTCAGTGTTTTCATCAATCTGTTCTTTTATCTCCTCCACGGTCATCTTATATGGAGGGTCGTAAACATCTATCTCTTTCATCTCTGCATCGCAGAGTTCAACCTGATGATGGATGGGCATGAAACTCGGGTCTGAAGCGATTACGTTATCACCGCTTTCAAGCATAGCTCTAGTCAACCCGTAGGTGGCTTCGATTGCTCCGTTCGTGATCAGGGCGTCAAAACCTTCGGTGAGACCCAAATCTTCGAGCAAAATTTCTTTCAGGCCCAAAATGCCCTGCTTGTAAGGATAAAGGTTGTACTTCTTTTTCTCAACAGCTTCGATTATATTCTCATTTATCTTAGGTGTGGTCTCCAACTGATTGGTGTTTTGACTCATCCAGACTATTTCTTTTTCCTTTTTATGAGCATATACGAACGGATCTTCCTTCAAACGACCACCGCCCGAATCATCGTTAGTAAAACTATAAATCTTTCGGATGAAAATGGAAATGCGGTGTTGGACAATAAAGCTAGGAATAGAGTAAACTATTTATTGGGGTTGTTATCTAAATCAACCCCGTTGTAACTTTTACCTATGCTCCTGACGTGGAAACTTGTTCCACTAA
>JAZKSP010000073.1:0-8064 GCA_036626005.1 Thermoplasmatota archaeon | reverse complement strand
TTCCATGAGATATTTCTTTTTAATTAAATATTACTGTGCTTTTAGAGGCGTAACCTTCAACAAACATTTTATATTATTTCAAGTATAACAATCTCATCAAGGAGAGAATCCTGATGTTGTTCGGAAGTTCGGGTATCCGTGGAATCATCAACGAGAAGATCACTCCAGACCTAGTGAAGAAAATCGGCGTAGCGTTAGGTCAAGAGAACGATGAGATCATAGTGGGAAGAGATAGTAGGCCAACTGGAGACATGGTCTTTTCTGCTCTAGTCGCTGGGATAACTTCCTGCGGCGCTAACGTAAAAAACGCCGGGTTGATACCAACACCCACTCTCGCCCAAGCTACAAAAAATTTTGACTGCGGAGTCATGATAACAGCTTCTCATAATCCGGCCCCTTACAGTGGTATAAAACTATGGAACCCGGATGGGAGTTCCTTCGATACCGAACAGATGAAAGATATGGAGGACAAGATAGACTCGAAGACTACGCTCCCCTCATGGGATGAAGTAGGAACCGGAAGTGTCTATCAAGATGCGATCGAAGAACATATGGAAGAAATCCTAAACCTCGTGGGCACTACAGAAGAACTGAAAGTCGCCGTAGACTGCGCCAACGGAGCAGGCTGTGTCGTCACCCCGTATCTTCTCAGAGAGATGGGGTGCGAAGTTGTGACTCTCAACTCACAGCCCGACGGGACCTTCCCGGCTCATGCTTCGGAACCTGTAGAAGAAAACTTAACCGAGCTTGCCAAGCTGGTCAAAAACTCTGACATAGATCTAGGTATAGCACACGACGGAGACGCTGACAGGATGGTAGCATTCGATAGAACGGGAAGATATTTAGGCGGAGACGAACTGTTAGCCCTTTTCGCCGACATGTACTCCAACTCTGTCGTTGTTCCAGTCAATTCATCTATGGTGATAGACGAGTTAGCGGATGAGGTCAATCGCTCCAAAGTAGGTGATGTATATGTCTCGGAGATGGTTAAAAAAACGGAGTCCGATTTCGGCGGGGAACCATCAGGGACCTGGATATTTCCGGAGATAAGCTACGGCCCGGACGGTATCTTCGCTGCAGCGCTGTTGACAGATTTGGCAGAAAAAATAGACCTGGTCCAGGAAGTAAACGAACTGCCCAGCTATCCTAGAAGGAAAGATTCTATCGAAGTGGAGAACAAGGAGGAAATCATGGAGAAGCTGATGTCCTCTTATAAAGAAGTATATCAAGAGAAGGATTTGAACTTTATCGATGGGATCAGGTTCGAAGACGAGAGAGGGTGGGGACTGATAAGAGCCTCCGGTACGGAACCCAAGATAAGGATGACCGGAGAAACTAAGGAAGAAGATCACCTAAAAACTCTGATGAACGAGATGAAAGATAAAATACAAGATTGCATGGAGGAGATAAAATGAAAGCTTTCATATTAGCTGCTGGAAAGGGCACTAGGATGAAACCTCTCACGGTAAATACTCCCAAACCTCTACTACCAGTCGGAGGCAAACCCATAATCCAGCACTTGATAGATAATATAGAGGAAAAAGTCGATGAGATAATCATCCTAGTGGGATGGAAAGGTGAGAAGATAAGAGAAACGGTAAATTCGGAGGAAGCTGACATAAAATTCACTCAGCAAGAAAGGCTCCTTGGAACAGCTGACGCTATAAGCCACGCTGAAAAATTTATCGAGGACGGGTTCATATGTATTAACGGCGATGTGATAGTTCCAAAAAGTATTCTTCACGATTTTATCGACTTCTTTGCAGAGAAAGATCACTCTACCATGGGTATGGCAAAGGTTGAAGATCCCGAAAGCTACGGTGTACTTATCACCGAAGGTGATGAAGTAAAAGATATTATAGAGAAGCCGAAGCAACCGGAATCCGACCTTATCAACGCGGGACTTTACGGCTTCACCAAGGATATATTTGAAGCTATTGAGAAAACCGAAAAATCATCGCGGGGAGAGTACGAGATAACTGATTCCCTCCAATTATTGATAGATGATAAACTATTAGGTTTCGAAGTCTCGGAGGGATGGTATGAATTCAGCAGACCCTGGGAACTTCTCTCAGCCAACAGGGAACTGATGGATCAAACATTGGATAAAAAGGTGAAAGGTGAAATAGAAAATAATGTGCATATCGAGGGAAACGTGTACGTTTCGGAGGGCGCATCCATCAAAGAGGGAGCTTATCTCAGAGGTCCGATATATATAGGAGAAGGAGCGGACATCGGACCGAATTGCTACATTAGACCCGCGACTTACATAGGCAAAAATTGCAAGGTCGGAAATGCTGTAGAAGTGAAGAACAGTATAGTCATGAAAGGTACCCAGATACCGCACCACAATTACGTCGGTGACAGCGTTGTAGGAAAAGACTGCAATTTCGGCTCAGGTACCAAAGTCGCTAATCTTCGGTTGGATGAAGAGGAGATCTCGGTCATCCATCGGGAAGAAAAAGTTGGTACTAAAAGAAGAAAATTGGGCGTCATAATGGGAGACGAAGTTAAGACCGGCATAAACAGTATGATAGATCCTGGTACGATAATATGGCAAAAAAGTTTCATAGGTCCCGGAACAATAGCCGATGGTGAGATCGGCCCGAAAAGTAAGATACAATGAAAATAGCTCAACTAACTCCTTACTTTTATCCGCATTTGGGCGGTGTCGAATCCCACGTCCTCGAGCTTTCAAAGCATCTGATGGATCTAGGTCATGAGGTACTCGTGGTAACAACTAAGCTGGAGGACACTGAATCAGAGGATACTGTAGAAGGTGTGCCTGTCAAGAGAGTCGAGCCCCTTACTATCTTCCTATCGACACCGATCGTTCCGCGCATCAGAGACATCCTCTCAGAAGAGGACTATGACATACTCCACGGTCACTCGCCTCCACCTTTGATGTCATTTTTTGGAGTGAGAAATTCTAAGAAGAAAGACGTGCCTTTTGTTTTAACTTATCACTGCGATTTAGAGATACCTCAGACATTCGGTCCGCTGATAGTGAACCTTTACGAGCGAACAGTTGGAACCTACACGGTAAGCGAAGCCGACAAGATAATCACAACTACAACTTCCTACGGTGCGACTTCCAAAGCGGTGTGGTATGAAGAGGCTGACGTAATACCCAACGCTGTAGATGAAGATAGGTTCCATCCCTCAAACGACGGAAGCCATATCAGGGAAGAATTGGGTATTGGAGATAAAAAACTGATAACTTACGTGGGAAGGATCGTTTATCATAAAGGTCTCGAGTACTTCGTTAGAGCGGCAAATCATCTAGAGGGGGAGAACGTTCAGTTCTTACTAGTGGGGACGGGAGATTTTAGGCCAGAATTGGAAAAAATAATCAAGAGGAACGGATTGGAAGACAAAGTGATGTTCGCAGGTAGGGTATCGAAAGAAGAACTTCCGAATTACTACGCCGCCACAGATATCTTCGTTTTGCCCTCTGTTTCCAGACTCGAGGCCTTCGGTATCGTGGCATTAGAGGCCATGGCTTCATCCGTGCCAGTGATCGTCTCCGATATCCCGGGTGTTAGGGACGTTATCGTTGAAGGAGAACACGGTCTTTTGGCAGAGCCTATGAACTCAGAAGATCTAGCCGGTAAAATTAGGACTTTAATTAAAAACCCGGAAATGGCGGAGAAGATGGGGAAAAGTGGGAGAAAAAGAGTTGAGGAAAGATTTACCTGGACTAAAGTTGCAAAGAAAATAGAGAAAGTCTACGAATCGATACTCAACGGATGATCTCTAGGTCTAGTTCTTCACCTGTTGAATCATAAGCCTGCCATGAGTCGAGATCGTAAGGATAAGCCATTATTATGTGTATCCTACCGTACCTTCCGAACATCGCGAGATCTTCTTTTGAAGGCGACATATTGCGGTTTGGATGGGTGTGAACCACTCCGACTATCGAGGAGTCGACGGGAAGATTGTTAAGTTTCAATATCGCGTTCATCGGACCGGAAACGGTACCCGGAACTAAGATAAGTTCCGAAAGAACGCCGTCTATCTCTCTTAGACCTGCCGCGAACTCATTCGGATGCGTGTCTTTAGCGCTCTCACTTATCATCTTCAAAATACGTTCAGTTATACCCTCGATCTCCTTTTTATCGAAGAGGCTCATCTTTTCACCAGTTTCTTTTTTACCCTCTCATAGAAGTCATCATCGAATCGGATGAATTTAGCCCTGTTATCGCTTTTTTTCACCTCTATCGTATCTTCCTGTCCTACAATACATTCTTTCTGTCCGTCCATCACCATCAAACACGTCTTTTCCTTTTCTGGTAAACGTATTTCAATGGGTGTGTCAGAAGGGAACACGTGTGGTTTCGCATCTAAGTCGAAAGAAGCGATAGGTGCGGTGACGAAAACATCCAATCCAGGATTGACGATAGGACCGCCAGAGCTAAGACTGTAGGAAGTAGAACCGGTCGGAGTAGAGATTATAATTCCGTCGGCTCTAAAACGATCTATCAATTTATCTCCATAGAGTAGTTCGATCTCCCTAAGCTTAGCTATCTTATCACTGTGGACTACCATCTCATTTACGCACTCACTCTCTTTTTCACCGTTCAAAAACACATCGATTTTCATCCTTTTATCTACAAAATAATCCTCTTGATCGATCTTCTCTAAAGCATCTTTGATCTCAGAAATCTCAATGCTGGTCAAAAAGCCGACAGTACCGGTGTTCACACCTAAAGCGGGGATATCGATATTCTGGAGGAGACTCAAGAGAGTACCGTCCCCTCCCACACTCATCACGAAATCTATCTCCTTATCTACCATTTCGTCGAGTGAATAACCTTCACTCTTCAAATCATCTGCTAAGGCGTTCTCAAAATAAATTTTCTCGACCACCTGAATATCTTGAAGACGATCCAGCTTCTCGAGCGTTTCTTCCTCTACCAAACCGTAAACTCCAAATCTGAGACTCATAGCAATTCCTCCTTAATCTCTTCATCATATATGGCGATTACGTCTTTTCTCTCAGTAGGACTTATACCCATGTTCAGTCTTTCACCATCTTTGCCGTATACCTCTCCTCCGACTTCTCTAAGCATCAAGGTAGCCGCGGCGATATCGGTTATCCTTAGACTCTTCTCCTCTTCAGGCGTTCTATGGTAAAAGAGATCGAAGGTGCCTTCAGCCACCATGGACATGGAAAGTGCCGCTGATCCCAACGATCTAACTCTTCTGACCTTAGGAGCTATTTCATAACTTTCAGCTACGGCGTTCTCACCAAGATATAATGAGACCGTCAACGTCTCACTCCGTTTAGGGTCCAACCGTTTCTCCCCTTTAAAACTGCCTTCTCCCTTCACAGCATAGTATTCAACTCCAGAACTGAGGTTTCTCACGTATCCGACTTCGACCTCCGAGAGGTCTTCAGGAGTATAGGCCAAAGAGATGCAGTAAAACGGTATTTCAAATATCGCATTGTTTGTACCATCTATGGGGTCCATTATCACATACCCATCTCCCTCCTGCTCCACCAGCCCAGATTCCTCACTAAGTATGGAAAAATCTGTATTTTGGAGTAAATGATCTAAGGTGATCTCTTCTGCTGTCTGATCAACTCTTTTAGTCGGGGTCCCATCGGCCCCTTCCCGCATTTCATCACCTCTCCCTGATTTTTCAGTCGCTATCGCATCTGACACCTTCTCTCCACACCTTCTGAAATGCTCTAATATATCCTTGCGCATAGGTAGGGATATCACTGTCCTTTTAAAAATGTTTTCTGAAACGGTGAAAATTACCTTGAACCCATTATAGCTCAGAAACTTTGACATAGAAAAGCTCTTCTTCCATTCATATTATTATTATTTGTTAAAATTCTAAACCTGCGGGTACCGTAAAAATAATGTTTCTTATAATTTTAGTTTCTTTCTTTACGTCATCCGATACCTCTATAATTTAATCTTTATTCCCTTATGAAATACCTCCGAAAGAGGGAGGAGGCTGGAAGAACTGTCCTGCCTTCCTCTAGATCATGGTAAGGCGGGAATTGAAAAAAAGCTGAGAGTGCTCAATTCCGTGGGCGGTGGGGTTAAATTGCCACAAATCCGCTGCCAGTAACGGATTTAAGGCCTTGGCCGAGGGGCATTTATCCCTTCCTCCCACTTGATACCGCACTCGAAGCTGTGTCTTGCACCGGTGTTAATGATCTATATTTTGTTCCTTAGATAGGGTCCGGAATTCCCCATTTTTTACGACAGGTGTGGTTATTTTGGCAGGATTTTGTTGTTCTTCTAGGGAGTGAAAACCTCTGGAGGTGAAAATGATGATGTCGGATTCCGTGGTTTTCCGACGTCTTTTCAAAAATAGGGGGTTTCTAAACCCTGTTTTTTATTCAAATTCTTCCGTGTATTTCTCTCTCTTTCATCTTTTTTCCTTTGACTACCATTAAAAAGAAGATAACACCTATTGAGATAAAAAGAACAGCAGAATGTAGATACAATTCTACCCCTTACTTATCTCTACCCCTATATTCTGATTTTTGAGATATTATAGTCTAGCAGTTTAATGTAGATAAAGTCTAAATGGATTAACTATTCTCAAATATTTTCCTAAATTATATATATACTATTATTCAATAAATAGTTTTAAAGCGGTGTAAAGATGATAAAGGAGAATTTCACCTCTCAACAGATTGAATTGATTGACAGAATTATAAAAGCTGGCCTTGAAAGGAATGTAGCCAAAACATTGGTTTTTATCGCTAGTCGAGGAGAGGTTAAAAGTAACGAAATAGAGAATTCAGCTGAACTAGAACAACCTGAGGTATCCCATGCTACTCAAAAACTTAGAGAAAAAGGATGGGTAGGTATGAGAAGGTCAAAAAAGAAAGGAAAGGAAAACCTATTCATTCTTATTTCCTAGATAAATCGATAGATGAAATCATCGAGGAAATTGAAGAAGAGGAAAAGGAGCGGATCGAGATCTCTTCTTGACAAGTGAACATATTTAGCTAGAATATCGAATCCTTGAACACATCCGAACCATTCAAAAAGTTGGGCTTCCGTGAATCTATTGGCTAAATAGGCGACTCTACTATGTCGGGAGATTGAGGATTTACAGGGCCAACGATTCTATAACTCCTTTTTTCTATCGATTCCAAATGGTAATTGAAAATCGCGGTTACCGAAGATATCAAGACAACTCCGGCCATTATCAAAACGAGCTTCGATTGTAACCACTGGATCATGTGAACTACTCCCGGTTAAAGCGGGGAGTTTCCATGCTCATCCGAGGTTCTACCTCAGAATCATCCATGGTTCGGGCCAGTTCATCTGTAGCCCCCGCCATGTTTTGCCAGAAAGTATCTGGCTCAATGGGCTTATCGCTGTACTGGGATATACCCTTTACAGCGATATTGATTGACGCGTTAAATTCCGCATCAAGTTCATCATCACACGTAGAGCATTTAATACGTTGAAAAGAATTATCATACGGTCTTTCCACCTGCTTACCGCATTTATAATGAAGTCTTGAAGTGTTCCATTCCTTTGCCCTTACGCCGACATTACCTGTTTCATTCAATTTGAGTATACACTTATCAATTATACGAGAGAATGACCAGTGCTGTAACAGTTTTCTACCGACTTTATCGCCGTTACCTCTGTATTTGTCGTAACGTATCTCTTTTGGGTTGCCAAAGAAAACAGTAGTACCATCTAGCATCGATTCGGCAAAATGTTTTGCCAGTTTTCTATCATAGTCCTCAGCAACTCTTTCACGCTTATTTCGCAGTTTCTTCAAAACTTCATACTTCTCTTCTCTACGGAGATGCGCTATTCTATTATCAAGTTCTTCCAACCGCTTTGACTTTTCGTTCTGAATGATGTTGAACTGTTTCACACCGTCATTATCTATCAGCACGGCTGATAGGTCCCGCTTGATTCCTAAGTCCACACCACATACAGTCCTCGTACGAGCGGTTTGAGTATCAAATTTACAAGAGATATGAACCATATATTCACATTCTCTTTCAGGATGATGTACGATCTCGAAAGTCTTTATCTCTTCAGCCCTCTCCAACTGTTCTTTATGCCA
>JAZKSP010000072.1:0-8116 GCA_036626005.1 Thermoplasmatota archaeon | reverse complement strand
GGAAGTATGTACAGAGAGGTCAAGGGGCAACCCTACACACGCAAGGACTACATAGGTGGTGTACCTCACGTCAGAGTAGGTCAGTTCACCATGGGTAATAGAACTAGAGACTTCGATAACGAGGTCACGTTGATAGCCGAAGAAAAATGTCAGATAAAGGACGCGGCACTAGAAGCCGCGAGAGTTACATTAACTCGGGTCCTAACGAAGGGAATGGGCGAAGAGAACTTTAAAGCTAAAATTCTCGTATACCCTCATCACGTGCTGAGAGAGAACAAACAGGCTACCGGTGCGGGAGCTGACAGACTGTCTGAAGGGATGAGAAGTGCCTTTGGAAAGAAAGTCGGGAGTGCAGCCAGAGTGAACCAAGATCAAGAGATAGTCAAGATATGGGTGGATGACGGTGTTGACGTTGCGAAGGAAGCTCTTAGGAAAGCTTCAATGAAGTTACCCACCCCATGCAGAAAAAAGATAGAAAAAAGTGAATAAGAACTGATTTTTGATTTACCTTCCATTTACCACTGCAACTGTAGCTTCGGTGTTTTTCAGAACACGTTCAGTCGTACTGCCTAAAAAGAGATTACTAAAGCCGGAGAGACCATGAGTACTTATGTAGATAATATCGTTTTCATCGGCTAACTGAGTAATTTTTCTATAGGGTTTTCCAGCTACTAGCTTTGTTTCAAGTTCTATGTCTTTTCCCTCTGCAGCTTCTCTTACCTCCTCTAGTGCTTCTTTCCCTTTGTCTTTAAGGCCGCTTTTTGCAGAAGCTCTGATACTTTCATGATGCAGTGATTCAAACTCAGAGGTGTTCACAACGTAAACAGTTATAACTTTGATGCCTAGTTTTTCTCCCATCTCCAGGCCTTCTTTTACGCCTTTCATAGCACATTCCGAACCGTCCGTAGGTAGAATAATCTTGTTATACATATTCACCAAAAAATAGTCAGTTCTGAGTATAAAAAATCTACCCCTTTAGAAAATACTCTCTACAAACACTATAAACGAAGCAAATTTTAAAAAATTAGAAACCAATATCTTTTTAAACCATACACGATTATCAGGATATATGTCCGATGAATCGAACACTTCAGAGGAAAGTAACTCTTACGAGGATTACGATGGTCTCTTAGAAACAGCTAGGGATAAGATACCTGATGAGATATCAGATCACGATAGATTCGAGATTCCAGATTTAGATATTCTTCAGGAAGGAAATACCACTATCTTCAAGAACTTTACCGATATTGCTGATCAGATAAATAGGTCTCCTGAAAAATTTTTGAAGTTTCTACTTGGAGAACTAGGGACAGCTGGTGAAAGAGAGAACGAAAGGGTGGTCTTCAAAGGGAAGATAAATTCCAGCAAGATCAAGAACAAAATTGAGGATTATGTTGAGAAGTATGTGCTTTGCCCAGAATGCGGCAGACCGGACACTAGATTAGTGAAAGAAGACAGGGTCGATATAATCAAGTGTGATGCCTGTGGCGCCCACGGCCCGATAAGAGGGAAGCAGAGCAAATCGTCCTCCTCAGCTCAGTCTGAAGAGATAGAAGAAGGCAATATATACGAACTTATGATCCAGGATATAGGGAGAGAAGGTGACGGTATGGCTAAGAAAGGAGGATACACTATTTACGTCCCCGGAACCACTAAGGGCGATAAAGTTAAAGTAAGGATCAAAAATACAACCGGAAATCTAGCCTTCGGGAAACTTGTAGACAAATAAGACTTTTGGTTAGAGAAATATGTTCGAAATAAAACGTAAACATCTACCCGCTATAGCCATAATCTGCATGCTGATAATCACCCATATGCTAGCTTTGACTGTAGTCCAAACTTATCCTCAAGAGTATCGTGCTTTTGGGGATGATGTCGATGACCCAACCAATCCTCTGATCTATATAGGTGTGATCCTGCTGTTCACCGCCGGCATGCTTTTGGTATTCAAATATGGTAAGGAGAATTATCTCCAATATGCTATACTTGGAGTTGTAGGTTTGACGCTGTTCTATGTCTTCAATCCAGTGCTCTTCAGAGTGATGTATCCTTTTATCGAAAGTGTGAGATTCTACTTTTCATTTTTTGTTTCTATAATTTTAGGTATAGGTCTCACCTACTTACTTTACAAAAAACCAGAATGGTATGTGGTCAATAGTATTGGAATAATCATGGGGGCTGGTATAGCTGGGATCTTCGGCATGAGCTTCGGTATACTCCCTGTTTTCATACTTTTGATAGCACTTGGCGTATATGACTTCATATCCGTGTACAAGACGAAACATATGGTTTCCCTAGCTTCTGGGGTTATGAAGATGAAGGTCCCTGTTATGATGGTAGTCCCCCAGAAAGCCAACTACTCATTCGCAGAGAAAGAAGGAATAGAACAGGAGTTGGACGAGGATAAGGAACGAGAGGCGATGTTCATCGGTTTAGGCGATCTTATAATACCGGGCATACTTCCGGTCGCTGCAACAATTCATCTTCCGAGTATGTGGATAGGTGGACAATATGCGCCTCTTCTCGTGGCTGTTGGAAGCATAATCGGAGCGAGTGTAGGCATGATCGCTCTTACCAGATTCGTATTGAAAGGTAAACCTCACGCGGGTCTACCTCTGTTGAATTCTGGTGCTATCTTAGGTTACCTGTTGAGTTATTTCGTGATATATCAGGATCTTACCTTCGGCTTCGTTCTGCCCTGGTGATCTTAGTAGGCAAGTTATTTATATAGTCTTGAACCTGATTCTTATCTGATGGATAAATCAAAGGAGAAAGTATCGGATAGATACGATTCTTGGAGACCTTTTTACGATCTCATAGACCGTTTCCCGCTGATATCTAGGCCCCAGAGGAACTGGAAGAGAAAGGCCATTCAATATCTTGATCTATCCACTGGGGATAAAGTCCTGGACGTCGGTACAGGGACAGGTCAGATATTGCCATTGATAGCGGATGATATGCCTAGCGGTAAATTGGTAGGTACCGACATAAGTGAAGCGATGATATCTCACGCTCGGAAAAGAGTTGAAGATCATCCAGATGTAGAGATAAGCGTAATGAATGACGATATCGAGGACTCTAAATTTCCTGATGATCACTTCGATAAGATAATAGCAACGTTCACTTTCACTACAGTTCCAGACTTTGAGAAAGCCGCGTCCGAATGTGCTCGGATATTAGATCCTGAAGGTCACATGATAATATTAGATACGGGAAGACCTGAAAACAAATTCGCTTTGCCTCTTTTCTATCCCATGATGTTTTCCGCCAAAATATTCGGCAGAACCCACATTGATAGAGAGATAAAGGAGGTATTATCGGATCATTTTCAGGTGAAGATACTAGAAGAAAATCTATTTGGGATGGTATATACTCTCAAATGTGAGATCTGATCTCAAAAGAATAGTGGAAAGAAAGGGTTTTTGTTGTGATTTTTACTCTTCTCCGACTTTCTCTTTGAGTTCTTCTACGATCTCTGGATTTCTGAGTGTGGATGTATCTCCAGCGGATTCGCCTTTCTCCAGCTTCTTGAGGATTCTCCTCATGATCTTACCGGATCGCGTCTTCGGCAGATCGTCGCTGAATCTTACTGCGTGAGGCTTTCCTATCGGTCCTATGATCTCTCCAACATGCCCTCTCAATTCTTCGGCGAGTTCGTCGGATGGTTCGTGACCCGACTCGAGTATAACGTAACCTACTGGGACCTGTCCTTTCATCTCGTCCGGTTTACCGACGACTGCGGCTTCTGCGACAGCTTCGTGATCGACGAGAGCACTTTCCATCTCCATCGTGCTGAGTCTATGTCCGGCAACATTCAAAACATCGTCGAGCCGACCGACGACCCAGAAGTAACCGTCTTCGTCTATTCTAGCGCCGTCTCCTGCAAAGTAAGTTTCCTCGTCATATTCGGACCAGTAAGTTTGGACGTATCTTTCTGGTTCATCGTAAAGTGTTCTAAGCATCGCTGGCCAAGGTCTTTTGATGACTAGATAACCACCTTCGTTGGTATCAACGCTGTTTCCTTGATCGTCCAGCACGTCGGCTTTAAGACCTGGGAACGGTTTCGTTGCGCTGCCCGGTTTAAGATCGGTTACACCCGGCAGTGGCGTGATCATCATCATACCAGTCTCTGTTTGCCACCAAGTATCGACTATCGGACATTCTCCTCCACCGATGTGTTCGTGGTACCATTTCCATGCTTTCGGATTGATCGGTTCTCCGACGCTTCCGAGTACTTCTAGAGTGGAAAGGTCGTGCTTCTCAGGATACTCTTCACCCCATTTCATGAACATCCTTATCGCGGTGGGTGCTGTGTAAAATTTGGTCACTTCATGTTCTTCGGCTATCTGCCAAAAGCGATCCTTATCAGGATAATCAGGCGTGCCTTCATACATCAAAGTCGTGCAGCCGTTCGCAAGAGGTCCATAAACTATGTAGCTGTGACCGGTGATCCATCCTATATCTGCGGTACACCAATAAACATCATCGTCTTTTATATCAAAAACCCAATCATGAGTCGCGGATACACCCGTCAAGTATCCTCCAGTCGTATGCACTACACCTTTCGGCTTACCGGTTGTCCCGCTGGTGTACATAAGGAAGAGCATGTCTTCGGCATCCATCTTTTCTGGTTCGCACTCAGTTGGCTGATCCTCTACGACGTCATCATAGTAAACTTCCGTATCACCGTCTAATTTAACATCGTCTCTACCGAGTCTGTCTACACAGACGGTTTTTTCCAGAGATGGAGTGTCTTCTATACCTTCCTGGGCCTTCTCCCACATCTCGATTTCACCGCCTCTTCTATAGTAACCGTCAGCTGTTACCAGAACTTTAGCTTCGGCGTCGTTGATCCTCTCGTTGAGTGCAGACGGTGAAAAGCCACCGAATACAACGCTGTGAGGTGCGCCTATCCTTGAACAGGCTAGGATGCCTATAGCGAGTTCCGGTACCATAGGAAGGTAGAATGTTACGATATCTCCCTTCTCTACGCCCATCTCCTTCAAGGCATTGGCGAACTTTGATACTTCTTCCTGCAGTTCTTTGAATGTATACTCTATCGTCTCATCTAGTGGTTCACCTTCCCATATTATCGCGGTCTTGTCTCCCTTGCCGTTTTCTACATGTCTATCTATACAGTTATAGCTCACGTTCAACTTTCCATTCACGAACCACTCGGCGTGTGGTGGATCCCAGTTAAGGACCTCGTCCCATTTTTCATACCAATCTAATCTTTCGGCCTTGTCTGCCCAGAACTCTTCGTAGTTCTCTTCCGCATATTCGTATATATCAGGATCATTCACATTCGCTTGCTCCACAAAGTCCTTTGGAGGTGAATAAATGTTCTCTCCTTCAAGTCTGGATTCAATTCGGCCTTCTTCTTCGTCCTCAGTCATGTTTGTCACCTATTTATCTTGCTCGTTTCCATTATTGAAGACCTATATAGGTATTTTTTGGTTGTCGAACAAAAGTAGTAGGAAAGGTCCTATTTTGATCCTTCTTTCATCTCCTTTTTTCTCTCTTGAAGACGTTCGTATTTCTCTTCAAACAGCTCTTCACATGAAGAACAGCAGAAATAATGTTCTTTTCCGTCCTTTTTCCACTTTTCAGGTTCCCCTTTTATCGGTTTGTTGCAGTAATAACATGTGATATCCAGCGGTACATTCTCATCTAAAGGGATCTTCGGGATCTTCTTCTCTTCGTCCTGGGCACGCCAGATTTCCTCTATCTTGAAACCATCTTTTTCTTCCAAGTACTCCGTAGCCTTGTCCAGCTGGCTGAACTCGTTGATGAATAGAGTGATCAGATGTCCGTCACCTTCTAATTTTTCTATTTTTCGAAATCTCTGGAATTCCGAGAAGACATCTCTGATCTCTGCCTCCGTTTTATCTTCGACTTCTATTTTGAAGAAGTACTTCTGAAATCCCATCTTCCTTTGATCTATCTCTACACTGAAACCTTCTATAATCTCCATGTTCTCCAACTTTTCTATCTTCGAACTGACTGTAGGAGTGCTCACATCGATCCTATCCGCTAGAACCCTTCGTGAGGCTCTACCATCCTTTTGCAGCTCTTTTAGAATCTTCATCTCAGTTTTATCTAGTTTCATGTATTAATAATCGATACCAGGCGATTTAAATTTTATGTTTGTAAGTCTAAAGAGGGTTCGGTCTTACGTTTGTATATGACAAATGCTTTTTATAAGCGTGAGGATGTAATAACGGTGTTATCATGGCGACGGATCCCGTGTGTGGTATGGAAGTAGACGAAGATGAGGCTAAGTTCGAGACTGAATATGAAGGTAAGACTTACTACTTCTGTGCCCCTGGATGTAAGACCCTCTTCGAGGAGGATCCAGAAGAATACCTCGATTAGGGTAAAACCTTTTTCATATTTATTTAGAGGTAAGGATTATGAGTGAAGAAGATGAGAATCAGAAAAAGGAGGTCCCCATCGAGGGGATGCACTGCGCCAGTTGTGCCCAGTCGATAGAGAAATCTTTAGATAAACTAGAGGGTGTAGATGAGAGCAATGTTAGCTATGCTAGCGAGCAGGCTTCCGTGGAATATGACCCGTCTGAAGTAGAGATGGATGATATCTCAGGGGCAGTAGAAGATGCGGGTTACTCCCTAGGAGAAGGGCAGAGGGTAGACATGCCTATAGAGGATATGACCTGCGCCTCGTGCAGTCAGGCGAATCAGAAGGCTTTAGAGAAGTTAGATGGGGTTATATCCGCCAACGTGAATCTGACAACCGAAAAAGCGACTATCAACTATATTCCAGGTAAGGTCCACAGGAGTGACTTTGTGAGAGCTGTGGAGGAAACAGGTTACTCCGTTCCCGATTCGTGGTTAGAGGAAGATTATGAGGAGAAAGACAAAGTCCAAAAAGATCTAGAGAAGGTGAAGACCGCAAAACGAAAGGTCTACATCGCATGGTCATTCGTAATACCTATGATGGCTATAATCATCTCTAATTATGCTGGATATTCTTTACTACAGAGACCATACTACGATATCGCACTAGTAGTTTTAGCCTCACCTGTTCTCTTTTATGTTGGCCGAGAGACCATGACGTCTGGAGCGCGTTCACTCATCAAATTATCGCCAAATATGGACGCTCTGATCATGTTAGGTTCTATGGCGGCCTATTCTACAGGTCTGATAGCTATATTACATTATTACGGCTATGGATTTGAGATACTGAATTATGGTGGGATAGCTGGTATGATCGTCGCTTTTCATCTGATAGGAAGGTACATCGAAAATAAGGCGAAAGGTAAAGCCTCACAGGCGATCAAAAAATTGATGACTTTAGAAGCTAAGACAGCTAGAGTGATAAGAGACGGGGAGGAACAGGAAATCGCCGTGGATAAAATACAGATCGGAGATAAGATGATCGTGAGACCGGGAGAAAAGATACCTACAGATGGTAAAGTGATAGAAGGTGAGAGTTCCGTAGATGAGTCTATAGCAACTGGAGAATCAATGCCTGTAAAGAAGGAGAAAGGTGATGAAGTGATCGGCGCTACTATCAACAAAGAGGGCTCGATAACTGTTGAAGCCACTAAGGTAGGAAAAGACACTTTCCTTTCCCAGGTTATCAAGATGGTTGAAGAAGCTCAGGGTTCTAGAGTCCCTATCCAAGCTTATGCCGATAGGATAACTTCTTATTTCGTTCCAGCGGTAATCACGATAGCCCTTTCGGCTTTCATTGTTTGGATGGTATTTCCAGGGACATTTCATTCTGTAATCTCGTGGGCGGACGCTTATTTGCCTTGGATTAACCCTGGATTGACAGCTCTTTCTTTAGCACTTTATGCAGCTATAGCTACTTTGGTTATCGCCTGTCCCTGCGCTTTGGGTCTAGCGACACCTACCGCCTTGATGGTCGGCAGCGGTAAGGGAGCACAGAACGGTGTTCTGATCAGGAGAGGAGAGTCCATACAATTGATGAAAGACATAAAAACCATCGTCTTGGATAAGACTGGTACCATAACCAAGGGGGAGCCAGGCGTGACAGATGTGATAGGCGAGTCGGAAGAGGAAGTCCTTCTCTATGCTGCATCATCTGAACAGCGTTCTGAACATCCTCTCGGTGAAGCTATAGTGAAAAA
>JAZKSP010000071.1:0-8301 GCA_036626005.1 Thermoplasmatota archaeon | reverse complement strand
ATGCACATTCGAGAGAATCGAGAGCTATAGAACATTACCAGAAATTTGCTAAGGAGGCTGAAGAACCGAGAGTTGAGGAGTTCTTCGAAGCCCTTGTGGAGATAGAAACCGATCATCTTGAACTCCATGAGAGTGAACTCGAAGAGCTAGATTAGCAAAAAACCTTTCATCTCCTTTTTTCCTAGTTTTTATATGTAGATGAAACCTTCGATATACTCCTTAGGGCATTCAAATCTAAGTTTGGAGGAATTCATAGCTCTGTTGAAGGGAAAGAGCATCGATCTGCTAGTCGATATAAGAAGATGCCCGGGATCGGAGGTCTACTCTACTTTCAAGAGAGATAATCTTGAAGAGGCCCTTGGAAAGTCAGGAATAGACTACAGCTGGAAAGGCGATATATTCGGGGGCTATAGAGACGAAACTTTAGGAGAAAAATCTCCCAATAAGGGATGGGATGTCACTGGTTTCAGAACTTATGCCGACCACGCGCTTTCCGATGAGTTTCAGGAGGAACTAGACGAACTGATAGAGATCTCAGAATCGAAGAAGATCGGTATAATGTGCGCGGAGAGCATCTACTGGAAATGTTATAGAAGGATACTATGTGATTGGCTGGTAGCTAAAGGTAAAGAAGTGATACATCTGAGTAAAGGTGAAACTAAAGAACACGAGATCAGCTCCCGTGCCGTGGTAAGAGATGGGGAAGTTACCTATCCTGAAAATAAAGAGTGAGCTTGGAAGGGATTTCAAAGGTCTTTCCTCTTCTCATCTATCCTATCCGCTAGATCATCAGCTAGATTTTCTAGTATCAGTTCACCCGCCTCTTTCGAAGCCTTTCTTGCGTCTCCTAAAATGCCGTTCTCGGTGAAGTGTTTCAGTCCTTCAGTGAATATAGAGGAATCGTCTACTTCTCCTTCGTATCCTTTTTCGAGCCTGTTTTCATCTACCAGCTCTTCATCGATCGCTAACATGACAGAGGTCTCGGTAGCTCCAGAGTGTACAGCATTTTCTTCGTATTCAATGCCAGCTTCCTTGAAAGATTCCATCATAACTTTGGTGTTCCTTTCCAAGTCCGCGACGAGTATTATCTTCGAATTCTCCATCTCTTCGGCTATCTCCGGTGCTACGGTCTTAGCAGGGGCAAAATTCCCGCCGTGGAAAGGAACTAGAGCGATGAAATCGAAACCATGGTGATCAAAAGCTTTACAGTGTTCTTTTATCACATCCGTGAATAGTTCGTTCGAAAGAGACACGGTCCCGGGAAAATCCATATGGTGAGAGGAAACGCCTACAGAAATGGTTGGACCCATCAGTGCGTAGTTCAATCTTTCTGCTATCCGTTCCCCCAATTCATCAGATATGCACGTATCCGTCTTTAGGGGCATGTGAGGACCGTGCTGTTCAAAAGACCCCATCATCAGTATAACGGTATCTTTACCTTCCTCCTTGGCCTCCTCTACCTCTTTCCAACTCATCTCTTCCATCTTCAACTTCTCGTTGCTTCCCATCTTTGATCAGTATGTTGTAAAACCTTCTAGAAAATATACTTTATCTGTATTTATTGAAGATGGATATGTCTTCAAATATTGATCTTAACCCAACTCGATCACGCTCAACGGTACGTACATCTCTTTCTCAGAGGTTCTACCATGATCCCCTATTATGAAATGTTCCCGATTCGGTTAGATTATTGAGAAAAATGATATTAAATTTTGGAAGTCCTCCGAAAAATGTGTTTGGTAATATGTGTTGGATTAAAATGAGGGTGATAAAATGGACATAGTAGTGGCCCACTAAAGGGCCGAAGGTTTAATTGTGGATAAAGATAATAGAATATAGAAAAAATGCAGATATCAATGATAATCGAGTTAGCCTTTTTGTTCATAGTCCTGCTAATAGTCAATTTAGACGTGAAGCGGACGCGGTTAGATAGGAAGGTATTTTACGTTTGGATGGTCGGAACAGCCATCGGATACTATTTTTATTCAGTGATAGGAATTCTGGTTGTCCTGATCCTCTATTTTATTTGGACTAGAGCCCTTCTCAGGAGACACAACTTAAGGTAAGAAGTTCTCTATCACTCTTCATTCATACTTCTTTCATTTTACAGCGATGATGCTCTCCTCGAGCTCTCGCGGATAGTAAGTCAAAATCTCGATTCCGTTCTTCTTAACCACAACAGTATCTGAATGTCGGAAACCAGCTTTATCCTTCAAGTAGATACCTGGTTCTATACTAAGAACCATGTTCTCCTTCAGTTCCCACCCCTCTCCGACATCTAAAAACGGAGGAGCGTGTATCCTAGTTCCCAATCCGTGACCAGTATGATGTCTCCACGTATCCTCGATATTTTCTTCTTCGTAAAACCTGCGAACTCTTTCATCTACTTCGGAGAGTTGCTTACCCGCCTCGATCTCATCGAAGGCGATGTCCTGCGCTCTCACAGCTAGTTCGAAATATTCTTTCTGTTCCTGCGTAGGTTCTCCCACTATCCAGGTCCTTTCCAATTCGCTGCTGTAGCCCCCGATCTCGACGCCGGCTCCGTTCACCAGCACGTCTCCTTCTTCTATGGTCTCGTTGCTGGCTATGGCGTGAGGTAATGAAGACCCTTCACCGACCTGTCCTCTGTAACCCACTGTTATGGGAAAACCGCTGCCGGTCTGCTCGTATTTGGGACCGAAAGCCCTGATGATCGCCTGAGAAGCTTTCAAAGAAGCTCTCATCGAGGCCTCGATCTCAGATAATCCCGGTTCAGTCTCCTCTTGAAGATATTTTAACCCTAGATTATCCCACTTGGCGCTCTCTCTCATCAGTTCTATCTCCTCTTCTTCCTTCACACTGAAAAATTTCTCCAGATCCAACTGGATATCTTCGACCTCGATATCTATCAATTCGCTCAAACTCGGACCGAAGTAACCATAACCGCTTCCGTAACCGTCTTGGTCGACCGCTACATTATCGTAGTCTTTTTCCTCGATCATCTCCTCCACTAGTTTCATCGGATGCTTCTCTCCCGGATAATCTGGATATGTGATCACTTCGTCCAAATAAAGTTCTCTATGTTCTAGATGTTCTTTTTCCAGCCTGGGGATGACCATCTTTTCGCTTTCCCTGTCCAATAGATAGGCGATAGGTCTTTCCGTCGGTAAGAATGCAAAACCCGTCAGATTGAATATAAACGTAGGTGAGAATAAACAAAGACCGTCCAATTCCATTTCCTCTAATCTATCCAAAAGTCTTTCTTTTTTCCTCTCATAAACCTTCCTATCCAACATGAAGTTCATTTTCACACCTTAGAGCATATAGTGAAAAATCGGTTATAAATTTTGGTTCGAATTCGGAAGGATGAGTGGAATAATCATAATGAAAGGAAATCTGACAGGAACTAATGTAGACTAAGAAGTTCTTATTGATTCTAATTGTGGTTTATTCATTAGAGTCCTCTAACCGTCAAAAAAAAAAGTGAATTTAGAGATGCTAATAAAAAAATTTTAAACATAACAAACTTTAAATATTTATACTAATTATGCTAATTTAATCGAAGAGGATAATTTAACGGAGGGAGAATTAGAGATGAATGGAGGTATAAAAAGGAAAGTAAATCTCATCGGAGAAGTTGCGGTTGGCAAGACATCTTTGGTCCTCCGATTCGTCGAAAATGTTTTTGGGGAGGAATATTTGAAGACAGTCGGTACGAACGTGTACACAAAGGAGGTCCCAGTGACTGGGTCAGAATTAAAACTGGTCATGTATGATATTATGGGGGAAACTGATTTCCAAAGCGTTCAGGACATGGCTTTTGAAAAGTCGACGGGAGCTATAGCTGTGGCGGATGTTACAAGGCAAGAGACCCTTTACAACCTGATCGATGATTGGCTCCCCAAGTATAGAAAGGCATCGGTGCCTAATGCACCTGTCGTGTTGGCGGTCAACAAGATGGATCTAGAAGATCAAGAGATCTCTAAAAAAGAAGTCGTCGATGACACTCGCCATTACTTCGACACTATCTTTTTCACCTCTGCTAAGACCGGTAAAAATGTAGAGGATATGTTTAAAGAACTTGGATTCAGAACTAAGTATCGTCACACTTCACCTTTGAGAGATCCAGAAGATATAGTAACTATGGACAAGAATATAGATGATCCTCAAAAACTGATCTCTGCTCTTCTCGCCTATGCATCTCAGCTGGGAGAGATGCCTTACTCGGTCATGGAAGATCTTTTAGAAGAGAGCGGGGTAGATAAGTTCTCATTAGATGAAACTATTTCGGAGGAACAAGCTTTAGAATTCGGCGATAAACTGGTCAAATGGTACGAGAAGAAAGATGATGTCGAATCCGCTTCTGCCGTCACTAGACTGCTCGAAAAATATGAGGAAGATTCTCAAAATTCGTAAAAGTAGTTCAGGAAAAAAGATCTTGAGTCAAGTCCTTCAGACCTCTTAGTTCTTCTCTGTCACCATCCCATTCCTTCAACTCTTCACCAAATTCGTCTTCGATACTGTCGATAACATCTCTTATCTCCTGGATTTCCTCCTCGCTCAGATCACCTTCATAGACTACAGCCATATACACATGCTCGCCCCGTTCGACAACTATGTTGTTCCCACCGAATTCCAACTTGTTCAGTTCCCAATCTCCCGTATCCTGGAAGGAATCCTCGATGAAGTTCTGCACAGCCTCGAACATACCAGCGATGATATCACTATCTCTGTCCGGTCTAAGACGTCGAGTGTTATGCAGTAATAACATGGAGTTCCTCTTACTTATCAAAAATACATCCTCGATGACCGGCTCTTTCTTTGCAGTTTGTCTTTTGTAAAGTACGCCTGCTAGTATCAAGGCTAAAATCGCGGTGGCGAGTATCAAATATGACCAACAACCATCGGAAAACAATCCATCTGACGAATTGTCTTCTAATATTGTGATAGTAACTGAGTCGGAATGATCTTCGCTCTCTATCGCCAATTCACAATCGCCGTTAGACCCTTCTACAGTCCAAGTGAACTCGCGTGTATAAGTTGAACCGCTCTCGAGTGTTACCTCTTCTACCCTATCTACAAGTTCACCGTTAACATAAAATCCTACATCTTGTGTATCCGTTATATAACCGATATTCTCTACAGAGAACTCAATAGTGATCGTTTCACCTTCGATGTGCTCTCCTCCTCCTACTGGTTTAGTCATAGAGACTTCAAAATAGGGATCTTCTAAAGCCAGAACAGTCACTTCGTCGGAGTCACCTTCACTCTGGACCGTCAAGTTACGCTCTCCATAGGGCTTTTCAGAGATCCATCTGAAATAACCTTCGTAAATTTCACCACCATCTAGACCCAAATTCCTTGTGATATCTGATTTATTCCCGTCAAGATAGAACTCTATGTCCTGGATATCCGTTGAGTTCCCGGTATTTTTCACCGTATATCTTACCGTCACAGGCTCGTCTTCGATGAATTTTTGACCCTCGATCGGTTCGGTTATTTCTACTTTGAAGTAAGGTACCTTGATCGCAACTGAGTCGGAATGATCTTCGCTCTCTACCGTCAAGTCACGACCCCCGTAAGGTCCTTCTGCTGTCCATTCAAAGGTACCGGAATGAATCTCACCGCTGTCGAGTTCCAGTGTTACTGAATCTTCAAGACTACCATCGATACGGAACTCGATATCCTGCGTATCCGAATTTTCACCTACGTTTTTGACTTCGTACTCCACGGTAAGTGTATCGCCTTCAAAATACTCGCTATAATCTCCAGGTTCAGTGATATATACGTCAAAGAAAGCATCTTCTGGCGGCTCTTTCACCGTGATAGTAACCCCGTCTTGATCATCCTCACTTTCAACGGAGAGGTCATAATCCTGGTAAGGTTGTGAAGCTGTCCAGGTGAACTCTCCTCTGTAGATTTCATCTCCCTCTAGACTCAGATCATCGGTTGTTTTTGTTATATCTCCATCGATATAGAAGATTATATTCTGACTAGCTGTTTCGTCCCCGGTATTTTCTATCATATATTCTACAGTTACTCTCTGCCCCTCGAAGTACTCCTCTCCCGCAGTAGGCTCGGTTATATCGACTTCAAAATATGCATACTCTAACACTTTGATCGTAACTTTGTCGGAATCATCCTCACTCTCCACAGTCAAATCACGATCTTCATACGGCCCTTCTGCTGTCCAATCAAAGGTGCCGGAATGAGTCTCACCGCTGTCGAGTTCCAGTGTTACTGAATCTTCAAGACTACCATCGATACGGAATTCGATATCCTGCGTATCCGTATTCTCACCTAGATTCTTGACCTCGTACTCCACAGAAAGTGTATCGCCTTCGAAATACTCATCCTGGTCTTCAGGTGTCTTGATATCTACATCGAAGAAAGGTTCTTCAGGTGCCTCTTTCACGGTGATAGTAACGTCGTCTCGATCGTCCTCACTTTCAACGGTAATGTTACGATCTTGGTAAGGTTGTGAAGCTGTCCAGATGAATTCTCCTTCGAAGGTCTCATCTCCTTCTAGATTCAGATCATCGTTTGTTTTTATTACATCTCCATCGATAGTGAAGGTTATATCCTGGGTATCAGTAACATCTCCAGTATTTTCTACCGTGTATTTTACAGGGACTGTCTGTCCTTCGAAGTACTCTTCTCCCGATGCCGGCTCGGTTATATTTACTTGGAAGTAAGCTTCCTCTAACGCGTTGATAGTTACTGTGTCAGAATCATCATCAGTCACAACTGTGAGATCTCGCTCACCATAGGGCTCTTGAGCGGTCCAATTGAAAGTACCGGAATAATTCTCCCCGCCTTCAAGCTCCAAGCTCTCTTTCATGTCGAGACGATCAAAACCTACATAGAACCTTATGTCCTGAGTATCATCTACAGATCCTAGATTATCGATAGTGTATTCGACCGTGATCAGCTCACCTTCGATGTACTCTTCTCCGTTATTCGGTTCTTCTATCGTGGCTCGGAAGTACGGTTCTTCGAACACGAGGAATTCTCTTTCCTCTTCATCGTCTTCAGTCCACACTTTGAAATAGAAGTCTTCCAGATTCTCCTCATCCTCGGTCGTCCAGTTGAAGATATGATTTTTGATTTCTTTGCCATCTAACTCAATTTCCACTGAATCTGAGTAGACTTGTTCGCCAAAATAGTTGTAAACCGCGAAGTTGACATCCTGTCTATCTAGAATTTCACCGGTGTTCGTAACAGTAGAGTTCACTATCAGTTCTCCCCCCTTGATCACTTCCTCGTCATAATCAACTATATCTACATCGAAGAATGGGTTTTGGAGGAATTTGGCAGTGATGGTGTAGTTGTCCAGCATATCTATAGTGGTTTGATTCGCTGCTGGGTCTGCAATACTTTCGTTGTCTCCTGTCCATCCCATGAAGGTGTAGTTTTGATCGGCTTGGGCTTCGAGATCGACCGTAGTTCCATGTTCGTAAGGATGAGTTCCTTCTCCGGGGTCCGTGGTTCCCTCTCCATATATGTTGATCGTAAGTTCATGTAGCACGGTCAATTCGTTGGTATCGTTTGTGGATCCAGTCTCATTATTGGTGATAGTGACCGTTTCTCCATGATGGGTACTTACTATATCAGTTCCGTGTGATGGATCCGCGGTGTAATTTGCATCCCAGTCGGGATCACCGAAGTCCACAGTCTTGTTAGTGCCGTATGTATAGTGTTCTGTGATTTCTAATCCGTTCAAATCTAAAGATTCTCCAGAGTAATATACAAGATCGGGTTGCCCAGATATCTCAATATACTCGACTACCGCATGTATCGTCAATTCATCCGTATAATTCGTCACACCAGTAGCGTCGTGGATGACGGTGACCGTTTTTTCGTTATCTTTTCCTCCCAATTCTGTTCCGTGTGAAGGTTCTGTAGAGTAATTTTGATGAGTGCCATCGGTAAAGGTGACGGTCTGGTTAGTGTCATCCGTATAGTATTCTTTGATTTCCATACCACTTAAATCTAGAGCTTCTCCAGAGTCGTATTCTAGAGTTGGCTGAGTGACCACTTCTATATCCTCGATAACAGTGTTTATCGTCAACTGATCGGTATATGCGGTCAAGTTTTGATCGTAAGTTACAGTGATGTTTTCTCCTCGATAAGTCTCATTTAACCCAGTTCCATGTGGTGGAACTGCCGTGTAATTTGCTTCCCATCTAGAATCACCGAACGTTACTGTTTCCGTAGAGTTATCCGTATAGTTTTCCGTGATCTCCATCCCTGCCAAGTCCAAAGTATCTCCGGAGTCGTATTCAAGTTTCGGCTGGGTAGTCACTTCGATGCTTTCCACGA
>JAZKSP010000070.1:0-8389 GCA_036626005.1 Thermoplasmatota archaeon | reverse complement strand
GCTGCTAGAAAGTTGCTTCAAGCTATATATTGGATGTTGAAAAATGACGATGAATTTAGAGTCAATGGTTAGATGTGCCTGACCTTGCAAGGGTGGCTGTGGCATGATGACCACGTGCACCTGAATAAGGCCAAGCACACCTAACCTAAGGACACATGCTATACTGCGGCATTGTGACCGCGAATAGATGAATGTCCGCGACTCTAATAATAATTTCGCAAGCTTGAGTGAGTCGCTACTTTATCTCTTTGATATATCCACCCAACCCACCCACCTCCTCCCCTGAGATGGCCAGTAAGTCTATATATCATAATCTACTTAGAATAATATACGGCGGACTTAACATAGATATCCACCCTTTGAATTCATCATAAAGTTCATCAGAAGACCAATCAAACTCTCCATCATCGAAGAAAGATTGTCTTCTTTTATAGGTCAGCTTATTCCAGAGTGTAGAACATCCCAAAGCTAAATCTTTTGCTTCTTGAGGATTATCCCACCTGATATTGAACCTGTTCGTCCGTTTCATCAAGACCATATTGACATCTATTTCTGGCTATTTATAGGTATGCTGGAGGGGTCAGTGAAAGTGAAAGTGGCATTCATCCTCCGCCTGAATTACGAGGAATTGAAAAATTCCTCTCATGACGAGGAAGCTAAACTTCCTCAGAAAGTCGGAGGCATTCTGCCTATTTCATGGTGTAAGGAATTCAAAAGATACATGGACGGATCAGGTTACTGCGATTACTGTGGTAAAACCCTCAGAAGCGAAGAAAAAACTAAGAGCGAGGATGGACAGGAGCCTGATTGGGTGAAGGATGATCGCTAATAATTCAGCTTTAAATGGAATTTTCAGAACATGCTATATCACTATACGGGAGACAGTGAGCTGAAATGAATGATTAGGCCCGGGAAAATTCAAAGCTACATCTTTAGATAAAACTAACGAAAGAGCCGAATCAAATAGATATATCCGTTTTTTCAAATGTCCAGATCGAGATCACAAAAATAACGCCCGCAATCACCAACAAAAGAAAGAGATCACCAGGACTTACAACGCCGTCTAGGAGCACTGAGTTGTAATCCCAGTAGTGGGAGATAGTGTAGGGAAGAACGAATTGTAGTTTCTCCAACATATGTCCCGCCATGAAAAGCGCGTACTGCACCAATATCACAGCAAACATCGCACCTACAGCTGGACCTGACCTTTCAAACAGCACTGCAAAAAATATTGACACTGAGATTATTACCAAAAACATAGGCCATGATATCAGTATGGAAACCAAAAACGGATGAAATTTCAAACCCGCCGATGCGCCTATCGAATACACCGATAACGTCAGCGCAAGTCCGGAGATGAATAACAAGATAAGAGTAAAGATACCGAAGGCTAAGAACTTTTCCGCCAGATATTGTATTCTTGAAAGCGGAGTAGAGAAGATCATATCCATCCTGTCTTCCTCAAAATCGTCTGTTACACTTTTTACTGACAGGTAACCTAGATACACTCCAACCAGCAGGATGAACCAGCTGTAGAGTTCTACAGACATGAAGCCTTCTATCTCATCCATACGGACATCTTCTCTTCCAGCGGTGAACATCCGGAAATAAGGCGTGTCCATCAATTCTTCAAGTGGATCTTTTCGCTCTACTGTTGAAGCAATCCCTACGGGTTTCTTTTCATCATCGATCACCGCTATGACACCAAAGTACCTCTCATCCCCCTTATCTTCAGATTGTTCGATGATGGTTTGATTATTTTTAGTTCTATTCACTTCCCATGATGTGGCCATGTGGGAAGCATTATCCTCGATCACGATATATTCTTGAGTACCGTTCACCTCTTTCCAAGAAAGATGGATTACGTCTTCTTCGATCCTCATCTGAACAAATTCTCCTCCCTCAAATTCGCCTTTCGCTTCTCCTACGGTTTCATTCAACACCGGATATACCTGGGCCATGCCTGCAGTGGTGAGGACGATTATCAGGGTGAAAATCGTAAAACCTTTCCAGCCCTTGCGGAATTCCAGCAGCATCGTTTTACCCTTCATGATCTCACCTTATCGGTATATCCTTTCTTTCAAATATTTTTACTGAAACGATCACCAGTAAAACAACCAAGACAAAGAGAAAACCGATATCGATCATGCTGATGGTCTCCCCGTAAAGCAGACCTTCATAATCCCAGTATGATATTATAGTGTAAGGTTTAACGTAATCAACTTTCTCACCCATATCTCCTACAACCTGGATTCCATACTGGATCAATATGAATAAGAACGAGGCTCCCACCGCCTTCTTTGAGTTTTCAAAATACACGGCGGCAAGGAGAGATATAGCTATGATCACGAGGAACATGGGCCAAGAGAGTAAAGCTGAGAGTAGCAACGCTGAAGAGCTCACCGTACCCAACTCTCCGATATAATCGGCCGATGCGATCATCACTAGACCTACAATCGCGAGGAGAAAGAAGGTATAAATCGAAACGATTGAGAATTTTTCCAATATATACTGTCTCCGGGATATCGGGTTAGAAAAAAGGACATCCATCCTGCCTTCCTCATCATGATCCTTGGATACACTGTTTGCGGAGATATAACCGATATATAGACCTATGATAAGTACGAACCACGTGCTCCAGAGCATGGAGATATATCCCCGTATATCTGCGATATCCGCACCATATAAGTCTCGAACTTCATCCATAACGCTCCTCCTTTCTACGTTGGTCCTCATCCCCACGAATTCATCCTCCCTCTCTGGGAAGACAGCGACCACTGCGAAATATCTTTCTAGCTCCTCCTCTTCTTCATCCTCCACCTGTAAAAAGTATTCGTAATGGCTAGCATTGATCCCTTCTCTTCTATCCGGCACCATCATATTCGGACTTTTTCCCACCAACAAAGTATAGTTCTCTGGTTCTTTTTCTTCAGCCCAGTCCGCCCAAGATAACTCGACCGTTACGTTTCCATCTTCCTCGATCACCTTCACCTCTATGTTTTCTGCTCCCTCTAATTTATCATCATAAGCCCCACTGAAAGATGGAAAAGCCGATATTAGACCTCCTATCAAGATGACCAGTACAAGGAGGAAGATGAGATAACCTTTCCATCTGTTTTTTAGTTCGATCAGCATGGTTTGTCCAAACTTCATCAATCGCTGCCTCCACTGGAATAGTACGTTAAGAAAAGCTGATCTAAACTGAAAGTTTCCAGTGACATATTGACGATGTTATGTTTTGATACTCGTTTAATCACCTCGTCGAGATTACTTGTCACTATCATAGTAGCTCTACTACCATCGATCTGGATGTCCTCCACACCTTCCATCTCGAACATATCCGGATCAATCCCGTCTTCGAAGTCGATGACCAGTTTTTTACCCATCTTGTCCTTGAGAGTCTCTATATGTTCCACGACCTTTCGTTCACCATTCCTGATTATCGCCACTCTATCGCACACCTCTTCCACTTCGGCCAAAATGTGTGAAGACATAAAGATGGTCTTACCTTCTTCTTTCTCCCTTCGCAGTATCTCGTAAAACTTTTGCTGCATCAATGGATCCAATCCAGAAGTGGGCTCGTCAAGGATTATCAGGTTCGGGTCCGCCATGAAAGCTTGTACGATACCTACCTTCTGCCTGTTTCCCGACGAGAGCTCACCATAGTTCTTATTTAGATCGAGTTCCAATTGCTCTGAAAGTTTCTTCATCTTGCTTTCATCTGAAACCTCGCTCAGTGAAAGTAGATACTTGAGTATGGTTTTGACCTTCAGATTAGGATACAGACCAAAATCTCCCGGCAGGTAACCAGTTTTCCTTCTGATCTCGATGGAATCGCCATGTGAATCTAATCCAAAAATCTTCACATCACCGGAAGTTTTGTTTAAAAGCCCGAGACAGGTTCGAATAGTGGTCGTTTTTCCCGCACCGTTTGGACCGAGAAAACCCATGATCTCCCCTTTGTATACATCTAAATCTAGATCTTTTATACCTATAACGTCTCCATACTTCTTCGTCAAATCTCTTATTTTCATTACGGGAGTTTGTTCTTTTTCCATTTGTTCATCCCTCCTTTGTTCCTTCAAGGAATTCCTTTATGTAATCAACCCCTCCCTAAATTGAAATTTAGGAAGGGGCTTTCGGGTGTTCTCAGCCTCTGACCTGTTATAGGGATTATCGGCTTCATCGTCCCTCGAATCGTGGGCAGGATTACAAGCTACCCGCAAGCCCATGTTCCGCATATAGCGTTGGGCAATATATCGACTAGCGTTCAGGTCAGCATCGAGTGTATGACTACAGTTATTACACTCGAACCAAGCAACTCTTCTGTATGTATCCAACGAGCCACAGCAGGAACAGGTTTTACTCGTATTTTTCGGGTCGGTATACACCACTCTTATACCTTTCAGAGTAGCTTTATATTCTATTTTCTCTCGTAAATCTCTGAAAGCCCACTTGTGTACCCACTCGTTGTACTTCGCATTTTCCCGTACATATGTCAAGTCCTCCATCACTATAACATCGCCTTCAGAAAAATTGTCAATTATTTCACGAGAGATGTTGTGGTTCTTCCAATCCATAAACCGTTTCCACCGAGACCCGTACTCTTCCAACCGTTTATGAGCCTCGTGTGTGCCTTTGGATTGTACTTCAGCCACGAACCCATCTCTCTCTTTACGCTTTTTCTTTACCTCTGTTCCGTAGAAGTTGCCGTCAGAGGTAACAGCAACTTTGTTTACGCCGAAGTCAACACCGAGAACTTTCAGGTCGTCACAGCAAGAAAGGTCGATGTTAACTTCTTTAGCGAACACAAAACAGAAGTAGAAATCTCCTTTTTTCTTTATCAAGGTGCTTTCACATACATCCCAATCAAGGTATTTCTCGTAACACTCTGGTATATTTATATCGAACTTCTTACGCCCTTCAACTGTTGCCAAACTGAGTTCATTCCATTCTCCACTCACCGATGCACTCCTCGGAAAATTGTATCTGATGGCTTCTCGTTTTACCTCTGGTTTGCCGTCGGCTTCTTTCACCATCTCTGAAGCGTGCTTGGTAGCGTTTGTAGCCAACTGTGCCTGCAAATCGTATTTTTCTCTAATATCATAGTAACTGTCCTCCCTAATAGAATTGTGTGACTTCAACCCTTTCTCCCAAGCACTGTCAATAGAATATTTTACCGCTTCACGGTATTTGTTCAGAGTTTCATCTAATGCTATAGACTCTCCCGTTACCTTCACCTTCGCTGTGACGACCTGTTCCATCACCATTAGATACAACCTCCTTTTTATTAGGGTTTTTGGGCAATTCCTCACCCACCTAACTCGCTACGCTCGTTAGAAAGGTGACTCCTTGCCTAACGAGTTGAACAAAAAGATAGATCCGGTGGAGGAAAAATTCTCTGTTTGGGTGGGATTCAGAGCTAAGTTTTCGCTAAATCTAATTCAAACCACTAAGTCAGCAAGAGTCCTTGGTCTCCATTACTTCCAACGGACCCTGGGATAGTCCATCATTCTTCATTTCACTCCCATTCCCTCAGCTCGATAGGTAGGCCGTTCGGAGTCCTTATCTCCGCTCTCATACTTCCATCGAGGTCCTTAGGACCCCAGACTATCTCTATACCTTTCCCTTCAAGATAACACTCCGCCTCTTCCATGTCGCTGACTTCGATCGCTATCACCCTGTATCCGACTTGAAATGGTGCTGAAGTCATTTCTTCGGGATCTTCCACGGACATGAGTTCGACAACAGATTCATTCAATTCCAGGTAGACTATCTCTTCTATCGGACTATCGGGAGGAGTGTCTTTTTGACTAGATTTGATCTTGAATCTTAAGACTTCAGTGAAAAAATCGATGTGACGATCGAATTCATCAGGAGAAACGACAATTTCCACATGATCTATGTCCTTGAACATTTTATCTCTACTCATCATTTCAGTAATTGATTACTTCAAAAATTTATTTAAAGTTTCTTAGGAATGATATTGTATCTGATTTTCAAAATATACTGGATTTATACTCATAAAAAATAGAGGGAAACCAGGAAAAGAGATTTTCCTAGCACATCATGAACAAGCTTTACCTTTTTTTCAGGTAAACTATCCCAGCTATTACCACCACTAAAACTAGAACTATCACTGCTGATAACACGGGAAGGGATGAAAGACCCTAAAAAACCTCCGGCATTGTCCTCTTCTTTCTCTTCTACGAAGTTGGCGGTAATCTCTATATCTTCTTCGATCGTAATCGTTACCTCAGTATCCTCTTCAGCTTCAGATATATCACCCGTCCATTCATCGAACTGCCACCTGTCTTCAGAAAATGCTTCCAATTCAACTTCAGTACCATTATCTTATTCTTCCTCATATGGCTATTCGGTAACTTCACTGTCATCGACTTCGACCGTACCTTCCCTGTCGATGTTTATCGTTAGAGTATATCTTTCCGGCTCTACTTCTTTGCTTGTGCTGACGGACTCATTAGCACTCGTAACCTCTGCTGTATAATCTCCTCCAACACCCGTTCCTGTTCCCCAGGTCAGGTTGACAAAGCTATTGGAGTTAGGATCTATGGTTTTGATCTTAGAGTCTCTCAGTAAACCATCAACGATCAGTTCTATCTCTTGAGTATCGGTTCATCTCCTGTATTGCTTATCGTGGCATCGACATTTAACGCCTCTCCTTCTTTTCTAGGTAAATTTGTACTATCGATTGTGACATCGAAGTACGCTCCTTGTAATAATCCTTCATCAACTCTAGTAATTGTAGCTTTGTCGTTTTGCTCTTCTCTATCCCCCATCTCACTTCCGAGCGCCACTACTGCCACGCTCAGCAGTACTATCAAGTTCAGTACATCATATCCTCTTTTCTTTAGAAATCCTATGATCTTATGGTTGTTGGAATGAACCCAATTGTAGACTATCCCAATAGCTCAAACTCCACAAACACCTAAAATATTTATGTATACCTATATTGTAAGTAATCAAAAGGAAGTCTGATGATGACAAAGAAAATTTTAGTGTTCGCCGTCACTCTCTCTCTGCTGTTCAGCGCTATGCTGACAGTGGTTGGAAGCGAGGCTACATATGGGAAGGAAAGAATCGAAACCAAAGCATCTCAAGAGATCCACGACTGGTATGATCTTAACGATATGCGAGATAACTTAGGCGGGAACTATATTTTGATGAGTGATTTAGACGAAAATACGGAAGGTTACGCCGAGTTAGTCGATGTTGAGTATGGTTGGGACCCGATAGGAGATAATACTAACGAATTCACAGGCACTTTAGACGGTAATGGATACGAGATAAGAGACCTCTACATATTCCGTCCTGAAACATGGCGGGTGGGACTGTTTGGATGTATCGATGAAAGAGCAACAGTTACCAACACAGCACTCGTCGATGTAGACGTGACCGGATACAACTATGTAGGTGGACTCGTCGCATCGAACTTCGGAACAATAGAGAAGTCTTCGTATGCAGTCGGTCAAGTGATCGGAGAAGACGGTTTAGGCGGACTCGTTGGACGGAACTGGGAAGGAGGTACGGTATATGATTCATATGCAACAGGAGACGTGAACGGGAACATGTTCGTAGGTGGGCTCGTTGGAGATAACAATGGCACTGTCTCCCACTCATATGCAACCGGAAACGTGAATGGGGATGGAACAGATAGCACCTCTGTAGGAGGACTCGTGGGATACAACCCTGGCATAGTGGAGAAATCAAATGCAACCGGTAACGTGAACGGTGATGGCAAAGATGTAGGTGGACTCGTTGGATTGAATGCAGGGACAGTATCGAACTCGTATGCAACCGGGGACGTGAGCGGTGATAATTACGTAGGTGGACTAGTAGGCGAGAACCCTAGCATGGTATCGAACTCGTATGCGACCGGTGAGGTGAGCGGAAACAGCAGTTTAGGTGGGCTCGTTGGATTGACTATTGGTAAGGTGGAGAGTTCATTTTGGGATACTGAGGCTTCAGGAATCAAAGAAAGTAACGGCGGAACTGGTAAATACACCAAAGAGATGAAGAACGTCTCAACTTATACAGATACTTCTACTCAGGGATTAGAGGAATCCTGGGACTTTGTAGGCGATCCAAAAGATGATACTGATGATGAAAATATATGGGATATAGATGAAAATGGAACGATAAATGATGGCTATCCATTCTTTAACTTAGATAAAGAGGAGGAAAATGGAAAGGATGAAGGTTTCATAGATGAGATCCTAGATATATCTGGATTCACTTCTACTCTATTGGTGATGGCAGTCATGATAGCGGTAGCGGTCTACCACAAGAAGAAACGATAAGGAATATTCAGCAATTGACATACTCCCCCGCCTAAAGTCGGGGGAATCTCCGAGATCGTTCCGCTGGT
>JAZKSP010000069.1:0-8414 GCA_036626005.1 Thermoplasmatota archaeon | reverse complement strand
TCTTCTGTTATCCTGGCGATATCTCCGTCCTGGAGGTATTTTACATTCTTCGTATAATCGAGTATAGCAGGAGCGTCCGATGCTACTAGGTTTTCTTCCTCTCCAACGCCGATGACCATAGGACTTTGGTTTCTAGTCACTACGAGTTCGTTGGAGTTCTTCCGAAGAGCTAAGATCGCATAAGATCCTGTAATCCTCTCGACGGTCTCCTTGAAAGATTCAAAAAAATCTCCTTCATAATTTTCTTCTAAAAGATGTACTATGATCTCACTATCGGTCTCAGAAGAGAATTCATGACCCTTTTCTATCAACTCGTCTTTGATCGAATTGAAATTATCTATTATCCCGTTATGGACGATAGCTATCTCTTCTTCGCAATCTAAAAAAGGATGGGCATTCTCATCAGACGGCTTACCGTGGGTCGCCCATCTAGTGTGTCCTAAACCGGCCATGCCTGCAGGTATATCTTCTGGAGAGAGATCTTCTATTCTTCCCTTTTTCTTCTGCATATAGATCTGATCTTCTTTTGTCACCGCAACACCGGCGGAATCATAACCCCTGTAATCTAACCTCTTCAGCCCGTTGATTAGAACTTCGCCTGTATTTTTTGGACCGATGTAACCTACTATACCGCACATGAAAACACCTCACGATACCTTGGAATAAGATTCTATCTTCTCACAGATTGTTTTTCCTGACTTTATCCTACATCCTTTACCTACGATAACTCCGGCCTCTATCGTAACGCCTGAACTGATTTTAGTATCTTCAGCGATCATCGCTCCCATGTCTTTTACTTTATGCAGTGTTCCATCGGTTTCTATTTTCTCATCGGCAGAAAAGGTAGAAAAGTTGTTCTTTATCTTTACTCCGTCTCCGATAACTGAGTTAACTACAGATGAATTGGCACCTATAGCTACTCCATCCATCAACAAGCTGTTTTCTATTGAGGTAAGAGGCCCTATCTTTGTATTATCTCCTATGCTGGAACAGGACGTGATACATACATTCGGACCTATATCGCATCCTTCACCTATTATCGTAGGACCTTCGATGAAAGTCCCGCCCCTTATCCTAGTCCCTCTCCCTATCTTGACGTTACCCTTTATCAGCACGTTCTCTCCTATCAACCCGTTGTATTTTTTATTTGTATCTTTCAACGCAGCTCTATTTACATGCAAAAGGTCCCACGGGTAAACTGCGTCTATCCAATCCCCCTGCGTCTTTATGGCTTTGATCTCATTTTTTTCCATTATCTTTTCTATGGCTGAGGGGATATCATAATTTCCCTCTCCCATCACCTCTTCTATATGGTCGAAAATATCCGGCTGAAAGGAATAGATCCCGGTGGATATCAGATGGCTCGGACTTTTTTCTGGCTTCTCAACAAGTCTTTCGACGGTTTCACCCCCGCTTTTCAATGTGACTACACCGTATTTTGAAGGGGTTTCGCTCCTGGTAATCAATATCGTATAATCTTCCATATTCTCCAATAGGTCGGAGACCGTATCCTCGGATATCAGGTTGTCTCCTGGAAATAATATGAATTCCTCATCGATGTTGTTCTTGGTTTGATAGAGCGCATGAGCGGTCCCTCCGGTAGGAGGTTGATTTTTTTGAACAACATACTCTATATTCGCTCCGAAATCATCTCCGTTCCCGAAATATGACATTATCTTCTGTCTCTTGTAACCGACCACCATGACTATATCCCTGATCCCGTTCTCCACTATAGCTTCCACTACATATTCTAGTATTGGTTTATTTGCTACAGGGATCATGACTTTTGGCTCAGTCGCTGTAAACGGACGTAGTCTAGTGCCTTCCCCCGCAGCTAGAATTACTGCTTTCATGGGTGAGAATCAAGCTAGGTCAATTTAAGGATTTTGTTTCTAGAGAGCATAAAATCCACAATCTTTAACTATTCACTCTCAATTCGTAGATTGATATCATGTTAGAAACACCTATAATAATAGTCAATTACAAAACCTACGCTCCTTCAATAGGTGATAAAGCTGTAAAACTCACCTCCACTATCGAAGAAAACTGTGATGAAAATTGGGCTGTTGCCCCTCAAACGGCTGATGTTAGGATGATCAATGAAGAAACAGACCTGCCTATCCTTGCTCAACACGTGGATGGAGTAAAACCGGGAAGTAATACTGGTCATACGCTTTTAGAGACGATGGTGGACTCTGGTGTTGAAGCTACATTGATAAACCACTCTGAAAAGCGGTTAAAACTTTCTGATATAGAGTACGTAGTAAATCGGTGCAAGAAAAAAGATATAGAAACGATCGTCTGCGCCAATAATCCAGAAGTAGCTGCATCAGCCGCTGCTCTTGATCCAGAATACGTTGCTTATGAGCCTCCGGAATTGATAGGTGGAGATGTTTCGGTCTCCTCTGCAAAACCTGAAGTTGTGGAGGAAGCGGTGAAAAAAGTAAAAGAGGTAAACCAGGATGTAGAAGTCCTCTGCGGTGCTGGAGTCAAAAACGGAGAAGATGTGAAAGCCGCTTTAGAATTGGGCACTGAAGGAGTTCTTCTAGCATCGGGTCTAGTAAAGGCTGATAACAAAGAGAAGGTTATAAAGGACCTTGAAAGCGGTGTACCATAGTTCGTTTTCGCTTCCCAAAGCTCTCTAGTCTTTAGCTCCGATCCATTTATCCAGTAGGCCCTCACTCTCCCTTGGCCCTCTTGTAAAGATTATGTCTCCGGCTTTCAATTTGACATCTTTATCAGGACCGTAGGACCAATTGTTTCCTCTACGTATCGCGATCACTTTCATGCCGATCTCCGTAGTCATCTGTGATTCCTCGAGAGTCTTTCCGTCTAGAAAAGCTCCCCTGTGGATCTTTTTTCTCACCATATGCTCGTCCGAGTCCTTCAGACTTTCTTTTATCACTGGATGAAGCTCTATATCTCTTAAAATTACGTCGGCGATATCCAGCGCGGCATCAGCAAACCTCTCTATTGAGTCGGCCATCTTGAATAAAATGAAACTTTTATCGGGGTCCATATCGCCCTTATTCTCCAAGATGCTGGTAAATATAGAGTCCTGAAGATTATTGACTTTTTGTTCAAGATTGAAGACCTCTTTAGCGATCTCTTTATTTTGGTACAAAAGTGATGAGTATGCTAAATCTAGCATCAACTCTGAAGTATCTTTCATTTCAAGTAATCTTTCTTCTACCTCTTTCATCCTACCACCTCCTCCCAGTTTTTCTCTTTATGGGCTACTGGCCAAAGCTTCTCATATCCTTCTTCGTGACCCCTGACTATCAGTAAATCGTCGTCTTCCAGCTCAGTTTCTCCAGTCGGACCGTGGATCCACTTAAGGTCATCCCTGATCGCTATAACCCTGACACCGGTCACAGATTCGAGATGTAGGTCTCCAATTTTTCTATTAGCCAGATCTGACCCCTCTTCTATCTTCAAGGTGAAGACCTTCTCGTCCGCTTTTTTCAGCAGATGTGGTAGTAGAGGTTTAAGATCGACCTCTGCATCGAGCAGATGGACCATATCTTCAGCTGCATCTGATATCTGCTCAGCGGCGGAAGCTAACTGTAGAAGACCGCTCAGCTGTTCAGCATCTTTTCTGGTTCTCGTTCCGAGCATAGATTTTAGTCTTATCTGGTACATCTTTTTGTCCATCTCTGATTCTAATTTTTGTACTTCTTCCGCAAGTTCTTCGTTCTCGAACACCATAGCGGCATAAGCTAGGTCGGCTATCAATTCAGAATCGTCTTTCATAAGTGTCAGTAATTCTCTAACAGATGAATCTTCATAGTCAAGCTCGGCATGGTCCTCGTCTAATTCCTTCTCTTTAGATTTTTTCTTCACATTATCACCAACCAGGTCATTAAAGCCAAAGTTATTATGCCGATGAAGTCACAGAGAGTTGTTTCTACTGGGATAACTATATTATCTGGATCTAAACCTTTATGATAGGACCATAAAGACACTACTACAGTTATAATAGTAATCGATAAGACTGTAATAAATCCTGCCCCTATGATTATAGTGAATATCTCTACTGAAGTTACTCCAAAATCTATGAAAATATTAGCCAAAGCCATACCGAGCCCGAGTGCAAAGAAAACGAAAAATCCCATCGCTATCATGACCCATATATTTTCTAAAAGCTCTTTATCGGTGAAAGTCGGTTCAATTCTACCGGTGTGGATGGCAGAACTGATTCGAGCTCCAAGAACAGCTCCTAGATTTCCTCCGACGCCGTTCAAGATAGGGACTAAAAACAACAATACAGATATATCTAAAAGAGTTTCTTCTATAGTTCCTAACACGGAACCACCGACTATCCCGATGAAGCCCATCATCGCTAACAATCCTGCACTTTCTTTGAATATATTTTCCCAGTGATAGGTCATAGTATCAGCCATCCAAAGAGATTGGCATATCCGAACATTATGATAAGTGTAAAAACATCACCGGCAGTGGTCAATATTGGACCGCTTATGTTATCCGGATCGATGTTGAGCTTCATGGAAAACGCTACGATGGAGAAAGTCAAAAATATCAAGATAATGGCGGCGGTGACTCCAGTGGATATCGATATCAGAAAAATCGTTACCAAGAGCTTGAAGGTGACTCTAAAAGGAAGAAAAAGACTGAATATCCATAAAAATAAAGGAAATAATGCTGAAGTGAAAAGACTGAGAGCGAGAGAACCTTTTATGTTCTCCTTCCCAACATCGGAAGTCAATCCTTGGTTGAGAAGACCGAGATGAAAAGCCGATCCCAATCTTGAACCCAAGGTGGTTGAGATATTCCCCCTCATATCGATCACAGCTGGAACGATGATGATGAGGCCTGGGACCATCTTCAAAATCCCTTCCATACTAGCCAGTACCGAGCCGGCCAGCGCTCCACCTAAAACAAGGAGAAAGAGCATTGGGAGTGTCTCTTTGATCACGCGAGTCTTGTCCATCGTGTAGACTTAGATTTTGGAGAAGATATAAAGGATTTCTCCCATCTTATTTAAAAACGGATATTTCTAAAAGATCCTCATTTTTCTAAAATAATATTTTAAGACTTTGGGATCAGCGCTTCTTCCGGACAAGTTTCCGTGCAGGAGTAGCATCTTATGCATTTCCACCAGCTTATCTTCGGTCCGTAATCTTTTTTCTTTATCGCATCCTGGGGACAGATATCGTGACACTCCCAGCACTTTACGCACTTCTCTTCTTCCAATTCGGGTCGATCTAGATAAAAATTAGAAAAGAAACCCGATATGAAATTAGGGATTCCCAAGGGTTTTGCTCCGCCTGAGGGATATTCTATATTATATCCGAATGAATTCGGTGATCTATTCAATTGCTCTATCTCTTCAAAGTCGATATCAGCTTCCATCAATGTAGGAACTTTTTGAGGAGGAATACCAGAGAGTTTGCATGCTGAATAATCTACAGCGAGAGCATCTTCTGATGCGATTATACAGTTCAATTTTATGGGTTCACCGCCTGAAGGCCCGTTACCTTCCATCCCTAGTATTCCGTCCATGAGACTCAGCCTGGTTTCCACAGCATCATCAACATCTAAGAGCATCCTACCGAACTGATTGAGCTTTTGGAATTGCCCGTGATAGGCGGCCTTTGTGAGTCCATGAATCAGACCAAATTGATTTTTGACCGCTCCTGTGAATACGGTCAAAGAGTGAGTTTTTAATTTGGGTAGATTTATTATACCGTCTACTTCTTCAGCTATCTTCAAAAATTTGAAGTTCTTTTTTATATCTCCACCTGGAAAATTTTTTTGGATGTATTCTACATTATAATTCAACTCCGCACTGGTTTTTTTCTCTATCTTTTTCCACCCACTTTTATTATATTGTTTTTCCAGATTCTTCTCGGTCATCCTCCCTGCAGGGCTGTCTCCAACTATTATATCTACATCTTTCTGTTCGAGTGCTTCTATCACGGCTATTATGAAGTCTGGATGTGTGACCACCGCATCGTCTGGAGGAGTTCCTTTAAGTAGGTTCGGATTGATCAAGATCGTTTCCCCATCCCTAACAAAATTATCAACCCCTCCAAGGGCCTCTAAAGTATCTTCGATCACTTCCTCAGCCCCTGTATAATCATCACATCTGTCCAAGAAAACTTTCATGATCTGCCCACAACCTTTATATTATAAGTATTTGTAGGTTAGTATTGCAATGTGTTTAGCTGTTCCTGGAATGATAGAGGATATCGAAGGAGACGAAGCCGAAATAGATTTCGGTGGAGTAACCAGAGAGGCTAATATATCGCTGGTAGATGTAGATGTTGGTAACTACGTTATAGTCCATGCAGGATATGCGATAGAAAAACTTGAAGAAGAGGAAGCAAAAAAGAGTCTAGAGGCGTGGGATGAGGTATTAGAAGCTCAAAAACAGGTAGAGAGTCGCTGAGTTAGCTATCTAATTCATCATAGCGTAAATCTCAACTTTTCAAATTAAAGTTTTTATATATAAGAATATAAATTAAGTTTATAAGTTACAATTTAACATTATTATAAAATGGAAAAATAAAGGGTTTTTATTTTTGAACTTCTAGTAGCGCACTACCGGAAGTACTTACATCCCAGGAGGCATTCCGCCGCCCATTCCGCCGGGCATTCCACCGGGTCCGCCTGGACCGCCGGCTGGTGGTCCGCCGCCTTCGTCGCCTCCACCCTTGGAGGCTATGACATCATCTATTCTCAAGATCATGTTGGCGGCTTCTGTGGCGGATTTTATGGCTTGATTCTTGACTCTGTAGGGCTCGATTATGCCTTTCGCTACCATATCTTCTGGTTCTTCACCGTCTTCGACGTTCACACCGTAGGTTTCTTTTCCTTCTTTCTCGTGAGCGGTGTTCAAGTTCATCAGTACATCGATACCGTCTAAGCCCGCGTTCTCGCTTATCGTTCTTGGTATAACGTCGAGCGAGTCGGCGAACTCTTCGAAAGCTATCTGTTCTCTGCCTTCTATACTACCGGCCATCTCTTTTAGTCGATTGGAAAGCTCTATCTCTGTAGCTCCTCCTCCAGGAAGAACTGCGCCGTCTTCTATAGCGACCGAAACGACTTTGATAGCGTCTTCTATAGCTCTCTCTAGTTCATCGACAACGTGTTCGGTGCCTCCTCTTAGCAGGAGAGATACCGCTTTAGCTTCTTCGGTACCTTCGACAAAAGTCATGTGAGATCCGGATACTAGTTTTTCACTCACATCATTTGCTGAACCGAGATCATCAGAGGAGAGATCTTTCAGATTATTGACTATGTTTCCTCCAGTTGCTCTTGCGAGCTTCTTCATGTCGGATTTCTTGACTCTTCTGATAGCGAATATACCTTCTCTAGCTAGATAATGCTGAGCAAGGTCATCGATTCCTTTCTGGCAAAGCAGTACATTAGCGCCGGATTCTTTGATTGTCTCGACCATCTCTTTGAGACTCTCTTCTTCTTTATTCACGAATTTTTCGAGCTGATCTGGATCAGTTATCTCTATAGATGCGTCCATCTCTGTCTCTTGAACTTCTAGAGCTGAATTGAGAAGAGCGATCTTGGCATTCTCTATATCTTTTGGCATGTTGTCGTGAAGTCTCTCTTTATCGAGTATCATGCCCTCTATCAATTCTGTTTTGTCAACGCTGGCACCTGCGTTCTTCTCGACTTTTATATTGTCCATATCTACAGTGTATTCGTCTTCTTCCTCTTCGGTTATATGCCGGACCGCGTCAACGGTTATATCAGCCAACTTCTCTTTATTGATCTCTACGTTCTTACCGGTCATCGCTGTCGAGGCGATATTCCGAAGGTTCTCTTCATCCTCTAGATCGATGTCTTGCTTCAGATCATCGAGTATATCAGATGCTTTTTGAGAAGCCATTCTATAACCGTTAGCTATTATGGAAGGATGAAGTTGATCTATCCTCTCTTCTGCAGTCTTCAATAGTTCACCTGACAATACTACAGCGGATGTTGTCCCGTCACCGCATTCCTCTTCCTGTGTATCGGCGACTTCTACCAACATCTTGGCTGCTGGATGTTCAATATCGATTTCGTTCAAAATAGACACACCGTCATTGGTGATAACTACATCCCCGAGATTATCGACTAACATCTTGTCCATACCTTTAGGGCCCAATGTACTTCTGACCGCATCAGCTAATGCCTTAGCGGCTTGAATATTGTTCTTCTGTGCGTCTTTACCACTTTCTCTTTCCGTGTCTTCTTTCATCACAAATATAGGTTGCTGACCTGACATCATATGTTACACCTCTTCTATTTTTTCATGAAAAAGAGGTTCTATATATAATTTAGGATGCCCGGAGAGAATGATCATTGATGAATTTTGATGGGTATCAAAAATAAAAAATTTTTAGAATCTGGATTTGAGAACCACTATACCGTCTTCCGTAGTTATACTGATG
>JAZKSP010000004.1:0-35694 GCA_036626005.1 Thermoplasmatota archaeon | reverse complement strand
GGGGAGGAATCTATACTATCTTTCGCTGTAAAATTCCACCTGAGTTCATCCGTAGATGCGTTCGCTGCTACCTCTGTTCTCCCGTCATTATTGAGCCCTCCTCCGAACATCGGCCAAGGCGAGTTCGCTAAATCTGCAAGTTCCGGTTCATCCTCTACACTTTTGTTAACTTCACCTTCTCCTCCATCCGTCGCTTCGCCTCCGACCGCCACTAGCATCCCGCTGAGCAGCAGTGAGAGGGTGATTACGATCACAAACAATTTCATCTTCATCTTTTTTTCCTCTATACCTTCAAACTCCTAAGGGTAAATGATTGCTAATCATGATAGAAGCAATTTATAAAAATCTTTTTTTTTCTATTCAACTATAATTCACTCGTTTTCATCCTGCCTCTTTCTTTCCCGCATGATTTCAGGTAAACTAGTCAAACCCAACTTCAATTTCAGGTGAAGGATAATACCACCCTGCCGTATGTGACGGAGTTTATTGTATATCCTCGGCAGGAGGTTGTTCTGAAAGCGGAACTCCAGCTTACTCACGGATTCACTCTTTATAACCCTAGTGATAGCCTCTATCAAAGGACTCATCGTAGATCTTCACCAACAGCGTATCATATATCTTCTCAAAATCTCCCTCATCAACATTTTTCTACTGCCGAAATCTTACAGTGGTATAACTTTTTAAGGGCTTTCGTCCGAAAGCCCTACAGTGTTTTTAGTGCATTTTTTTGTGAAAAAAATGCGAGGGAAGGGATTCGAACCCTCGGACCCCTACGGGACAGCGCCCTCAACGCTGCGCCGTTGGCCTAGCTTGGCTACCCTCGCTTTGTGAAGGAGCATGCGACTGAGGAAAGTGAGGGGGAATGAGGAACATCTTGTTCCTCGGCTACCCTCGCAAGTTGAAACGAGTTCAGGAGTGAAACTTGCGTGTGAGTGGAAATTCTTTCCGCACCACTCGCATGTAGTATCTACGATCAGTTATTTATTTGAGCAAAACAGAGAAGTAACTCAGATATTTAAATTCTGTTGATTAAAAACGGGTAAGTTTCCTAAACTAGGTTTCCTCGATAAGATCTACCATATCCGTGAACTTCTCATTCAGTACTTCTAGGCCCTTTTTCAAGGCATCTTCAGTACTCAGTGATCCATCAGTTTCAAAAGTCAGGATGAACTTATCGTCTCTTCCTTCAACCTCTATGGCATCTTGATCGCAGGCTTCCACACAAGCATCGCACAGTTTGCATTCTTCTACATCTGTAACTATCAATTCGTCATCTTCCATCTCTAGTATATCTACGGGACACACTTCTACACATTCTTCGCAATCATCACATTCACTAGAGTCGATCTCTATCTCTGGATAATACTTGTAAGCGACGCCGCTCGTAGGCTGCCATTTCGCATGGTCTTTAGCAGTACCAAGTTCAGCTGTAGCGTACATCAGTAATGCTTGGTCTTCATTGAGTTTTACTAAGGGAATCAGATCATCTACAGGTCTGAGTTCGTTTTCCCCAACAGGTATCAGATCGCCCGAATAAACGGTACACGGACCTTTCTTGTTCAAACTATAGATAACCGTGCAGTTGGGACAACCGTCTCCACCACATTCCTCACATTTAGAACGATAATCAAAAAGTTCTAGATCCGTTGGGATAGGTAACATCCCTAACCTGTGAGCAATGACCTCATCGAACAGAGGGGCTGCGCTCTCGTATTCTTTATCATCTTCCTCAGCCCCGATCGTACCTAGATGAAATTCGACATCTTCTATAGCCAGTTTCGGTATGTCGGCTATCAGTACTCTTCTAAGTGCATTTGCTAACGGTGGATTGGTATCCGAAAGCAAGAGTTCAGCTTTTTTCTCCTCTAGTTTTCTGACTTCTATATCCATCTTTGACCCTTCTACTATCTACACCCGTCTGCCCCTACGTCCACCTTTAGCTTTTGTGGAGTCGTGAGGGATCGGTGTCACGTCTTCTATCGTGCCTATTTTCATCCCGGACCTCGCAAAGGCTCTGATAGCGGCCTGTGAACCAGGGCCAGGAGATCTTGATTTACTTCCACCGGGTGCTCTTATCTTCACGTGTAGCTTTGTAATCCCTTTGTCTTTCACCTCTTTTACCGCTTCTTCCGCAGCTTCCATCGCTGCATATGGCGAAGATTGGTCTTTATCCTGTCTAACGACCATACCTCCAGAATATTTGGAGAGGGTCTCGGCACCGGTTATATCCGTGATCGTTATTATCACATTATTGTATGATGCATATACGTGAGCTATACCCCATTTTCCCATTTTTATCAACTCCTATTATATTCCTCTTGACTCTGTTGGTCATTTTCTATCATCTTAGGAATCCTTGTAGGTGTTATCTCTTCCTCTGGCCGTTCTGGATGAAGTTCATCAGATAATGGAGAATTAGAATAATACTGGATAGTTGATTCTTCTTCTTTGTTTACGATATAACTGGGAACGGTCACTCTTCTTCCATTTATGGCTATGTGGCCGTGAATTATGAACTGTCTAGCCTGTTCTGGAGAGTGAGCTAGTCCTTTATGATAAACTAGGGTCTGAAGTCTTCTGTTTAGAATATTTTCCACACCCAAATTCAAGACATCATTTAAAGTATGATCTTGTCCCTTTAGATACCCTTTATCTACCAGCTTTTCCAAGAGGGCGTCCATCTCTTCACTAGCCTGTTTTTCACCGTATCTTAGGCGGGCTTGGAGGTTTCTCGCCTGTGCCCTAATGTTTTTGAGAATGGACTTTGCTTTCCAAAATTCCTTCTTATTTTTGAGGGCATAATGCCTTATGTAATCGTTCTCCTCATTTATCCGCTCTTCCTGCCAAGGATGGGATGGTTTTTCGAACTTTTTTCTACTAAATTTTGGATCTCCCATGTATCATCACCTTCTTATTACTCTTCTTCCTCTTCTTCCTCTCCACCAGCAGCAGCTTGTGCCTTAGCAACTTTCTTTTCGACACCAAGCTCCATCCCGGTTCGTCCGTTAGATTTAGTTCTCTGCCCTCGGACTTTTTGTCCTCTTTCATGTCTGATACCTTTGTAAGAACTTATCTTCTGCATCCTGTTGATATCCTCTCTGTGGACAGTATCTAATTCATTCTTAAGGACATGGTCGTTGGTTCCTGTCACGGGATCTCTTTTTCTATTTACTGCCCATGAGGGTGCTTCATCTGTAAAGTTGACAAGAGATTTTTTAACTTTCTCTATCTTTTCATCTTCTAGATATCCGATCTTGGCATTTGGATCGACATCAGTAGAATTGACAACCATCTCCGCTACTCTAGTACCTACTCCTTTTATATCTCTCAAAGCGTAGACTAGAGGCTTATCTCCGTCCAAGTCGGTGTTCATCAACCGGACGATGTATTGGAAATCGTCTTCTTCTTGATTTTCTTCTTCCTCAGGCAAAGTGTTTCCTCCATTGTAAATGTTGCTAAAGTGGGTTTAGATAGTGTGATTTCGCTTAGAATCCATGTAGTATAAAAGCGTTGTGCTTTCGAGGGTCAAAAGTTCATCTCTCTTTTCCTTTGAAATTTTTTCCTATCACATACATTTCTGAACTAGATTCTCTTGAAGCGTGTGGAGAATGACCGTAAACGGAATAGAAGGCATCTTTTACGCTATCTAAGTAATTCTCGAAATCCTCTCCTTGGAATACTTTTACAACGAACTTTCCACCTTCAGATAGATTGGCATAGCAGAACTTGAGAGCCTGCTGAGCCAAGTGGATAGATCTAGCATGATCCATAGAATAATTTCCAGTTAGATTGGGAGACATATCAGATACTACCACATTTACGTCGCCCGCTATTATAGATATCTTTCTTAAGAAGTCCTTGTCTGTCATATCTCCCTGCTGGAATGAGACCCCTTCAATCTCTCTGATCCTTTTTTTATCTACAGCGAGTACGTTCCCTTCGCCCACCTGTTCCACGGCATACTCACTCCAGCTTCCTGGTGCCGCTCCAAGATCTACAACCACATCTCCCTGTCTGAATATATCGAATTTTTCATCTATCTGCTTCAACTTGTAGATGGCTCTCGAGCGATGTCCTTCTTCCTGAGCCTTATGATAGTACTCGTCTTCTCTCTTGTAAGCTGCCATTATAGTCGTAAAATTAAACCCCGGATGTACTTAACTTTTCTGAATAAATCGAGTGAAAACTTCTTTAAGAACAGAAAATTTTTAATCACAAGATGGGAGTTAACAATTATATGTCATCTCAAGACGCCTTCGATAGAGTAACCGAGGTAATAGAGAAAATCCGGGAGCCGGGAGAGAAGCCTGAGAGCGATCTGTATTCGATGGATAAGTTCGTTTGTGATCTCTGCCAGGGCGTCAAAGAAAGAGAAGAGATAACCCAGTGTGGATTTTGCGGGAGATGGGTTTGCAAAGGAGAGAATTCCTGCTGGGAAGAAGAACTTAAATGCTGTGAAAGCTGTAGTGGTCTAATCATTTTAGCTAAAAGAGGCGATCTCGTAGAAGAAGATGAAAATGAGAATGAGGCTGATAAAGATGAGTGAGATAGAAAACACGATGCGGGAATTGGAGTGGAAAAAAAGACTGCAAGAAGTAAGGTTCGACGAGGAGACTGAAAAGACAAATAATCAGACCTCCAATATTTTGGTAGCTTTTTTGATCGGCTTTCTTTTTGGTCTGATCATAGCTGGGATATTGATCCCAAATATTACTGGTGTTGTCTGATGGTGATATAGATGAAGATACTTCTTATCCATTCCGATTACTTAAGATATGAAGTCAAGAAAGAGACCCCTGTAGCTGAAGATATAGAAGAAGAGATGAAACAAGGAGAGATGGAAGAGTGTCTTTCCGTGTTCACCGCCGTTGAAGACAATGACGAAGGTAAAATAGAAAAAGTGGTAGAACAAGGAGTAAAGGAGATAAAAGATACAGCAGAGAAACTCGACGTCTCGAAAATAATGATTTATCCTTACGCTCACTTGAGTTCAGACTTAGGTGAACCCGATACTGCCGTGGAAGTGCTGAAGGGTCTAGAGCATCGACTCCGTGAGGAGCATGATTATAAAGTACATAGATCTCCTTTCGGCTGGTACAAGGCTTTCCAGTTAAGCTGTAAAGGGCATCCTCTTTCGGAACTCTCTAAAGAAATAATCGTAAAAGAAGAGGAAGAAGAAGTTGTCTCAAAGGCGCTAGAGGCTGAAGAATCTTTAGAATCGAGCTGGGGGGTTCTCGAAGAAGATGGTACCTTTCACGAGGTCGAAATCGACGGTGATGATGTAAAAGGGTACGATTTTCAAGGCAAACAAGATCTAAAAGATTTTTTCGTTTACGAAGCGGGAGAGAAAAAGAAGGCAGGTGAAGAATCACCCCATATCGACCTGATGAAGAGACATGAATTGGTGGATTACGAACCCGGTTCAGATCCAGGAAATCTGAGATACTACCCTAAAGGTAGGATGATAAAGGGTCTCCTTGAAGAATTCGTGAGCGAAAAGACTAGAGAATACGGTGCCATGGAGATCGAATCACCAGTGATGTACGATTTAAATCATCCAACGTTGAAAAAGTATCTCGACCGCTTTCCGGAGAGACAGTATCAGATCGAGACCCCGGATAAAAACGTCTTTCTGAGGTTTGCAGCCTGCTTCGGCCAATTTTTGATGGGGCACGACATGACTATCTCTTACAGACAACTACCTGTAAGACTGTATGAACTAACTAGATACTCTTTCCGGATGGAACAGAGGGGGGAACTCACTGGCCTGAGGAGACTAAGAGCTTTCACCATGCCCGACAGTCACGCCTTGTGTGGAAACATGAACCAGGCCAAGGAGGAGATGATGACAAGAATGGACTTAGCTATCAAAGTACTCAACAATATCGGTATAGACCTACCCGGAACGTTGGAATTGGGTATCCGATGTACCGAGGACTTCTTTGAGGAAAATAAGGATCATCTGATTGAGATAGTCAAAAACTACGGTAAGCCCGCTCTGATAGAGATATGGGATGAACGTTTCTTCTACTACACGATGAAATACGAGTTCAACTATATCGATAAGCTGGGAAGGGCTAGCGCACTAGTGACCGATCAGCTTGACGTAGAGAATGCCGAAAGGTACGGAATAACTTACATAGATGAAGGAGGTGAAGAAAAATACCCTTATCTCCTGCATCTTTCTCCTAGCGGTGCCATAGAAAGGGTGATATTCACACTGCTAGAGCAAGCGGCTATGCAAGAAGAAAAAGGCGATAAACCGAAATTCCCTTACTGGTTAGCACCTACACAGTTGAGGTTCATTCCCATATCTGATGATCAGTTGGAATATGTTAAAGAATTGGAGAAAAAATTCGATCAAGTAAGAACGGACATAGATGACACCGATAGGACGGTAGGCAAGAAGATAAGGGAGGCAGAGAAAGAATGGATCCCATATATAGTGGTGATTGGGTCGGATGAAGTAGAAAGTGGAGAACTATCCGTAAGGATAAGAGGTGAAGACAAGCAAGAGACCATGTCCATTGAAGACCTCAACTCCGAGTTAGAGAAAAGGCAGGGAGATATGCTTTTCAGAGATTTACCTCTTCCAAAAATGGTCTCGAGACGTGCTCTCTTCGTAGGTTAAAAAAAACTCTTTCAACATATTTTCTAACTATTTTAGCTGAGAAGTTGGAAAAAGCATAAATAGATAAAACATTTATTATTATTCCGAGGTAGGATGAAAAACACCAACCGTAATAATAAAAAATCTAAATCTTCAGTCTCAAGAAAAAAGAAAAAAGTGAAAGGTGAACTCCAAGATCTAAAAAAAGAAAAGAAACAGCTAGAAGTTGTAAATGAAAAATTGAAAAAGAAAAAAGAGCAACTAGAACAGAAAATAGACAATCTCAAAGAGGAAAACAGAAAGTTACTTCATAAGATCGAAGATAGGGACGGAGAGACGGAGGAAATCGGAATCAGATTACCTTCCGATTCAGTGATTAAAGGGGATATAGAATCGGAGAGAGATATCAACGTAGAAAATGAAGTAAGGATAGTGGGATCACTGAGATCAAAAAAAGACATCATCCTTGGATACGGGAATCAAATCAAAGGGGATGTTGTTTCTGAGAACGGCGATGTTAAAGTCGGGAATACAACTAAAATAGGTGGGATTGTTAAGGGTGAAAAAATACATTTGGCCGAAGGGGTTGAATCAGGCCAGATCAAATGTGAAGAAAAACTCATAATAGATGATAACTGTGAGGTTTTAGACATATTTGCTTTAGGGGACGTCGATATAGGAGAAAACGTAAAAATAGACGGAACCATCAGACACGCCGGAGATTTCAGCGTTTCAAGAGGGATCAATGTAACTAACTCGATTGTGCCAAAACCCAGAGAGGAACTCGCTAAAGAAGCAGAAAAAGATATGGCGAGCTCACTTCCATTCTTACCGATGATCATCAGAGAAGGTTTCGGTAAAACAGAAGAGGAAATGGGAAAAGAAGAGAAAGAAGAAGTGGATAAAGAATCCGTTAGAGATAAAATAGACGAGGTAAGAAATCTGATAAAATCTGCTAGAGATGGAGATATAAACATCTCAGAAGAGAAATCCAATTTGAAAGAGGGAGTTTCTCTTTTCAAAAAGGGAGAATATGCTGAGGCGGAAGATAGATTCACGAAATGTAAGCACAGTTTGAAAAGAAAATTGAATAAAAAAGATGAAGACGAAAAAAGTGAGGAGGGTGAAGAAAAGCAGGAATCTAAGGAAAAAAGTAAAGAAGAGATAATCGAGACGTTTCAGGGTATCAAAGGGGTCGGTCCCGCTTTAGCAGAAGAACTTTACGCAAACGGGTTCTACTCTATCGAGGATATAAATGAGGCTTCAAGGTCCGAATTATTAGAAATAGATGGGATAGGAAAGGCCTTCTCTAAAACGATAAAAGATAATCTAGATTAAAAATAATTTTTTAATTTATCTAAATATACTTTTAATCCTACCAAGAAATTATATACTTACATTTCGTTTGTGTAGCGCATATGAGGCTGGGAAATAATGAGCGGAATGGATGAAATTTTAGAGGCTATGGAAGATGTTGGCATACCGAGCGAGGATCCTAAAGATCTCCCTAAATCCGATAAGACCTTCCCTGACGGAGCAAACTACCGGATGGAGATCTCAGGAGTCGAACGACCTTCTACATTGAGAGCTTTGATAGAAGAAAGGGAGAAAAGGAACATACCGATCCACAGGTTGATATCTACCGTCATGGGCAGCACGTATCTTACCGATGATGAACTTGAAGAATTTGCACAGCTCGCAAATGACAGTGATATGGAAGTTATAATCACTCCTGGTCCAAGATCAGGTTGGAACACGGGAAGACAGATCGCAACACCGGAAGGCGCGTTATCCGGATTGAGAGTCAGAGGGTCTGATAACCTTGTGAGAGCTTTCAAGGACATAAAGAGGTGCATCGACTTCGGATTTAGAGGGTTTTTGGTAACTGATGAAGGGATGCTTTGGTTGGCAAATGAACTTAAAAAGAAAGGGTTGATACCCGAGGACATAACTTTCAAAGTATCTATCTACGCGGGACATGCAAATGCAGCCGGTGGAAAGTTACTAGAAGATCTCGGAGCCGGAACCTTCAATCCACTAGGTGATATAAGCATACCGATGTTCGCTTCTATCAGGAAGGCTATAGACATCCCAATAGATATCCATATCGAACTTGCGGAATCCATGGGCGGCTTCAATCGATTCTATGAGGGTCCAGATATGGCTCGTGTCGCTTCTCCATGCTACTTCAAGATAGAACCCGGCGAAGGCCTAGCAGCGACCGGAGGGATGTATAAACCCTGGACCGATCCAGAATTCCATCAATTTTTGGCAAAGGAGAAAGTAAAACACGCGGAGATAATACACGATATAATCCAGGACGAATATCCCGGATTAAAACTCTCAAAGCATGGAGCGGAAGACCTCTGCATACCTCAGCCGTAAGCTGAGGTGGACTTAATGAATGAAGGTTTAGCCGGCGACTTCTCCCTGCTGAGAGGAGAGCCGCCGATAAAGTTCTTGACCAAAGCTAACAGGATGGAAAGAGAAGGAAGAGACGTAGTAAGATTCGAGATCGGGCAACCGGATTTCGATACTCCTGATAATGTGAAAGAAGCTGCTAAAAAAGCCTTAGATGAAGGATTCACCGATTATGTTCCGACGACCGGAATACCTGAACTCAAGGAAGCTATTCAAGATGATATAGAGAAAACGAGAGGTTTTCGGCCTTCGGAAGAACAGATAATGGTACTACCGGGTGCTAAACCGGGACTGTTCTTTGGATTGCTATCAACGATACAAAAAGGTGACGAAGTGATATACCAGAATCCTTTCTATTTCACTTACGATTCCATGATAGGATATATGGGAGCCGAAAAGATACAGATACCACTGCACGAGGAAGACGAATTTAGGATGACTCCCGAGCAGATAAAAGAGAGGGTCACTGACAATACCGAGCTTATTTTACTGAATAGTCCTCAAAATCCCACGGGATCTGTTCTAACAAAAAATGACGTAGAGGCCATTGCGGAGATAGCAGAAGAGCAAGACCTGTACGTTCTTTCAGACGAGATATACAGCAAGATGCTGTACGAAGGTTTAGATCATCACTCCCCCGCATACCTGGACGAATGTGATGAAAGAACTATACTGATAGATGGATTCTCCAAAGCTTATTCGATGACAGGTTGGAGATTAGGATACGCGATCGCTCCAGAGGAGATAATCCACAAGATGGACCTTCTTCTGGCAGACGCTGTCTCGTGCACGACTTCCTTCGTTCAAAAAGGCGGTGTAGAAGCTCTCAGGAATTCTCAAGATTTCGTCGACATGATAATGGACCACTTTGCTGAAAGGAGAGAGGCTATCGTATCTGGACTCAATGAAGTTCCGGGATTCAGCTGCATCTATCCGAAGGGAGCTTTCTACGTCTTTCCCAACATAGATGAAACCGGAATGAAGAGCGAAGAACTGGCTGACTACCTGCTCGAGGAAGCGGGAGTCTGTTTACTCCCAGGCACAGCTTTCGGTGACCAGGGAGAAGGATACCTTCGGCTTTCTTATGCTAGTTCTCTCGAAGAAATAAAGAAGGGCATAGAGAGGATGAAAGAAGTGATGTCTGAAGTGGTTTGATTTTAAAAACTTTTAATTCTTTATTTTTCTCCGGGGCAAGGTTTATATTGGGGTAGTTAAATCAGATGGGCGAATCCACGAGGAATCATTATGGGAAACATAAGACCGACCTACATAAAACGAGTAGCAATCGAGCTTGTTGAAAAGTATCCAGAAGAGTTCGAAAAAGATGATTACGACCATAACAAGGATAAGGTAGAGGAACTTACGAATGTGGATTCTAACTCGATGAGGAATAAAATAGCGGGTTACATTGTTCGATATATGAATAGAGGTAACAACTGAGTTTTCTTTCTAGTTTTTTAGTCCACGTTATGGGTCTCTTCTGCAACAGTCACGCAACTCAATAGGTCATCCGCTGTTTGTAGGAGCTGCAGAGGTTCTTCAGATTTTATCTTACAAATTATCGTAGAACCTTCAATTTCCATATCTACATAACTTTTGTTATCGGGCTCTATCGACTTTCCTATCACTGAGGCAGTTTTTTCATCATCATAATCTAGTTTCAACTCGCAATTGATCATAGACCTACCTCATCTTCTTTCCATCTTTCAAAACAACAGCTTCGGTAGACCCACTCATCTTAACTACTCTTTGTAATTTTTCCGCGTAATCTTCACCTTCTGAGTGAAGCAATTCCTTTATATGATCTGATAAGAATTCTCCAGATTCGACTTCGGAATCTTCGTACTTCCATCTTTTAGAGTCCCCTTTGCCAAATACGATATAAAAACCATAAGCTATTGACTTCGTTCGGGTTTCTGATAGATTTTTATTTTCTATCTCGTTTATGGCCTCATCTTGACCCTTAACCTTGTAGGTCCTAGCGATATTATCGGCAAATTCGGCTCCAGGAGGTAATTTTTGAAATTCTGGCAGTGTCTTCATCTCTTCTTTTTTCGTTTTCATCTCGCTGAGTTCTCTAAGCTTTTCCCTAGGCCGTACATCTTTGGAAAGAACTTCTTGTATCGATGCTTTGTCATCGAATATAGCTCCCATCACCTCGGTTTTATAGTCCTCCCAATAAAGTTCTAGAAATTCGTTGACCGTGCCTTCATCTAAAACCGCTCCATCTGTCTTCTTCATCAACTTGATCAAGGCTGGTCTTTCCCACTCTTCGTGAGGAAGGTCCTTTAAAAATTCTCTTTTATCTTCCCCATAACAGGTATCTCTAATTATGAAAATATTTTTTTCATCTTCTATAACAGACCTAGCTTCCGATGAATATTGAGCGATAAACTCTTTATCTGAAAGGGCTTCGAAATATTTATCAGCCAAATCATCCGAGACTGGTATATTTCTCGTCAATTTACAACTTTCACAGTCTCCTTCACATTTTAACCCAATACCACCTTTAAGAGAAAATGATTTTGAATTATCTGGAGAAAGCATCCTTTCCGTGATACTCTTGAACAAGTTTGTCGAATCTCCAGCACAATCTTCACATATAGAAAAAGTTTCATCGACGCTTTTCCAGTGCAGATCGAATCTCCCCTTCTCTTTAGTAATATGACCACAAGTATAATCTCCACTTTTTTCTGTTATGTTGTAAGGGATCCTTTCTATAGCTGTCTTCACGAATTTCTTAGGTGGTTTAGGTTTTTTCCCGGTGCAGACCACTTTACCCTGAAGAGAATAGAAATAATATCCCTTTTGGGACTCTTTACTGAAAGCTATCAGTCTTTTCTTTGGATCATCGAAATGCTGGACTCCAACCAGTCTTTTTTTAGTAGCCCCCCCTTTCTTTGCATAAGCTATCTCTCCTTCGGGGGACTTGGCGGTGGTGATCTTCTTTGCTTCCTCCTCTATACCGAACAGGATCGTTCCCGCTACCGCCTGAGATAGGTCTGGTCCTCTTTTAGCATACTTTTTCAACTTTCTTTCATTGTCCGCATATTTCTTTATCTTTTTTATCTTTCTTTTAGCTCTTCCAAATTTACAGAAAAGACAACTATCCTGGCATTCGGGGATGACCTTCATCGGATCCTCTGCCAAACTCTTTGCGTTCTCTATAAGATTTTTTTTCTGGATCTTACTAGCTTTTCTAGGACCTCTTCTGAATCTCATCTTTCTTTGATAACAATGGCGGATTTATAAAAGTTGTGAGACTCAAGCATAGGTTCATTCGTCTATGTAGAGGCCCGTGGGTTTTTTCACATATTCGTCAACTTTTCTTGCCCTCAGTATTTCTTTAGCTACGGCCATCTTTCGAGGTAGTTCCTCCGGATCATCTATACCTTCCTCACGGGCGATCTCATTTAATTCTTTCCTGGTATTTTCATATACCATCTCTTGGGCCTTATCTTCATCTACTTTAAGCATCTTATCGTTTCTATCATCGTTTTAACAATATTTTATTTTTTTGAATCAAATGCCATTTGTAAAGGGGAAAAAATTTAACGAAGTCTTATTTACTATACATGGTAAGATGCGAGAGATTTGGACAGAAAAGTATAGGCCAGAAAAACTCGATGGAGTCTACGGTCAACAAAAAGTAGTCGAGAGATTGAAAGCTTACGTTAAAAAGGAGAGCATGCCCCATCTTCTGTTCGCGGGGCCCGCTGGAACCGGTAAAACCACTTCGGCCATAGCTCTCTCCAAAGAGATGTACGGAGAAGAGTGGAAAACTAACTTTTTCGAACTGAATGCCTCGGACGAAAGAGGGATAGACGTTATCAGGAATAAAATAAAAGAGTACGCAAAAACGTCTACCGTCAGTGAGATAGGTTTCAAGATCATCTTTATGGACGAGGCCGATTCGCTGACATCGGAGGCTCAAGCTGCCCTCCGTAGGACGATGGAAAAATACTCTCATAACTGTCGTTTTATCCTCTCCTGCAATTACTCTTCAAAGATAATTGATCCCATACAATCAAGATGCGCTGTTTTCAGGTTTAGAACTCTGATCGACCAGGATGTGGAGGAATGGATAGACCATATAGCTGAAGGTGAGGATTTAGAGGTCTCCCAAGATGCTAAGGAACTGCTGATCAGCGTCGTAGGCGGAGACCTTCGAAGGATCACTAATCTTCTTCAGATATCTGCATCCACCACTTCTGAGATCACAGAAAAGATAGTCAGGGAAAGTGCCAATATAGCTAGGCCTGAAGATGTAAAAGATTTGATCAAGGACGCCTTTGAAGGTAACTTCATGGAGGCAAAGAAACAGCTTGAAGAGTTGATGATAGAAAACGGTCTTTCCGGAGAGGACGTAATCCAGCAGATACACGATGAAATATACGATATACCGATGGATGACCGGAAAAAAATGGAATTGGTTGACAGGATAGGAGAAACCGAGTTCAGATTGGTGGAAGGATCAAATGAAAGGATCCAACTCGAAGCTTTGTTAGCCGCTATCTCAAAGAAAGAGTGAGGATTATTCCCCCACAATCTTGACTATCACTTCTCTACTTCTCGATTTCACATCTAGATCGCAGAGTATTATCTGCTGCCAGGTGCCGAGTTCGAGCTTTCCATCGGTGATCGGAGCGATGAACGACTGACCGATGAAAGAGGCCCTTATATGGGAGTGGCCATTACCGTCGTGCCATTTTTCATGGTGCTTGTAATGGATATCCTTTGGGAATAATCTGTCCAGCGCCTCTGAGATATCGTGAACCAAACCCGATTCGTATTCGATAGTGGTTATGGCGGCGGTCGAACCCGCCACGAAAAACGTCACGGTGCCCTCTTCAACTTCGCTCTTTTGGACGATCTTTTGTCCTTCCTCAGTGATATTTTTGATATCTAAATCGCTTTTAGTTTTCACGCTGAATCTTTCATCTTCTACGGTCATATCCTTATCTATGAAACGGAGATTAAAACAAATTTCGGTAAGAAAAAAAGGGGAAAGTTTTGTATTCCAAGGTATATCACTAGAGTGATGCCCAGAAGAACTATTTTATTGCTCTAGGATGATTGTGAGGAAAACTTAAAAACCTCCTAATCAATAGATAGTTTGTTCTATCGAGAATAACAATGCATATATAGTACGTATTCATAAATCCTTTCTAGTCGCGGGTAAAACATACCCGCTGGAGATGTGTCCGTTTCACTGGATGAATCCATAAACAGGAATCACGTGATATCATGGCAGAAGATATAGTTAACGAAGAGGAAGAGGAATCGATGGAAACCTATCCCAGCATGTACAAATACATAGAGAAAGCTTGGGAACAACCTAAAGAAGGCTATTTGAAAGAACTCCAAAGAAAAAGGTTGAAACGGTGGAGAAGAGACGATAATTTTAAGAGGTTCGAAAGACCTACTAGACTCGATAGGGCTCGAAAGTTAGGTTACAAAGCCAAGCCCGGTTTTGTTTTAGCTCGAGCAAAGGTCAGAAGAGGTAATCTGAGAAAAAAAAGACCAACTAGTGGTAGAGGGCCTAAAAGGATGGGGGTCAAAAAGATCACTCCTAACAAGAACTTACAGTGGATCGCAGAAGAGAGGACTTCAAAGCGCTATCCCAATCTAAGAGTTCTCAATTCTTACTGGGTCGGTGAAGACGGCCGTAAAAAATATTTTGAAGTGATAATGGTGGATCCGGAGCATCCTTCCATAAAAAACGATTCAGATATAAACTGGATCTGCAAGAAAGATCAGAAAGGAAGGGTCTTCAAAGGGAAGACTTCTGCAGGTAGGAAAGCTAGAGGTCTGAGAAGCAAAGGTAAAGGAGCTGAAAAGTCCAGACCTTCAGAAGAAAAGACTTCCTGATCAGATCAGTAATCTAGATCCTCAAAATCCGTAAAAGGCTCTTCTGGAGCTTTTCCGGGATCTTTTACATATTCTAAATCTTCTTCTTTTATATTTTCCATAGGATGCTCTTCGCTCAATCTCTCTTTTATCCTTTCTTTCAACTCTTCGAGATTTTCACCCTCTAGTGCAGAGATCTTCAATCTTTCTGAATCCGTGCGGCTTAAGTCCGATTTGTTTTCAACTTCGATGAATTTTACATCTGGAAGTTCTTCTTTTATCTCTCTGCAAAGTTCCTCTTGTTGTTCCGTTGGATAACCACATGTTTCCGTGGGATCGAACATGAATATTATGAGATCCGCCAAGCTCTCTAAAGCTTTAACGGCCTGCATCTCGATATCGTTCCTTTCCTCTTTCGGTCTATCAAGCATTCCAGGAGTGTCGAGAAGCTGACATTTCCTGTGTCCTAGAAAGAAGTGTCCTATCCCAACTTCTCTAGTGGTAAATGGGTAAACATCGATCTTCGGTTTTCCACTCGATATTTGAGAGACGAGTTCAGATTTACCCACATTAGGATAACCAGCAACCGCAACTGTAGGATGTTCCGGTCTGATGTCTGGCAAAGAATTTAGTTTATCTCTTGCGTCTTTCAAAAATTGTAAGTTTTCGTCGATCTGCTTTAGAAAAGAATCAGTCCTAGCGTAGGCCTGTTTCCTGACTTTATCAATCTCGTCTTCCTCCTCGAGTGAAACGACTTTTCTAGCCGCCTCCATCAAGGTTCTTTTCGCCCTTCTTTTAGCCCAATTGATCGCTCCTAGAGACTTTTTAAGTTCGTCGATCCCTATAGTTATATCGATTATTTCATAGTAAAATCTCGGTAAAGTCTCCATCGTTGGAAATTCATCTTCATACCTCCCGATTGTATCTTCTATTATGTGAGCTACAGTGTTTAACTTCACTGAGGCCGTTTTCTTCTTTCTCTCGATCCTGTCCTTCGCCTCTTTTTTCTTACTAGAGGCACGACCGAAGGCTTTATCAAGTATCTCTTCTGCATTCATCACAGGTGAAATATTGAAATCCATGGAGTTGTAATTGTACCGGGTGATGAATAAGGTTATCGGTTAAATGATCTGTTAAAAAGGAAATAGTTAAAAAGGAGTAGGTTTTACCACAATTAGGTGCTCCAAATGGAAGAAGGAGATCTTATCTACGTGGATTACGATATATGGGTAACGCCCGAGGATGAAGACGAAGAACCCACTCTCTTCGATACTACAGACGAAGAAAAGGCGAAAGAAGAAGAGATATTTGACGAAGAATCAGATTATGGTCCTCGACCGATCGTTATCGGGGGAGAAAACATAGCTGAAGGGTTCGGTGAGGCTCTGAAAGAAGCTGATATTGACGAGGAAGATTCTGTTGAAGTACCTCCTGAGAAGGGGATAGGTAACAGAGATCCAGAAAAGATAGAGCTCTACAGCAGGCGAGAGATGGAAAGAAGAGATATCGAACCTGTCCAAGGAAAACAGGTGGAGATAGATAACAGACAAGGGAGGATAATCCAGGCTACAGCTGGAAGAGTTCGGATAGATTTCAACCATCCTTTAGCAGGTAAAACTCTGAAATATGACTTCAAGATAGTTGACAAGCCTGAAAGTAAAGAGGATATAGCCGAGGGTATACTCGAGATGGATTATCAGAAGCTCGACTATGATATCGAAGAGACAGAAGATGGTATAGATATCGTACTCCCGGAACAGTGTAAATATGATCAGAACTGGTTCGTGGCTAAATACAGGATCGTTGGAGATCTGAGAGACAATCTAGATGCAGAGAAGATCCGCTTCATCGAAGAATACGAAGAGAAAGAAGAGGAAGAAGAAGGAGACATAGAAGAGGAATTTGAAGAACTCGAAGAAGAAACGGAAGAGGAAATGGAAGAAGAGACAGAGGAAACCGATGAAGAGAGCACGGAAGATACGGAAGAAGAAGAGGAATAAGAAAACCGATTCTAAAAATCACTTCCTTTATTAACTCTGATCTATACGGGTAGTTGAAATCTCATGGGTTTGAAAGTAACATATAAAGAATGGATTATGCTTATCGTGATGGCGGCTACATTTGTATCCATCACAGCTTTTCTGATCACTTTCTTTTTTGATGTCTCTGGCCCAATAGTCGTAACCATCGTGCTTGTCGGTATATTTCTGATATTCAAGCTTTACCAATTTAACAAGGGCGATGGAGACGATAAAGTTGATTATATGGGCGAGGACAGTAAAATAAATTAATGGGATATTAAAAACGGGCGTGGGGGGATTTGAACCCCCGAGCTACAGCTTAGGAGGCTGTCGCCATTTCCAGACTAGGCCACACGCCCTGTTCGTTCGGGATTGGGGTAGTCTAGCTATATCTAAGGGCATCTTGATGGCCTTGGATGTATGGGGAAAATGTTCATTTTCCCCAGTAGGCCACACGCCCTGTTTGATATATGAGGAAGAAAACACCTTGTAATTAAAATTTTACTTCTTTCAAAAACCCGTTTCGACAGTAATATTTACAAACCATTTTTCTAATATACGTTTTGATGGTCGAGTTAGAACTTGAAGAGGACGAGTAAGGGGAAAACTTGGACTGTCCGGATTGTGGTCAAGGATGGCTGGCCGTTGATCGAGATGGAAAGATGGTCTGCCAGAACTGCGGATCAAAATTCGAGAGAAGAGAACTGGTTAAAAAGATCCGTAAACGCTCCTTCTAAAACCACACCCAAAAAGCCTACGAACCGCATCAGGTGAACGCAACAAAAAAATTAAGAGGGACGTTATAACTGGAGGACCATGAACATATCTATCATAGGGACCGGCTATGTTGGACTAGTGAGCGGGGTTGGTTTCGCGAAACACGGTCATGAAGTCATCTGTGTGGATATAGACGAGGAAATAGTAGATTCAATAAACAATTCAGTACCTCCAATCTATGAGGAAGGATTAGAAGAACTACTTGAGAAGGTCGTCGATTCAGGAAATTTATCAGCCACAACGGACCTAGAGAGTGCTGTAGAAAAAACGGATATAACGTTCATCTGTGTTGGTACGCCTTCGAGGAAAGACGGGAGTATAGATACAAGCGCTATAGAGATCGCTGCAGAAGATGTTTCAGAGGCACTAGATGAGAAGGATGAGTATCATATAGTGGTTGTAAAAAGCACGGTAACTCCAGGTACCACCGATGGGATGGTCAAGCCACTCCTCGAATCGAAGGGAAAAACAGTCGGTGAGGATTTCGGTCTCGGTATGAATCCGGAGTTCTTGAGAGAAGGAGTCGCTTTAAATGATTTTTTAGACCCAGATAGGATAGTTATAGGTGGTTGGGACGAAAAAAGCAGAGAAACGATAAAACAAGTTTACGAAAGTTTTGACGCACCGAAATTGGTCACGGATATACGGACAGCGGAGATGATAAAATATACTTCTAATGCTCTTCTAGCTACCAAGATCTCCTTCGCAAATGAGATGTCAAGGCTATGCGAAGAGGTAGGTATCGATGTCTACGATGTGATGGATGGTGTGGGTCTCGACCACAGGATAAATAGGGATTTCCTGAATGCCGGGCCAGGTTTTGGGGGTAGCTGTTTTCCCAAAGATGTGAAAGCCATAAAGAATCTAGCTAAAGAAAATGACATCGAACCAGAACTTCTCGAATCGGTTTTGGCTATAAACAGACAGCAGCCCATACATACCGTGGAAATACTGGAGAAATATCTAGGGAGTTTGAAAGGGAAGGACATAACGGTTCTAGGGCTGACTTTCAAAGGAGGAACGGACGATATCAGGGAGACTAGAGCTCTACCCATCGTAGAAAGTCTTTTGAAAAAGGGAGCTAACGTTACTGGTTATGATCCAAAAGGGATGGACAATTTCTCCGAGCTGATATCTGGTATAACCTATGCAGATAGTATCGAAGAATCTCTGACGGATGCCGAAGCTTGTATAATCCAGAACGATTGGGCCAAATTCGATGAGTTAGAAGGTGAGGATTTTGACGTGATGAAAGATAAAGTGGTACTCGACGGTAGAAGAGTGCTTGACGAAGATAAACTAGGTAAAGATATCACCTATCTGACTGTTGGAAGAGGCAAAGTCGATTAAGTTTATAAACCCGGATAAATATATCAACATGATGTTGAACACCAAGAAGTTTCTCTGCTTTACAATCATAATATTTTTGATTCTAGGACCAGTGACTGCTCTGAGTCTGGGATCCGCAGAAGGACAACCAATAGTTGGAGAATATGATAAGCCATATGAAAGAACGGTCGATAGAGGAGAGAAAACTACATTTAGTTGGACGATCGAAAAAGAACATACAGATCCTAATTATACTGTTAGTATAAGAGTTGAGGAATTCAAAGATTTAAATACAGAATTGTCTCCTGAAGGTAATTTTATATTGGAAGAAGATAAGATAGCCACTTTGACTGTCGAAGTTCCCACCTTCCCAGATCATGATAAGATAAATGGAACGGTGATCTTTTCTTTCGGTAGGGAAGGGGTAACTCAGCATGAGGTAAACCGGTCTGTGGTAATAAATGTCGGTGGTCTGCCTGATGCGTCAGAGGCAAACACAATAGTCGGTGGGTATAGAAATCCATTACCTTCTCCTCTAGATGGCCCGGCGGGTGCATTTTTGTTGAATCTCGTGATTTGGTTCGCTATCGGGGTTACAGTCTTCTTTCTCGCAACACCTTTTTTACATCAGTTCACAAAAAAGACGCAGACGGATTTGGACGATCTTGTGCTAAAAATGGTCAGAAGACCTCTTCTAAGTTTTATCTTCTTATATGGTCTCATCCATTCGCTTTTACGGCTTGATATTCCGTTTAAGGTCCAGGCTTCGCTGTATCAGGTGTACTCGCTTTTTGTCCTAGCGATCGGAATTTACGTTGCATATCAGATTTTTGACGGGGTTCTAGATGAAATGTCCTTCAGACGGGGAGGAGAATCTTCACCCTTCGGAAGAGTACTGAAACCAATCTTCGAAAAAGCAGGTATGGTGGTAATCCTGCTGGGAGGCCTTGTGATAGGGATGAGGATACTCGGGATACAAATCACTGCCCTCTTAGCTGGTGCCGGTGTTCTTGGACTTGTTGTAGCTTTCGCGGCACAGGACACATTATCGAATTTCTTCAGCGGGATCCATCTTCTCCTAGACAGACCTTTCACCATTGGAGATGTACTAGAATTGGAGAGTGGAGAATACTGCAGGGTAGAAAACGTGGGTATGAGAAGTACAAAGTTATACAATATTAGAGACCACGAGATGATCATACTTCCAAATAATTCTATCGCCAATCAAAAGATAAAGAATCTTGCTGAGCCCGACGAGAAGAAGAGAGTCGTAGTGAACGTTGGAGTCGCTTACGGGTCAGATATAGAACGGGTCAAAGAGATACTCTATCATGTGTTAGAAGATCAAGAAAGTGTGATAAATGAAGAAGGATTTGAACCCGTGGCGAGATTCAGCGATTTCGGAGATTCGAGTTTGAATTTCAATATCCGTTTCTGGATCGACGATTATATGAAACAATGGGACGTCACTAGCGTAGTTCGGAACAGGATCGATCAGGAATTCAGAGAGGCAGAGGTTACCATTCCATTCCCACAGCGCACAGTGTGGATGAAGAGCGAGGAAGAAAAAGAGGATTGATCTAAAGACCTTCCAATATTTCTTTAATCTTTTCTTTCGTAGCCTTGTAATCCTCTTCTCCTAGGTCGAAGAGTTCTCCCTTTCCCCCATATTTTTTGACCTGATGTCTGTGGAGTACCGCCATTACCGGCCTGTCGGCTTCTAGCACTTCATCGACTTTTTCAACAAAATAGTCGGAGTACAACTCCATCGTGCCTATCTCATCGATCACCACTATATCGCAATCCTGTGAGACGTCAGCTAACGATTTCTCAGTGAATGTTCTCAAGTCTCCTAAATCGACCTTATATCTGCTGACTTTTGGTCCTTCCTCTACATCAACGTGAGCTAGTATACCTTCCTCACCACTGTCTATATCGACCAGTTTGAATCCTTTCCTTTTCCCATTCTCTCTTATATCGGGCGTTCTGAGACCTTCCGCTTTCAAGTTCATCTCTTCGAGGATCTCTCCGATCAAAGTACTTTTCCCCGATCGTGGCGGACCGGTGATGAATATGTTATTTTGTCTCATCGCTTCATCCATACCTGATTTATCTTTCATATTTCCCCCTTCATCCAGTAATGGTCTTCCCATTTTCCTTTATCAGTGATCATGAAGCCGTGTTCCTCTAACAATTCAACAGCTTCACCCAATGTCAATCTTTCATGAGTTGGAGGTCCTCTCTCAGTTATCACGTCTCGGTCCCAATCAACGACGCTGATTTCCCCATCGCTTTTCATCACCCTATCTATTTCATCAAATGTCTTCATATCTTCTATTTCATGGAGCACATTGATAAGAAAACTTTTGTTGACTTTTTCGTCCTCTATCTGAATTTTACCTTCCTGTGAAAGCAAGACTTCTATATTTTCACATCCTTTTTCATCACATTTCTTCTCTAGCTCCTTTAACATCTCTTCTTGAATGTCAACAGCATATACTTTTCCTTTTTCTACGATCTCTGAAAGTGGGAATGTCAAAAATCCAGTTCCCGCGCCTAGATCCAAAACAGTGTCCTCTGCTTCTACACCAAGAAGGGAAATTATTTTGTTGGGAGGTAACCTATTTTTTCTCTCTTCAGAATCGAGAAACGCTGAATGTTTAGGATCGAACTTGCTCATATCATTAAATACGTCCGGTCACAAATAAATCTAACTCAAGAAAAGATTTATTTATAGAATACCACAATATGGGGAAACATGGCGAGGGGTAAGATAATCGCAATGGGAGGCAATATAGACTTAAGACCTGATACACCTCTTTTCAAGGAATATTTCAACAAAGCTCAAAAGATTACTTCAGGAACGCCTACGATAGGTATCATCCCTACCGCTAGCGGGACCCCGGAAGTGAGCATGAAAGGCTATACAGAGCTGTTCGAAAGTTTCAGCTCAAAGACGGTTGTAATAAATCCTCAAAATAGAAAAGAGGCTAACGAAGAAGAAATGATGAAAAAGGTGGAGATGAGCGACGCTTTCTTTTTCACCGGCGGCCATCAGATCCGTATCACAACCCTTCTTGGTGGAACTAAACTTATGAACAGGGTGAAAGAAAAATTTGAAGACGGCGCCTTGATCGGAGGAACCAGCGCAGGATCGGTCTGCTTGACGTCGATAATGATAGCTGGAGACCTCTTAGAGAGACCCTTCGTTCACGGGGAAGTTGAGCTCACCCAGGGTTTGGGGATGATCCCAGATATGGCAATAGATACACACTTTACCCAGAGAGAAAGATTTCCCAGGTTGATCCATGTTGTGAGTGAAAATCCAGCTATGCGCGGAGTAGGAATAGGTGAAGGAACCGGTACTGTATGGAATCTTGAAAAGAAAGAATTCCGCGTGATCGGTAGAAACACTGTAGCTGTAGTCGATGGTATAAATATATCAAAAAACAATGCCTCTGAATTAGGACTCGGTAAACCAATATCGGTTAGTGGAATCACAGTGCATGTCCTGAGCGATGGAGCGCGTTTCGATTATGATGGATGCGAGATGTTCCTGCCGGAAGAGGAGGAAGATTAGTCTCTGTACTTATTGTTTATCATCTTTTCTGGATCGAATATCTCATCTAGTTTCTGTTCAGAAAGAACCTCCTTTTCTCTGGCCAGCTCCGGTATCGACATACCTCTTTTCATGGCCTCTCTAGCGAGGTCTGCCGCTGCATTATATCCGATTTCTGGAGCTAATAAAGTAGCCAGTGCAGGAGTTATTTTCAAGTTGTTTTGACAGACTTCTTCATCGGCCTTGATCCCCTGAACACATTTTTTCTCGAAAACGGGGAGATAGTTACTCAAAAGCTTGATCGAATCTATTGTGTTGTATGCCATCAGAGGCACCATCACGTTCATCTCCATCTGTCCTGCTTGGTTAGCTAGATTGACAGCTGATTCCCTTCCAACGATCTGAAAACATATCATATGCAAACATTCCGCCATGACAGGATTCACCTTGCCTGGCATGATAGAAGAACCGGGTTGAACTTCAGGTAATTTTATTTCAGCGATTCCGGTTCTTGGACCGGATGCGAGCAGCCTCAAATCGTTTGCGATCCGTATCAATTCTGAAGCCAGGTCTTTTAAACAAGACGAATAGTGTGCCATCTGAGATCTACTGTGTATCAGTTCAAATGAGTTCCTCGCAGCTTTGAAATCTCTATCTAATAAGGTGGAAAGTTCCTCTATCACGTTCTCCCTGAAATCTTTGGGAGTGTTAGCCCCTCTACCGGTGGCTGTTCCTCCTATCGGCAGCTCTAAGAGGTTCTCCTGTGAAATCTCTAACCTTTCCTTCGCCCTTTCTATCGCTGAAGAATAAGCTATGAACTCATCACCGAGACTGATCGGAGTCGCATCCATTAGGTGGGTTCGGCCGGATTTACCCACATCTATGAACTCTTCACCTTTAGATCGAAATGCTTGTGAGAGTGATTTTAGATCTGATAGCAAACGCTCCGAACTTTCTATTATCGCTAGATGAGACGCGGTCGGGAAAGTATCGTTAGTAGACTGAGACATATTGACGTGGTCATTTGGATGGATCTTGTCATATTCTCCCTTATTTTCTCCCATCAACTCGAGAGCTAAGTTGGCTATGACCTCATTGACGTTCATATGAAAAGAAGTTCCGGCACCAGCCTGGTATACATCGACTACGAAGTGGTCTTCGTAATCACCCTCTAAGATCTCCTCACAAGCCTTCACTATGTATCTTCCTTTCTCTTTATCCAGCTTTCCGCATTCCATATTCGCTTCAGCACATGCCTTTTTCAGGATTATGTAGGAGTATATCAACTCTGAACTTTCAGTGAGACCGCTTACGGGAAAGTTTTCCAAAGCGCGTTGAGTTTGAACACCATAATATGCTTCCTCCGGCACCTCTTTTTCTCCTATACTGTCTTTTTCTGTTCTAGTCATCTTCTTTTTCCTCCAGTTCCTGTCTAGCTTTTCCTATCCCAAAATTGGGAGGTACATCTTTGGGACAGACTTTCCTGCAGTTAGTGTAGAAGTCACATGCCCACCAACCATCTTCGTGATCAGCGAGAGTTAATCTATCGTCGTCATCTCTAGGATCTATATGAAAGCGGTAGAGCTTTGCTAAAGCCGCAGGTCCTAGATATTTTTCATTCTCTCCGTTAACGGGACAACCACCAAAACAGGCCGCGCAGAGAATACAGTTGGTGTAATCTTCAAGCTCACTCACTTTATCTGGATCCATACGATGTTCTTTTTCAGGCTCTTCATCTGGTTTCAAATAGGGTTCTATATTCTCGTAATTTTCGTAAAATTTCTTCATGTCAACTATCAGGTCTTTTTGAACTTCCAAATGTGGGAGCGGTTCTACAAGGATATGATTTTCAGACAGTTCTTCCCCCTCATCGAGAGCTTCATAGTGTGCTAATTCGCTCTTTTGTTCTTTAACCTTTTGAACTTGAGTCCTGCAGGCCAACCTGGGGACCTTGTCTATCAACATCGCACAAGAACCGCACACCGCCCCTCTACACGAATAGCGGAACGAAAGAGAGTCATCTATATTTTCCTGGATGTGGAAAAGAGCATCTAAGACCGTCTGTCCTTCTTCATGTGGAACATTGTAATTGTCGTAGCTTTCTTCTTCCCCGTCGTATCTGTAAATCTTGAACTTCATCAATATTCACGCTCCTTTACTTCGAATTGTCCAAGAGTTACATCTTCGTAACGAAGTTCTAGTCCTTCTTCGGTCTTCTCGATCATAGTGTGTTGGAGATATTCCTCGTCTCTCCTTTCCGTATAATCTCTCCTAAAATGCGAACCTCGGCTCTCTTTTCTTTCTATAGCGCCTATCGCCACTACCTCGGCTATATTGACCATGCTTTTCAGTTCGAGAGTTCTGATAAGAGCGGTATTGAAATTTTCGTTCTTGTTATCGATATGGACTGAATCGTATTTTTCTTTCAAGTCCCTTATCTTCGATAAGCCCTCCTTCATCGAATCTTCTTCTCGATAAACGCCGAAGTGCTCGAACATCACCTGGCGAAGTTCATCCATCAGGTCGCTGTAAAGAATCTCACCGTCTTCAGCAAGAAGTCTATTTATTTCCGCCTTATCTCTCTCCAATGCCTTCTTGATCTCCTCTTCATCTTTTTCTTTCTTTTCAAGAATCTCACCGATTTTCTTACCCGCTCTTCTACCGAACACTACCGTTTCCAACAATGAGTTTCCACCTAATCTGTTGGCTCCGTGAACGCTCACACAGGCGCATTCGCCTACTGCATAAAGACAGTCAACGTTGGTTTCACCGTCGATGTCCACATCTATTCCTCCCATGGAATAGTGCTGACCGGGTTGAACGGGTATAGGTTCCTCAACAGGATCGACACCCGCGAAGTCCCGAGCTATCTGTCTTATCCCGGGCAGCCTTTCATCTATCTTCTCTTTTCCTAGATGTCTGAGATCAAGGTGAACGTATTCGTCCTCGAAGACTCTTCCTTCCTCGGCCTCCGTGATTATCGCCCTTGCCACTATATCTCTAGGAGCTAGTTCCATCGCTTCTGGAGCGTAGTCCTTCATGAACCTTTCTCCATCATTGTTCTTCAAATGTCCTCCTTCGCCTCTCGCCCCCTCCGTTATAAGGATATTCGAGCCGTAGAGAGTCGTAGGATGAAATTGTATGAACTCCATATCTTCCAGCGGAACTCCTGCCTCGTATGCAAGGAAAGCACCATCCCCAGTATTTATCAGAGCGTTCGTTGATCGGTTGTATATTCGGCCGTAACCTCCGGTTGCTAGAACTACAACATCGGAAGAGAAACCTACGAGTTTCCCATTCTCTATATCCCAAGCTATCAAACCTTGGATCTCCTGGTTGTTAGTAACTAGAGAAGTAACGAAGTACTCGTTGTAGAAGTCAAGGCTATCGGCAACGGTCTGTTCGTAAAGGGTGTTCAAAAGGTTATGTCCCGTTCTATCAGCTGCATAGCAAGTCCTCGGGACTCCCGCACCTCCGAAGGGGCGTTGAGCTATCTTTCCATCTTCTAATCGGGAGAAGACGGTGCCCATATGTTCCAGTTCGAGAACCACATCTGGTGCATCTTTACACATCACTTCCACGGCGTCCTGATCAGCCAAGTAATCAGAACCCTTGACGGTATCGAAAGCGTGATCTTCCCAACTGTCATCTTCAGCTTCAGGTGCGTTTCCAAGCGAAGCGTTTATACCCCCTTGGGCTGCAACGCTGTGTGAACGCAGTGGATGAACTTTTGAAAGGACCGCTACGTCGGCACCTTTTTTACCCGCTGCTAGTGCTGCTCTCAATCCGGATAACCCACCACCTATGATCAATACTTCATGTTTTTTGATATCTGATTTTTCCATATATCCTCACCCATCTACTTCAACTATGAGGGGAAAAGAAAATAAAAAGATTAGGGTGTTATCTTCTACGAAGCGTTAGACTCCATGCATCTCACGCAAATAAGAAAAAAGATAAAGGGTTTTTGAGTGAAATTGTTGTTCCTATTTCAGCGATTAAAGTTCGATGGTCTTTGTTTGCTGGGTGGTATTCCCTTCGGCGTCGGTTACTGTTAGGACGATATCGTATGTTCCGCCACTGCTACGATCCCTAAGGCTGTTCGTACCACTCGCGGAATCACCGCTGACAGAATTAGTTACTGAATCAACAACTTTTCCATTCGAATCAACCATCTCTATTTTGACTGAATCCAAGTCGCCATCGCTATCGGAAACTCCCCAATCGACTTCAACCTTAGACCATTGAGGATTGCTTTTATCCGTGAGCTGGAACGTATCTATTTCTGGTGCGCTAGATTCACTCGTTCCATTGATTGTGAACTGATCACTCACGTCTTCACCGCTCAATCCATTGTCGTCGTAGACAGTAGCTCTAATCCTCGCCTGGCTCGAATCTTCATCTGGTACTGTCCAATTATAACTGCCGTCGTCTTCTGTGCCTTCGACTATCAAGCTATACGAAGCTCCATCGTCGACACTGTATTCCAGATCGACTCCTGTTATGGTTCCGTCTCCAGATGTCGTATCCCAAGTGATCTCCTCAACATCTCCCGCATTCCAGGTTTCTCCACCTGAGGGTCTAGTGATAGTTATCGACGGTGGGGTTGTACCTTCTATCGTGAAGATGTCCTGACTTTGGTCCGACGAGGTCGCACCGTTAGTATCCGTAACGTCAGCTCTCACCAAACAGTCAGTACTCGGATCATCAGGGACGGTCCAATCGTATGAATTTGGATTCGCTTCACCAGCTAAACCTGTATCTATGGCGTTCCAGCTACCTCCTCCGTCGGTCGAGTAATACAAATCAACGGTAAGATCAGTATTCGCATCTTCATCATCGCTCATGTTCCACCAGATAGTCTCTACGTCTCCAGCTTGGAAAGTCTCTCCTCCGTCAGGTCTTGTTAGATCAACACTAGGTGCTGTGTTGTCACTACTAGAGCCCTCGACCGCATTGTACATAACTAGAGAATAGTCCTGGTTGGCAGTTCCATCGTTGTTCGCATCTGCTGGCACATCATGACCTATAACTCTTACCGTGTAGGTGCCTGTTTCCATATCATCAGTGTGGAGATTGATATTCTCTACATTGTTCGAATCATCCCAACCGTCTCCACTAGAATCAAAGGAATCATACGTACCTTCACCTGAAACTGACCAGCTTTCCACGAGATTGTTACCCCGGTAAACTGCTCCGCTAGGTGAAACCAGTTCTAGGTTGAGATCGTTCTTCAAAGTAGGATCATCACCAGCTAATGCCTCATCATCTGTCCACGTAAGAGTAATGTTTAGTGGAACAGAGGCATCGTCATATTCTATCGAATACTCGTCGACATCACCTGTAGTTAATAGAGAAGTCTCGTCTTCTAACACCATATTTACAGGAGCGTCGACAATCGTAGGTAGATTAACTAGTCCCCATCCTTCGTCTTGATTCGGTATATATGGGCTATTTTCACCTGTATCTGATTGGGTGTTAGCGAGTGAATACGCATTGTTTATCATGAGAGCTTTGACCATCGACGGGTTGGGTCTTACACCATACTGTTGTTCATACCAATCTACCACAACGCCAGCTGCACCGGCTACCGCTGGATTAGCCATGGAAGTACCTGACATTGATTGATAGCCACCGTTCGGGTCGGTTGAATAAATACCCTCACCAGGGGCCATCACGTCTGGTTTAACCCGGTTATCGTCTGTCCAACCACGTGAGCTGAAACCAGAAACCGCTTCTGGATCATCTACACCTTCATTTGGATTATAGTTCTGCACGGAACCAACGGTTATCACGTTCTTCGCATTACCCGGGCTGCCGATAGAATTGTAACCTCCTCCTTGCATGGCTCCTGGTCCATCATTTCCTGCAGCAACAGTTATCACAACGGGTTCATTTTCAGCAGTATCACGATTTCCGTCTCTTACCGCTCGATCGTAATCTTCATCAGAATCTGCATACGCACCATCTCCTGAGCTACCCCAGGAGTTAGAATGGACATACGTATCAGAATTCTTCAAAGCGACTTCAACTATCTCATGGTAATCATCGGGTCCGACCCAATTACCGCTACCATCGAATATCCGAACGGAGAAATACTCTGTAGATGGGGCAGAACCTTGGGCCGCATAATAATCATTATAATATTTTTCTCCTGTTCCATGATAGGTGTCACCACCTACTGAGCCGGCACAATGTGTTCCATGACCGTCGCCGTCTTCCCAACTGCCGTCACTAGTATAGCTATAACCTCCTACGACTCTACCAGTGAAGTCAGGGTGTCCTGCGTCAGGTGTCGTGCCGTCACCGAGACCTGTATCAGCAATAGCTGTAACATGTCCAGATCCTTCGTATCCTAATTGGTTCGCATAAGAGCCGTAATCACCATTTGCTCGATAAGCTGTGTCAGGATTGTCATCGTCATCCAGGACCCATAATCCGCCGCCGATTATCTGTGTAGCCATCTCATCATGAAGTTTAGGCTCATCAAACTGGTTTATATAATAAACTTCGTTCTGTTTCGCAAGTTTAACGATCTGATCCTCGCTATTTACTCCAACAACTGATTGACCTCCATCAGAAAAAGTCACTGAGACCAGCCCTGGTTCTACATCGTCTGCGACCTTGAATCCTGGTTGATATATATCGACCCAATCTACGAAGTCTAGGTCTTCAACTCTGTCAGCCCATTCAGGCGTCATTCTGACTTCGTAGCCATAGTTGGGTACATAATTTATTATTTCTATACCTCTTGCTTCTAATTTTTCTCGCCATTCAGCGTGGACGGGTCCGATCATCTGGACCAAGTAAATACCTTCTTCACCGGAATCGTAACCATCTATAGTCAAATCTTCCGGGAAGTCAGGCATACCTTCATTTGTATCAAATCGATGGCCTTTAACAGATAATTCTGTTCTATCCGGAAGCTCACTTTCGATATCTATACCTTCAGAGCGTAACTCGGCTTCACTATTCTCAGGGAGCTTTACTAGAGCTCTATTCGGATATTCTTGCATCATCTCTCCACCAGCTCTTTGTATGTTAGTTACGTCATTTTCCCCGCCAAGGGAGACTAATACGACTTCAGTATCGACAGGCCCACCAAAACCAGAAGCTACTGCAGAAAAAGTAGCCATCACTAGAACAATCCCTAAAACCACAGCCAAAAATTGGGCTTTAATTTCCATTCATTTTCCTCCATTTTTGGGTTCCTAAATCCCAGGAACTGATTTTTAATTGGTAATGAATACATAAAGCTTTTCCCAAAAACTTTTATTTACTTGGGCATAAAAATTATAATCAGAAATAAAATTAATTTTTGTTTTCTGTTCATTATAAATAAAGAAAACCAAGTGAAAAAAGAAGAAGTTGTAATACAAATCCGCTAGAGATGATTTCAAATCTTCTCAACATCTTATACCAGATAGGAGTAGCAATAGCTAGACCTATGTAAACCAATAGACCAAGAAAAGATCTGAAGTAAATCAAAGGAAATAATAATAGGAAAAAAGTGACTATTGAGATCATATATCGATTTTTAGACTTACTCAATGAAGAAATAAAATCAATCTCTTCCCAATCAGTACCGGAGATCCTACCTATAACCCAGAAACTGACCATGATCCAGATTAAAATCAAAAATATTTCCCAATTCATTGGAGGTCTCCGAGCGACTACTTCAGCGGTTACTTCTACTTCTCCATAACGATCAACGATATAACTGTGCCAGGCGTTCGGTGTGTAGAAACCATGAAGGAAAGATAACAAACCGAATATCACCAATTTAAGATCCTTTCTAAAAACTCTTCTTTCCCTATAAAACACAAAAACAGAAAAAACAATCCACGCAAATGACAAAACAAAAGAGATGTAACCGAGTACCATCGAGAAGTAAAGGGCGCTAAGAGCACAGGAAGCCGATAGGTGAAAATAATGGTATTTCGAGAAGTTTTCATCTAATCTATCTCTAAAATCTCTTTCCCATGAAAAGTAACGATAAACGAAAAAGCAGAAGAGAACGAGCAAAATGACTATCAATACAGAGAAAAACATGTAAGGCATATGGAGCAGATAGGTAGGATCTATTGCGAAGCCTTTTGAAAAATCTGGATCTAGCATTTGAATCGAAGTTATACCGATAAATACGCTCAACGAACTTAAAACCATGTTCCTCTTCGGTATAGCCGTTAACAAAGCTTTCAACTTTTCTCTGTCAGAGAGATATAAAAGTATTATCAGAGTTATGATGGTGAGGAGTATGAAGAAGGAAGAATAGATCAACCTGCTCTGGTTAGTTATAAGGTTTGTAGGTAATCCCAGTATACCTGCATCTTCAGGAGGGAATATCAGTTCTCTAGGATAATCATATTCTTCAAAGAAAATATAATATTTTGAATAGAAAGGGATGGTAAATCTATTCAACACTATGTAGTGTTCATCTCCCATCCTAATAATGTACTTGAACGATCCAATAAACCATACGACTAAGTAGATACCAAAATATCCGGCTACTGTTTGTAGGGTTTTTTTCAATAAATTCTTATGTAGGCTCCTATCTTTCAGGAAAGAGAGTACTTTTTGATTGAAACGGGTTATCAAAGCTATATATGACGCTGAACCTATCATCAACCCGAGGAACATAACTCCCTGTCCGCGGCTGCCTAAATGATAAATATAGTTTGGGTTCCAACTATTAATCAGAGCTGGAAGGATCTCGTGAACACTAAAGTACTCATATTGAGCACCAATCTCTACCCCTCTTGCTCCATATATCAGATAATCTACGAAAGGAGGTATCAGTAACAAGCCCCATCCAAGAAGAAAAACGTTCATTATCTTTTTAGGAGACCTTTTGGTCAGGATATAAACCACGAGTGCTGCCATCAAAAGTTCAGGGAAAGAAAGCAAAACATGCTGAGTGAATAGATACCTTCCATAACCGTGGTACTGCCCCACGTGAGCTTCAAAAAAGGACCTTATCCCTGCTATGATGAAAACGTAGATCAAAGCGGTAGTGAGATTGAACCTGTCTTTTTCGAGAAAATCTAATAGTTTTTTTGTCAAACTTTCCTCGGTCATCTGATGGGAGAAGTCATTTTATATTATTAATAATCTTTTCTTTTTTCGGTTTCCATTTTAAAGGAGTTCAATATATCTGATGGCTGAATAAAGTATGACCATAAAATATAGAATAAAAATAGGTCTATGATGTTCATAGATATAGTAGATATAAGCGGCTATGAGAGAAAGTGGCAGGAATACAGCTAAATCGAATAAGCTATAAAAAAGCGAAATAGGACTGAGAAAAAGAAAAATGATCAATACAGTCACGATCTTTTTGCCTTTTTCTCTCCCATATATAGTATATATGTTCTTGACACCGGCCTCCTTATCACCTTCGTAGTCGGATAATGCATTTATGTATGGGGAGATAGAAAGCGTTACAAAAATGATCAAGGATATCGAAAACACTTCACTGAAGAAAAGAACGTTTTCAATCAAAAACCACCTTCCATGTTCAACAGCTAAGGACCAAAATACGGGGGAATAAACTCCAAAGAAGAATGCTACTACACTAGCATAGCCCACACAGATATAGCCGTAAACTCTTTCCTTCAACCTTATCGGGGGTTTCGAATACATTATACCGGCTACAATGAAAGTCAAATTCAGCAGAGCCAAGAAGACACCAAAATACAAACTTATGAGAAGGGACAATACAGCAAAAACTACTGCAGTATTTCTATAGGTCGAACGATCTAGCCTTCCCGTGACCAAAGGTCTTTCCGGATGTACAACCCGATCTATCTCTATATCATAGATATCGTTGATCATAGCGGTGAACTGCCATGTCAAAACCATACAGAGAGCTGGGAGAATAAAGAATGTTAGATCGATCGGGTATTTAATCTCAAAGATATGATAATCAAGCTGAGATAGTACGATAAAACCTAACACTGTCATAGTGACGAAATGAAGGGACCGAAAGCCCTTCATATTAGAGATATAATCTTTCAACATATCTCTTTTCCAGATGAACATAATTATCAATATGACAGCTGACAATTGGAACAAAAGGATGAAAAATAATGATCCCAAATGTTTGTTATAAGCCAGCGACGAAGGATCAATACTAGCTATACCCGTTATGTTGTACTGCGAGAATATCACTAGAAAGGCGATAAAAGACAAAGCGGTCCCAAATAAGCCGGATATCCAGCTCCTCGTTTTTCCCTCCTCAGAATTCACAGCGATCATGATGCCTATCAGCAATATAATAAGATAGATCACCAAAAACCCATTGTTGATCTCACTCCGGAATAAAAGGAGGTTCTTCATAGAAGACCAATCCATCAAATTTAAAGAAGATATAGTTCCTTTAGCTACATACGTGACAATTGGGGCAGCAGCAAGAAGCCAAAATATAGACGATAACCTCATAATAGAATTCTTTATCGACATGTTATCCAAGAAAAAGTAGAGTATCGATATCATCACAAAATACAAAATACTGAATGACAAGGTATTCAAATAAAAGTAAGATAGAAGTAGAGTTGACTCCGTTCCCAATAATATTTTAAATAAAATATCTAAAGCGCTGATCAACAGTAGATATAATAATGCAAAAAGAACTAGATTCTCTTTAGCTAGGGAACACATCTCATCTAACCAGGTTTTTTCATTCATTTTATTGAATCCTTACCCTCTAAGATACTTAATTAATATACTCAAACCTGCACCAACGGCAGAAGAGCCATAATTAGAAGTGGGTACCGAGAAGAGATAAACCATTTTGGCATATTTTTTGCAGCGTTCTTGCTAGACGCTTCCAGATCTCCTTTACTCCCAGCTTCATATATATCTCCACCTATCCTTAATATTATCACGGTGTTTATGATGCCTAAGGTGATGAAGAAAACACTGGAATAAGTACTAAAAAGAGTCCATCCGATCTGGATCGGTTTCAATACGACCCCTGCTGTGGCTATGAGTCCTCCAAATATAGTGAAAAAAAATGCGATTCGCATTGTCTTTTTCATGTTCAATACATGTGCCCATGTCCTAATATCTTCTTTCATATCCTCTTCGTAATCCTCACAAGTATTCACCAGTGTAATACCTTCGTTCAATAGAGCATATCCGATACAGAAGACCACGAGGTAGAGAGATAAACTATTTTGGAATATAAACCATCCCCCCAAAACCGGCAAAGTATAGAGGCCTACCAGCACCGGAAAAGGACTGAAAAATCCTCTACCTTTGATCCTGATCGGTTCCACTGAGTAGATGTAGCCAAAGAGCAGTCCAGATAAGGATAAGATTGCAGTGATAAAGTAGCCCCTGTCTAATAAAAATAAGATCAGACCTAATATCGCTACGACTTCCAAAATGATGATCTTTTTTACATTTTCTTTCCCTAAAGTACGAACGGCGGAACTCATGTGCTGTTTATATTTTCTATCGATATGTACATCGTAGAGGCAATTTACATTGCAGGCAAAGGTTATCAAAAGAAAATAAAGCATGATATATACAAGAGAAATAGAAGAAAAGAGCTGAGAAATAGTAGTCGCTCCAAGGATCAAACCCAAAAGAGGATGTGGCGGTGTGCCTAATTGTATCTTCGCTCGACTGATAATAAAGAAATTTTTAATAGAGACTATCCAGGTGGATACTCCATCCATCACTCTGAGCAAAACCATCATGGTATATAAATCTATCTGACATTATATTAGATTGACACCCGATTTTGTCCTTACCAATATCTCATTTGATATGAGAGAGGTTTGTATATTAAAAAGTTCACTCTACTGCCATTTTTAGTGAAGCTTTAAGTAGCTGGATGAGAAGACTGAATAATGGGATTTATATCAAAAAAAAAAGACGTAAAGAATAGATTATTTTTGTGAAATCCGACTTTCGCGATTTTTTGTTGAAATTGATATAAACGAAGACTAGTTGAAAAGAAATTCTAGTGCTACAGAGGGTAGTTCTGCAACTGATCGAAAAATAACATTAGTGAGAAGTTGAACGTCATAACCTATCTGAGGTACATTAGATATATTAGGAAACCAACTCCTCGGAAGAAATTTTATTTTCTCCTATTTAGACGTGAAACAACGATTCCCCTATATTTCAGGATGAGATTCACGTCTATTGTCTCTTCTACTACAAATGCCACTTTCAATATGGATAATCTACCTCTCTTACTATATTTTCTTGCATGTATATTTATATTTAAAGTTTGATGTCGAGCAAAAATAATTTATCTGAGTTTGTAGAATTGTATTTATAACATAAAGGGGGAAATATGAAGAAGGGCCTTTTGATAATGTTCGTTACGATATTGTTGCTCGGCTCATTTATTTCAGGCTTTTCTTTACCATCTAATGCTGATAGAGAAAAAGAAAAAAGTGAAGACGATTACAAGCTGAATATTCAGACCGCAGTACCAAATAATATCTATCCTCTAGATGAAAGTATTGACTCAAACAGAGCAGGAACTACAGATCCTAAGCCCGGTACTCATAACTATTCTCAAGACACGGAAATCACTTTCAAGGCCATCCCCAAAGAGGGATGGGCATTCACCCACTGGAGCGGCAATATCTCCAAAGAGAAATCTGAGGAACAAGAGATAAAGATTTCGATAGAGACTAATAAAAACTTGACTGCTCATTTTAGTATTTTAGATGAAGACGAGTATATCGGTACCGAAAAAGACAGTTACAGACCTGGAGAAAAAATCATCGTAGAAGTCAAAAATGATGGAACGGCAAATAGTTTTCCTATCATCGTCAATTTCGGTATACAGATCGTAGATGTCGAAGATGACGAAATCGTATATCAACCTGATATCGACGTTTCAATTCCAGCTGTTCCACCTTATGGTAGGACCGAATTATTGATCTGGAACCAAACCGATGCTGAAGGAGAGCAGGTCCCCGAAGGCGACTATATGGTAGAATCGAAATATAATAAATCCAATTATACAGTCGAATTTACTATTTCAAGTGAAGAAGATAAGGAGGAGGAAACTCCAGGATTTACGATGATAACGTTAGGAATCGCTTTGATGATAGCTGGAATTACATATATCAAAAAGAGACGGTAGAAGATGGTATCTA
>JAZKSP010000068.1:0-8469 GCA_036626005.1 Thermoplasmatota archaeon | reverse complement strand
GTGATACCGTCTTCAAGGTCGATATCATCTAAAAATTCACCGCTGAAGTCCAGTTCGACCATTTCGACTTCGAGAGTGGCATTTGCTCCTGTCCATTCTGGCTCTCCGGCATGATAATCTGAATCCAGATAAGCATTCGCGGGGTATGGGGCATTCTCCTGCCAGTACACTTCAACCTCCTCATATTGGGATGGTTCATCTAAGGACCCGTCATTGTAGAAGTATCCAGTCCAATTGAACAATAGTCGATGTTCGCCTTCCTGTAGATTCCTGTGTAATCCTACAGTGAATTTCAGGGTTTCTTTTTCAGTTGTATTCAATTCTCCTATAAAGATCTCAGGCTCAGTGACATCATCACCGTATTCATAATGGTCTACAGCTTTTACAAAGAATGGCTCCTTGTCTATCATATTCACATAGACTTCATCGAGGTCTACGTTACCCGTATTTTCGAAAGTCACATTGAAAGTCACTTCAGTAGTTCCCTGTTCAATAACCAAATCATCTTGGATTTCACTCTCTATGATCGGAGCAAAATCAACTTCTATGTTTAGTGTTCCGTATTCTAGGATGTTGACGTATTCATCGTCCTCTCTTACTGCTTCAAGTTCATAATCGATCTCATATGTCCCGGGATCTAAATCTGAAGCGACGTCCACTCTGAAATAGACCATTTCTGTAGCGCCTATGTTTATTTGACCAGGATAACGGGCTGTGCTATCTCTAAGAGATACGTCGTTTGGAAGACCGCTCAATGTCAAATAGATATCTGAAATATCCTCATCTCCAACGTTTTCGATAGGTACCATCATCTCCTGGAAGTCTTCTCCGGCCATCAATCTAGGCTGGGCACCATACTCGGCGTCATCAACATCAAGGTTCCTCTCAACTTCTATATCTTCAAAGGTCTCAGTGTATACCTCATACGAGGTTCCACGGAAGTTGAATTCAAGCGTAGCTGTGAGTTCATAAATGACTTCATGATCTGCTTCAGTTCCTGAGACATTGAATCGGAAAGTCTCAAAGTCTTCTTGATTTATTATTCCAGGATCAACAGTTATTGGCCCAATTTCGTTCGTATCCCAGTCTTCGATCCAATCGCCTTGATGTGTCATCGTCACATTACAGTACTCAAGTGGATCGCCCTCGTTGTTCGTGACTGTAACTCTGAACTCAAAGTTCTTTTCTCCGATGTATAGCGGTGTTGGGCTTATAGGATCAGCTTGGACATCAATGTCCATATCCTGAACACTAGAGATATTCACTTCCATGGTTCCGACATCTTTCTCGTAAGGGTTCCCGTTCATCGTGTAGTTAAGTCTAGCCGTGAGATCATAGGTGCCTACGGAATTTGAGACATTGAACTCGAACCCATTGAATTCATGGTCTCCTCCACTAGCAGGAATTGTAGCTCCGTCTTCTACAGTATTATTGATCCATTCTGCAACTACCATACCGCTCTCATCTATCATCGTCAAGTTACAGTCGTTTAAATCGGTATTGTTATTATTTGTTACTAAAACACCGAACTCAACGTTTTCTTCTTCTACGTAGATTGGATCGTCGAGGTTAACGGCGTCTACCTGGATATCTTCTGCAGCAGCTGTTAAATTTGGCTCAGCTGCACTCATGGGCAGAAAAGATAAAAGTAACAGACTACCCACGATTATGCTGATTATTTTCTTTTCCATTTAATTCACCTAAAAGGTCATAGTGAATCACGAATATATATGTTTTATCCCTTATTTTTAATGGTTCAGAGTCATTTATTTCCTTTCCAAGGTATTTCTAGTTTTCTTATTTACAACTCTCACCCCAAAACCTTAACCATAAAAAGACAGGGATTGTCTTCTCCCCAAATATCTTCAAACTCTTCTAACGGATAGAATCCTATCGAGCTATAAAATTCTCTTGTTTTCTTATAATTCTCGTCTAGGTGAGAACTAGAGAGGGTTTTGACGGTCAAAAATTTCTTTCCTTCATTAGAGAGCTTTTCCTCCAACACCTCGAACAATCTTTTTCCTATCCCTCTTCCATGAAGTTCTTCGACTATCCCTAATACGTAGAGCTCACTGGTATATTCGTTGTGTTCTTTTATAGATACGAAACCAACCGGTATGTCTCCTACTTTAACGGAGAGAAAATATTTGTCCTTCACCCCTTCGATATAATCTAAAATAGCCTTTTCTATTTCAAACCATTCGGGCAACGACCTGACCACTGACTCGCAGATATCGCTTTTTCTTTTAGCATTTCTTTCTTCTTTTATATTGATATAATGGAACATGTCTTCGTCAACTTTTTCATGCATGCATTGGCATCGTCCTATCCACAACTCTTTGAACTTTTTCTCAGATACTATCCTCTCATCAAGATCAGATATCGATCCGATACCTTCTTTTTCGCACCAGTCTAAACATATCAAGTATTCCAGCCAATCGAGATCGTCTTCGTCTTCATAGACCTCTATTTCTCCCCTACCTTTTCTAAAAAGCGTGAAAGCTCTATGATGGCCATCGGTGAAAAACAATCTATCTCCTATGTGTTTGACCGGTAGAGGTTCTAGATCCTGATTTTTTCCCTCTAAACTTTTCAATCTCTCACTACTCAGATACAGTTGACTGGGTGTTATATCCTCTATCCCGATCTTTTTGGTCTGTTCCTGAACCATTACCCTCCCATCGAAGAGAAGATAAAAACTCTTTCGATGAAACAATTAATATGGATATTCTCACTCGAAATTTATAAAAGGTTAGAATCTATATCACATTTGATGTCATCAAGAACGCCTCGAGAAAAGAAATTACTGGTATATCTTCTTGGCTTCATGGGTTTCTGGGTTATGGGTGATAATTACGCCGCATCGCCGATACTCGTCGATATAGCCGCAGAATTTGGAGTAGGTATTGGAACCGCTGCTATGACGGTAACCGCTTACATGTTACCTTTCGGTCTTTTCACCATCGCATTTGGGCCTTTAGCGGACAGGTTCGGTAAGGTGAGAGTGATAACTACGGCTGCATTAGGAACAGCTATATTCAGCAGTCTCGCCGCAGCAGCCTTTAATATATATTCTCTTGGAGCATTACGAGCGGTCAATGGTGTCTTCGCCGCGGCTATCCTCCCGGTTACCATCTCATTGATAGGAGATGTTTACGAGGAACCGAAATCCAAGATGAATTCTATCGGCACTGTGATGGGTATGTATTTTCTTGGAGCGGCAGCCGCTACAGCAATAGGTGGAGGACTTTCTTTCATAGGAAGTTGGAGGATTGTTTATCTCACCTATGGGATAGCTGAACTGATCTTAGTCGTCTTACTTTACAAATTTCTCACTTTCGAAAAAGGCACTGTGGACAAGCTCAGCTTTCGAGAGGCTTATAGTGATGCTGTCTCACACTCCGAATTACTCAAAACAGTTGCTCTACTTTTCCTTGTGGGATTCGCCGTATTTGGAAGTTTCACTTATCTCGGAGAATATCTGGTGGAAAAGACCGGCTACAATCTTTTAGCTGTTGGGTTTATACTGACGCTTTTCGGTCTCGCCGCTTTCACTGGTGGAAGAAGAGTGGGGACTCTAAAGAAAAAGATCGGACCGAAGATCCTGTTCATAGCAGGGGTTCTTGGTCTTATATCGCTTTTAACAGTAAGCTATTGGCTTGGGATCTATTTTGTGCTCTTGGCTCTGTTTGGATTCGGTCTATCTTTTGTAATATTACAGGTCACGATCATAACCACAGCGCAGCAGTACTTGCCTGAGAAAAGAGGAACGGTTATGTCCCTCGCCTCTTTCAACATGTTCATCGGCGGTGCTGTAGGTATCTTCATCAACAGAACTATCTTGGCCAGTTTCGATTATCAGGGATTATTTATGATAGCGGGTTTCGCTATCTTCATCGTTGGAACACTCGCCTTCCTGATGATCGGCCTTTTCTCAAAAGAGGGTTGCTCAGCGATAGACTGTTTGGTCCGTTTATACAGAAAATTTAAGGTCGACTGATCCCCGATCCATTCAGTAATCGAGACTTCATATACCTGCTACCTCAATAAACTATAATACTAAGAAAAATTCATGACTCATATATCATAGACGGAGTCGGAAATATGAGTGAAATATTTTTACATGCGGACGGCGCTTATCGAGGGAAAGACGGAGGTATAGCCTCTTATGGGTATCTGGTGAAAAAAGACTCTGAAACTATCAGAGAAGATTACAATCTCCTTCTTGACGAAAGAGTGACTAATAATTACGCCGAATACATGGCGGTGATAAAAGGTCTAGAATGGATAAGAGATTCTGACCTAGAATTTGAAAAGATGACGATAAGATCGGACTCTCAATTGGTGGTCAAGCAGGTGAATGGAGAATGGTCTGTCAATTCCGATAATTTGGAGGATCTGTATAGAGAAGTCAAAGAACTCATCGAATACTTTGAGGAAGGATCTAAAGTCGTAGAAGTTGAACATGTAGGTCGAGAAAATAATGTTGAGGCAGATGAACTATCCCAACAGGCCTTGGAAGATCACTTTTTGGCCAAGAAGCTGAAAGGTGAAGAGAAAAAGAGCTGTCCCGAGTGCGGAGAGGAGATGGTCGTTAGAGAGGGAGAATATGGAAAATTCTGGGGCTGCACGGGATATCCGGAGTGTGAGCACACTGAGAAGTATGAAGAAGCTTAGGTTCCGTTAATCTTTTATATTCTAAATCAATCCTACATATATGAAAAAGAAAAGGGTGGGTATCGGGGTTTTAGCTGGAGCTCTTCTTGGAATCCTCTGCATTGTAGGTGTCGGAACGAGAATTGGATTCGAAGGTAACGAGATGTTCTTGTTCGCGATGTGGTACAACAGGGTCGTGATGGGACTTTTGATAGGTCTAGCCTATGATGTAAAGATCATAGACTCGGATAAGAATTTCATTGTGCGAGGTTTGATTCTAGGTCTCGTGGTAACCTTAGCGATCACTTTTACGAGTAATTTTAAGGATTGGCCTAGTTTCTTTGCAGGTCTGGCATATGGACCGATAATCGATTGGGCTGCAACAAGGTATGGTGAATAAACGGGAAGCTGACTGATTCGTTCGGAGGATTGCATTCAAAAAGAAAGTCGTTTAAATCATACGAAAGGGGCTGAATCTTGTATGGGAGTGAAAGAAGCTGTGTTGGTAACTTTTACGATCTTCATCATACTGTTAATTTCGACTGCTGCAGCTCACGTTCCAGAAACTGCGAAGGAAAACGAGAGTTTAGATGGAGCGAAGGTGATAGAAGATCCTATCAAATCCTGGGCTATATATTCAGAACTGCGTGAGGGAGATATAGCGAACTATTACGAGATGGAGATGGAGGAGGGTGAAAGGATTTACTTGAGTCTATTATTACCTGAAAATGGAGATTTTGTACCCAATCTAGCGGTTATGGGACCTGGTATAGAAGAAAATGATACCGTTCCCGAATTTGTGAATGTGACAGAGGAGGCAGGGGTAAAAGTCATCGAAGGTGAACTGGGAGAAAGAGATTATGAACCATTTACGCCGGGAAGTTATTACCACCCGGCAAGGCATGACCAGAAAATCAATGAGAGCGGAACCTATCATGTGGTTGTGTACAACGAGAAAGAAACTGGAGGGAAATACGGTCTCGCTGCTGGTTATCAGGAGACTTGGGATCCGATCGAGTGGCTCAGATTGCCTATAGACGTGATCAATATACATATCTGGGAAGGACAGTCTCTCGCCTTGATATTTACTCCGATGATATCCGTATTGGCTGTTGGTTATGGTTGGACAGGCTGGAAGTATCGCAAAAGAGGAAAAGGACCGGATAATATACCTGAATTGGGCATTTTGACAGCAGGTTTGCTTTACATCGGAAGTGGAGCGATGATGTTGATGCAGATGATCATCGCCGCAAGTAAAGCGAATCCCGGTCCAGCTGTTTTAGTGACGATAATAATTGCATTGATCCCTCTTATCCTTGGTTACAAGCTCTTGGAGGACTCGTCAGATTTTAAGCATCCTGATAAATCACAAAGGGCCAAAGTGGTAGTGTATGGTCTCGTCGGTTTTTTCGTCTGGGCGGGTCTTATAATAGGGCCTGTAATAGCTATAATATCAGGTATTCTACCCTCTAAAGAACTTAATTAAAATTCCGCCTATTTTTAAAGTCTAGTGTCAGGCTTTCTCTCCATAGGCTATCCAAAGAAGTTCTAGCTCGTCGTCACCTTTTTCTTTTTTGATGATATGTTCCGTGTTAGGAGGTACGTGCATGGAAATGTTTTTCTTAAGTTCGATCTCTTCCCCGTCAACGAAGGCCTTTCCGCTTCCACCTATAACTGTAAAGACCTGATCCCAAGGATCCTCTTCGTCTTCGTTTATCTGTTCTCCTTTCTTGATGGTATAATAAGCGGATCTTATACCGTCTCCGTAAGCTATAGGCACAGCGTTGCCGCCGTGGACTTTTCTAGAATGCTTTCTTCCAAGTTCAGTGACGGTTGGATAATCTTTACTGAAAAAGTGTACTAAAAAGTGATACATCATCTGTAAGGTTTCGTCGTTCAATTGTTCACCTTCAGGTATTCGGAAATCTAAAGGTGCCGATTCCGACATCGAAGATCTGCCCACGGCAGTCATCCCGTTCCATTCTCCTGAATTCAATTTTTCGAAGGTCTTTTCGGACATCATTAGACTTAGATCCCATCTGTTCTCAGTATCAAAATCTTCTACTTCTACATTATCATCTTCTAATTTGATCAAAAAATGATTATCTTCACCAATCACTAGATGTATTTTTCCTTCTATATGGGGTGGTTTCTTTTTCTGATAATAACTAGCCATCGTAGTGAGAGATTCAAACATGATTTCAAAAATGCGATGATTTATATATACTTATCTCATCAAATGAAGCGAAGATTTCGTCTATAATTTAGTTTACCCAACCATCTAATAGAATGTATTTATTATAAAAAAAAGAAAAACAAATTGTTTACTCGAAATCGACAAGCGGTTTTATTATACCGTCTTCCTTGGTCTTCATCAACCTGAACGCCTCTTCAATCTCGTCGAATTTGAATTCATGAGTTGTCATATGGGTCGGATCCACTTTTCCTTTATCAAGGAGTCTAAGTAACCTGTTCAATCTAACTCTTCCTCCGGGACATAGCTTGTTATTGATAGTTATCTCGGACATCCCGACTCCCCATCCAGCTCTAGGTATCTCTAAGAATTCTCCTTCTCCGTGATATCCGATGTTGGAGACCGTTCCTCCCGCCTTGGCCACTTCGATACACTGTTTGAAAGTCTCGTTCATTCCAAGAGCTTCGATAGCAGAATCGACGCCCTTTTCGTTTGTGAGTTCCATTATCTTCTCAACAGGATCATGTTGTGTGAAATCGACTATCTCCTCTGCTCCATATTTTCTAGCGAGCTCTTTTCTCTTTTCGACAGACTCAACAGCAAGGATAGTTCCTGCACCCTGAAGTTCAGCCCCTTTAGTCGCCATCAAACCAACTGGTCCCTGTGCGAAGACCGCTACCGTTCCACCGATTGGTATATTCGCTATCTCAGCCCCGGCGAAGCCAGTAGACATCATATCAGCTATATAGACTGCTTCCTCGTCTTTCACTCCCTTAGGTATATGAGCCATATTGGCGTCTGCTTCGTTCACGTGAAAATAATCAGCGAACACTCCGTCTTTCACATTCGCGAACTTCCATCCTCCTAGAGGTTCGTTCGTTTGAGAGGAATGACCTCTTTGAGAGGCATCAGAACCCCATTCCGGTGTTATCGCTCCTACTGCTACTCTATCACCCGGTTCGAACCTTTCTACTTCTTCACCGATTTCATCTACTATGCCAACCGCTTCATGACCTAGCGTTAGGTCTTCTTTTTCTCCTATCGCTCCCTTAACAGTATGAACATCGGAAGTACAGACAAGTCCTTTAGTCGGTTTTATGATAGCGTCGTTCGGACCAGCAGTTGGCTTCTCTTTCTCGATAACATCGACTTTTCCTACTTCTTTCATGACGAAAGCTTTCATTATCACACCCTTATAACTATATCTACATAGAAGATTAAATAATTTTCCTTTCGTTTTTATGGACGTCAACATCGCCCGTTGACTTTATATATATGAGATAAATTCACCAGATAGGAAGATAACATGTCGGGATATTGGAAAAAACTTCTTGAAATAGACCTTACAAATGGTGACATCAAAGAAAAAGAACTTTCCGATGAATTTTTAAGAAAGTACATTGGTGGTGCTGGATTTACCACTAAGATCATTTTTGATGAACTTGAGCCTGATATTGATCCTCTGGATCCAGAGAATGTTCTCACTGTTGCTCCCGGAACTCTCGTGGGTCCAAAGATACCTACAGCTTCGAAAACCACTTTTGGTTTTAAAGCCCCCCAAACTGGTGGATATGGAAAGACCGTGGTGGGAGCTAAGATGGGAGACCAACTCAAGAAAG
>JAZKSP010000067.1:0-8626 GCA_036626005.1 Thermoplasmatota archaeon | reverse complement strand
TGTTCACCGCGACACTTTCTCCGGTAAGAGCGGATTCGTCGACTTCTAGGTTCTGTTGACCTATGAGTCTAGCGTCCGCGGGTACAGCCGCACCTTGACTGAGATGGATAATATCTCCAGGAACGACTTCTTCAGACCCTATCTTCTTCTTTTGACCGTTTCTTTCCACTAGAGCTTCGGGAGTCGCCATCTCTTTAAGTGACTCTATAGATTTTTCGGCTTTGTAATCCTGAACGAACCCGAAAATACCATTGGCTAAAACGATGGTCATTATAAGGTAAGTGTCTATAGTATGACCAACTGCGAAGGAGATAATAGCGGCTACCAGTAGTATCCATATGAGAAAATCTTTGAACTGATCGAGAAATATCTGGATCGGAGAAATCTCTTCCTCTTTTTCTATCTCGTTCTTGCCATATTTATCTAAACGCCTCTTGGCCTCTTCTTCACTGAGACCCTCAGCTGAAGTATCCAGTTTTTCATAGACCTGTTTCTGCGGCTGGGTGCACCAATCTTTCCTCATGGTAGTAATCTGCCTCATATAAGAGGGGTCTTAAAAATCTTTACTAGATATTTGTTCTGTTTTTTCTATCATCAAGAAATCGAGGAGGAAATTAGTGACCAGAAGTTCTATCCCCCTCAACTTGACAACGGTGGGAAACACAAATTGAAGGTATAGATAACTCGGGAGCGCCTTGTTTCAAGAGTTCTAGAGAGGGGGTTTCTTTAGCATAGTTCAATCGTCCGCCAATATAGTTTTGACACTCTTCAATAAAAGGAGGCATGAAAATCGCTAAAATTACCAACCTCTCATGATAAAAAACATTTCGAGGTTTCATCTAATACTTACATAAAAAACTTTTAGTACAATCTTTTACCATTTGAGTTGGAACAGCATTATGGACGTCAAAGATCTCACTGATAACATTACGCTGGTAGGAGTCGACTACCTTGGTGAAGATAGATTAGATGTTGAATTGATGGCTCTTGTGGAGAAGTACAAACCAGATATCGTTGGGCTCGCACTGTGTGAAAAACGATTTGAGACTATGGAGGAAAAGGAAAAGTGGCTCGATAAACCTCTTCTTCCCTCATACCAAAAAGGAGATACTGGAAGCCTAATTTACCAGACCTTTATGGATGCAGTGAGAGAAAATCTCAGAAAATTTAAACAGATCGAACCGGAAACTCACGTGGCTAAACTAGTCGACGTAGCCGATTTTCTTGATGTTGATATAGAATTCATAGATAGAGACATTACTCTGACCTTTAAAAGAGCCTACGGGAACATGTCCCCGATAGAAAAATTGAAGATGGCTTGGTACTTCAAATCGGCGATGTTTTCCTTTTCTGAAGGGGGCAAATCACACTCTGTCAAAGGTATGGAATCTCAAGATGACCTGGTAGAAGGTGTGATAAACTCTCTAGGAAGATTTGCGCCCGATGTCGCAGATGAGGTGAGGAAAGAAAGGTTAGAGTATATGGCTAAAAAAATATATCAATCATCTAAAAATGAAAAAATCTTAAGCGTGATCCCGGAGAGTAAAATGGAAGGGATCATAAATGAACTGAAACGATTAAAAAAGGAAGAAAGAAGAGAGGGGTGGGTTAAAGGATATGCCCATCTAGAGAAGGTGGGGAAAAAGCTTTACAGAAAGGCTCTACGATGGGTCCCTCCAGTCTTTTTCATAGGTTTGGCTGTTTACCTATTTTTCTTTTCAGACGTTTTAAATATATGGCGGGCTTGGATCTATTGGTTCATAGCCGTTGGAGGGATGGCATCATTGGGAGCTCTTATTGGTAGAGGCCATGCCCTTTCTATAATCACTTCTTTTTTACTAGCCCCTTTTATGTCTTTAACACTGATCGGTCCGGGTTGGATCGCCGGCTACGTTGAGGCTAGAGTTCGCAATCCTAAGATCCGAGATATCAACGATCTCACCGCTTCTAGATCTGTAAATGAATTCTTATCGAATAATCTGATCCGTCCGATAATGGTGGGTATCTTTTCGAATGTCTTCACTTGGATAGGGCTGTTCGTGATCTTACCTCTACTCATCTCCTTCTTCTGAAAAAGAGATACGAAAAATATAACAACGAATAAATCCTTGCACCCCCATTGAAATGAAGGTCAAAAGTTCTATCAAATGGTTCCTCGAAGGGATCGTGATGGGCCTAGCGAATATCACGCCTGGAGTCTCAGGAGGTACCATGGCTCTCTTGATGGGGATATATGAGAGGCTCATACACGCCGTCAATACGATCCCTCTGAGGAGTTCTTTATCGGTTTTTCGGGAAGGCAAGGAAAAATTTATAGAAGATATGAAAGCAGTAGATTATGAGTTTCTTTCTCCTTTGATCATAGGAATAGCATTAGCAACCCTAGTGTTGGCACGACTTATAGGTACTTTCTTAGAGAACTATCAAGCCATGACCTTTTCTTTCTTCTTCGGCCTGATCCTCGCATCAGGGGGAACAATTTACCACAAGATAGATAGCTTCAAGCCGACACTATTAATCTCAGGGATAGTCGGATTCCTGTTTTCCTTCTATATCGCGAGTCTCTCTCCATTTGAAGCAAACCATACGTTACCTGTCATATTCATTTCTGGTGCTGTCGCTATACCGACTATGATACTGCCCGGAATCTCCGGTTCATTCATCTTAATACTTTTACAACAATATAAATATATGATAGACGCCCTAAATAGCCTCGATATACTTGTTATAGTCGTCTTCATGCTCGGAGCAGTGATCGGGTTATTCAGCTTTGCTAAACTCGTAGAAGTTCTTTTCAAAAAGCGCAGGACTGACACTTTAGTATTTCTATTCGGATTGATTCTAGGTGGATTGAGGGCGCCTGTGGTTAGAGCGTTTGAAGCGAATCCCACTTTCCCCGAATGGTTGATCCCCGCAGTCTTAGGAGCTTTAGTTGTAAGTGTTTTGGACTCAATTTATCGTATCAATTCAAAGTGATCATATCCTTCTAAAGCCCCTTTTCACCCATCTCGAAAAAGTTCTTTTCACGTAAAACAGATTTTGTGATAGAGTTCTGCTTTCTCCACCTACATCAGTATTGCCCCTCTCGATCTCTTCGATAGCATCCTCCCAATTACCTACATTTTCAAAGAAGGTAAAGGCCTTTCCGATAGTTTTCAAACGGTGAGCGTCACTTCCACCGGTAACTGGAAGGCCCATATCATCTGCGAGTTTTTGTGCTTTCTCGTTTTTCCATGCCCAACTCCTACTGTTGAATCCTTCGATAGCGTCCCAATCGTTATCTCGAACTTTTTTCTCACCGAGCCCAGACAATAACCTGTTAGGATGAACTGCGATCGAAAGCCCACCTATTTCTCTTATCCTCTCTGTAGTTTCCTCAATGGAAAGCCGGTCTTCTATTTCTTCCTGTACACCAAGAGCCATGATATGTCCATCACGAGTACTAACTTCCATAGCTGGGATGATGATAAGGTCGGTATCTAAGTCCTTTGATTTGAAATATCCCTCTAAACTATTATGATCCAAAAATGCGATACCATCCAATCCTATATTTTCAGCGGTCTTGATTATCTCTTCAGGAGTTATATCAGAATCGTCCGAATACGCCGAGTGGATATGCAGATCAAATTTCATCAATTCACCTCTCAACGAATTCGAGTATCTTTCGCTTCAAATCGGATTCAGATCCTTCTAATATGGATTCTACTCTTTTCTCTATCCGCTCTTTTTGCTCTTCATCCGCCACGAACATCCTGCTCGCGTAGACCATCGCATCAACAAATGGATTCTCCCTACCTATATATTCTTTAGTACCTTTTTCTTTTAGTACCTCGGCCTCTATCAATTTTATCTTCGCCTCACCATATTCATCTTTTTCAGTAATTTTTTTCGTGCGTTTCACTTCACAGAAATAGATTTTAGTAGCTTCTGAAGGATAGAAGAAATCCTCGCCTTCATTTTTCAAATCTTTAGCGGTCAATTCGGACATATCCGGTTCATCGTGTCCAGTCAGAGCCGCTTTGTAAAACAATTCAGGATCTTTTGTCAAGGAATAGGTGAATCGAACTCCTTCATCCAATCTTCTACCAGTATCAGAAGGCAAATAAACCTGGCATCCGATCTTATCACCTTTGATCTCGGCCCCTATAGCCGCCGCGTTAGACCTATCATCCGTTGTTATCAGAATACCTTCATAATAGGACATATCAAGCTACTTCCATTCCACCTTTAGAGGAAGTTGTATTGGACTCCTCTTCCGGCATGTTCACCTGCGGCAGAGGTATAGGCGGGGGTAGATTCAGATCTTTCGCTATAGTTACAGATTGAGGGATACAGTTATTGATTATAGTTGTATGGATCTCCTTCGCTACTTCGTTCGGCATCTCGTTTTTCTTTCTCCAATTCTCAGCAAGGTCTGGATGTTCACCTATATATCTTAGACCACCCTCTATTTTGATCACACCCATACCAGAATAATTTGCGGTGAATCTAAAATCGACTTGATTTGTCTTCGAATCGATTTTATTTATTTTGGTGACGGAGCTATTGTGATTTATCTTTATGTTCTTTTTCTTCTCTCCTTTTTTGCTGTACCGCTCAGCATCTATCGCTTTCAGTTCAAAGTTTTTTATACTCATCAATCTTTCTAGACTATTCTACTTTAATAATCTTTTCATCTCTCAAAAATTCTAGAAGAGGGAAAATATTTATAATTATGTTAAGCGTAGTTTTAAAGGAACTGTTTGTTACAAAATATATTGTGATCGATATGTCAGGAAGCACAATTGAGGATATCCTAGAAGAAGGCAAAAAAAAGCCAGAGATAGATAACCTAACTCTAGTATCACGTACAGGGATGCATATCGCAGGAGACGCACCGAAAGAAGCACACCAGGAGACCTACGTGGCAATGTCAGCTATTCTTTTAGGATCGTCAGAGACAGCCACTTCAGAATTAGAGGACAATCTGAAGTATGTCTTGGTCGAATTAACAAAAACCCGCATATTAATACAGGAATGTGGTGATTCAGCTATTCTAGTGGCTAAGTTAAGACCGAGCAGTGATATCGATAAGGTCTTAGAGGCAACTGAAAAAGCTGGTAAAGAACTTGAAAAAATTCTATAAAATACAAGGAGGTTTTATCTATTAGTAAAGGTTTCATCAACTGTAACGTAATCCCTGTTAAAAATCGATCCCAAAGATACCATGGGTTTATGGTAGAAGATGGGAGAATAAAATTCATAGATGATTTTGACAGGATCATGGGCGGCTCCGAAGAAAAGGTAGATCTTAATGGAAATTTCGTTTTGCCTGGTTTTATTGATTCTCACACGCACTTGGTCGACGAGGGACTAGATATGAACAGGGTAAGCCTGTTCGAAGAGGAGACTCTAGAAAGCGTTCAATACTATCTTGAAAAAGAGACCTCTGAGACCCCTGAAGGGGAATGGGTTGTCGGGGTGAATTTTGACGAGTCTGCTTGGAAAAAGACTGGCTATCCTACAAAAGATGATCTAAATGAAGTCACTGAAGATCATCCCCTTATCATCAAACGTATATGTGGTCACGTGGCCGTGGCAAATTCTAATGCATTGGATAGGATAAGCGAGGATTGGAAGAAAGTCGATAGGGAAAAAGGTCTCTTAAGAGAAGAAGTGGTCTGGAATCTGGACGACATCATGTCCATAACCAAAGAAGAAAAAGTAGAAGCTATAAAGAGAGCTATTAAAAAAGTACATTCCAACGGTATTACGGCAGTTCATGATATAGTCGATCGTGATAGCTGGGAAGCGTATAAAGAATTAGATGATAAAGAGGATTTGAATCTGCGGATCAATTGCTATCTCCACTACGATGAAGCCGAAGAGTTATCTCCAACCGATGTCAGCGAATTTCTATCTCTCAAAGGGTTAAAGATGTATGCAGACGGTACTATCGGAGCAAGAACCGCCGCTCTGCATGAGGAATATGATGATGATCCAAGTAATAGAGGGTTACTTTTACTCAGTAGGGAAGAGATGGAAGACATAATAAAGAAAGCTGAAGATCGAGATTTTCAAATGATGACCCATGCGATAGGGGATAGAGCTATTTCTACGGTTTTAGAAGCATTTGAAAACGCATCCGAGCGATGTGAGGAATTGAGACACAGGATCGAACATGCAGAGATGCTTTGGCAAGAAAATATCAAAAGGATACGTGAGCTCAGTATGGTTATATCGACTCAACCCAATTATGCCTATAAGTGGTCGTCATCTACAGAGATGAATGAGGAACGACTCGGCAAGGAAAGGTTAAAGAAATGTAATCCTTACTGGGATATCCAGAGAGCTTTGATAGAGATGGCTTTCGGATCTGACGACATCTTTTTGTCACCTCTCTTCAATATTTACTGTGCCACCAATCATCCGATCTTGAATCAGAGGATATCTACCTACAACGCTCTTAAAAGCTACATCTCAGCAGGAGCTTATGCAGCTAGAGAAGAAGACAGATATGGGTCCTTCCAAGAAGACCAATTGGCCGACTTCGTCGTTCTAACAGAAAATCCACTAGAGGCTGATGATGTGAGAGATATAGAAGTAAAGATGACTGTAGTTGGGGGAGAGATAGTATACGACGATAGAGAAGAAGACGAATGAAAACTCCTTTTCGATCTAATCCGATTACCTTAAATAACTCCGTTCTTTTTTAGAAACGGTGTTAAAATGAGCGAGATACCCGATGATTTGAAATATACTGAAGATCACGAATGGATCGAAGTGAAAGAGGGAGAAGCACGTTACGGAATAACTGATCACGCCCAAGACGAACTTGGAGACATCGTATATGTTGAACTCCCTGAAGAGGGTGAAGAAGTGAGCAAAGGAGATATGCTTGGAGTTATCGAATCCGTAAAGACCGTTTCGGACCTCTATGCTCCGCTATCAGGAACTGTAAAAGATGTGAATGAAGACCTAGAAGCTTCTCCAGAGATCATGAACGAGGACCCATACGGGGACGGGTGGGTAGTCGTTATAGATATAGCAGACAAAGACGAGGTAGATGGTTTACTAGTTCCTGATGAATACGAGGATATACTCGAATAAAAATTTTTATCTCTTTTATTTATTAATAGATAGTGAAAAAGGAAAGGGGTTTTCTAGTCCAGTATGCTGTAGTGTTTGTGCGCTTTGAAGTCGTCATGGAAGCAGAATTTTACTTTTTGGAAGTCTTTTCTGAATTCGATCACGTCTTGTTTGACCTTGTCTGGATCATCATCATCGACGATTATCCTCTTTATAAACTCAGCGACTTCGTCCATATGACTTTCCTTCATTCCTAAACGAGTCAAAGCTTGACTTCCTAGTCTTATGCCGCTAGGTTCATTAGCACTGTCGACGTCGTCCCAAGGCATGAGATTCTTGTTAGCTATCATGTTCGCGTCTTCCATCGCTTCTACTAAAGTTTCGCCGCCGCCTTGGTCCTGTACGTCTATAGCTAGAGTGTGAGACCTAGTGAAACCCTTGTGTTCACATAGCACTTCTATACCTCTCTCGTTGAGTGATTGACCCAATGCTTGGGCATTCTTTATTATCTGATCAGCGTACTCCTCACCGAATTTCTGATGCTCCGCGAGCGCCACTCCTAGAGCTGCCATTGTGTGGAGATGATGGTTCGAAACAACACCTGGGAACATTCCGTAGAAGAGACTCTCCTCCATCTGTTCGTCTTTCGGATTTGAGAGGATTATACCTCGCTGAGGGCCTGGTAGGGTTTTGTGAGTGCTGCCGGTCATCACGTCAACACCGTTTTCCGTCGGCTGTTGGAATTTCCCAGCCCCTATAAGACCTAGAACGTGGGCCGCGTCGTACCAAACATTACAGCCTACTTCTTCAAAAACATCCTCCAATTCTTCTAACGGAGGAGGGAACATAAATACTGATCTACCGAAGAGAGCGATATCCGGCTCCTCTTCTCTAAGAAGCTCTTTCGTACCTTCGAGATCTATATTCATCTCTTCGACGTTGAAAGGATAGGTTTTGGGCTTCATACCTCTCATGCCGACCGAGCCGAACTTAGCACTGCTTATATGGGCGCCGTCGGAGACATCTACAGCAGTTATACTTTTGTCCGGGCCACCTAGAGCCATCAGTACTGCTTGATTAGCGTTTGTACCTGAGATGGGTCTAACATCGGCGTAATCCACTCCAAAAAGTTCCTTCGCTAGTTCCTGGACTTTTAATTCTATATTGTCGACATATTTGTTCCCTTCATAATATCTATCACCGGGCGGTCCCTCTGCGTACTTGTCCTGTAATTCAGAAAGCATCAAATCTTTCGCCATCGGACTTATTATGTTCTCCGAGGCTATCATCGGCAGGGACTTGGAAAACCACTCCGTATGTTTCTTCGATTGTTCGTATATGTAATCGGCTTCTTCCTTCATAAGAACACCTTCCGGAGGTAAATTAGAAACAACCTATTAAATCGTTTCTGTTCGACGTGAACATACTTTAAAGCAGCTGATAGGGGCAAAATCCTTATGCCCCCGAACTATATTCTCTACCATAGGAAAAGGGATGGAAATATGGCTGAATTAGAAGATTTTAAAGCAAAAGATATAATGAGCGAAAAGTTACCGCA